>JAICMI010000132.1 GCA_025929315.1 Frankiaceae bacterium
CGTGGCTCTCGCAGACGACGTTGTCAGTGGACGAGACGATGGAAACCGTCGCGGCTTTGCGCCGTCGGTTCCCGCTGCTGAGCGATCCGCCGAGCGACGACATCTGTTATGCGACGCAAAACCGGCAGACAGCGGTCAAGGACATCGCCACTGAGTCCGATCTGGTGCTCGTGGTCGGGTCGGCCAATTCGTCCAACTCGGTGCGGCTCGTCGAGGTTGCACTCGACGCGGGCGCGGCGGCGGCCTACCTGGTCGACGACGTGTCCCACATCGATCCGGCCTGGCTCGACGGCGTCCGGACGATCGGCGTGACGAGCGGCGCATCGGTGCCCGAGTCGCTGGTGCAGGACGTGCTCGGCTGGCTGGCCGAGCGTGATTTCGGCAATGTCGAGCCGGTGACGTCCGCAGCCGAGACGCTGACCTTCGCACTTCCGCCGGAGCTCCGGCGCGACCTCGCCAAGGGCGCTCAAGCGCGCTGAGCGGCTATGCGCCGGTGGCGCGGTCCCGCTGGCTGGCAGGAGACTCCTCGAGCAGCCCGTAATCCTCGGGCCGATCGATGACGGTCTCGTCGCCGGCAGCTGTCGCAGGCAGTACGACGACGGCCCGTGCATCTTCAGCAGCGGTGACGAGCTCGGCGGCGCCCAGCGGGCGGATCGGCTCCTCGATCGGCGTGGGCTCGGCGAGCTCGGCGTCGACGACTTCGAGGTCGTTGAGCTTGCGAGCGGTCACGAGCACCTGACGCTCGAGCGATCCGACCGTGCCGTTGTAGGCCTTGACCGCGCCTGTGAGCGAGCGGCCGAGCTTGTCCATGTGGTCGCCGAGGGTCCCGAGTCGCTTGTAGAGCTCACGTCCGAGCTCGAACACGTCGCGGGCGTTGTTGGCGAGGGCCTGCTGCTGCCACGCATAGGCAACAGTGCGCAGCGTCGACACCAGCGTCGTCGGCGTGACGATGTGCACCCGCTTGGTCAGCGCGTCGTCGAGCAGCGCGGGGTCGCGCTCGAGGGCAGGTGCGAGGAACGCCTCACCAGGCACGAAGAGCACGACGAACTCGGGCGTCGACTCGAACTGCGCCCAGTAGGCCTTCTCGGCGAGCCGGTCGACGTGCTGACGCAGGTGCCGCGCGTGAGCCTTCAGCCGTTCCTCGCGGAGCGCCTCGTCGGTGGCGTCGTAGGCGTCGAGATAAGCAGCCAACGTGACCTTGGCGTCGACGACGATGTGCTTGCCGCCGACGAGCTTGACGACCAGGTCCGGACGCAGGGTGCGCTCCCCGTCGTTGACGGTGAGCTGCTCGACGAAGTCACAGCGGTCGGACATGCCGGCATGCTCCACCGCGCGACGAAGGTGAAGCTCACCCCACTGACCGCGAGCCTGCGGCTTGCGCAACGCGCTGACGAGCATCGACGTCTCGTGTCGCAGCTGCTCGCCGGTGACTCGCACGAACTCGATCTGCTGCACGAGCGCCTGCTGTGCCCCGGCGCGTTCCTTCTCGATCGCGCGCATCTGCGCCTCGACCTTGTTGAGCGTCTCGGTAAGAGGGGCTCCCGCCTGCCGGAACCGGTGGTCGGCGAGCTCGAAGAACTGCTGCTGGTTCTTGCGCAGCGCGTCCTGCGACAGGCTGGCGAAGGCTTCCTTGAGCTGCACCTGAGCTCTCTCGAGCAGGGCGATCTTCTCGGCAGCGGAGGCTCGTTCGCTGTCGAGCCTGGCGACGGCCTCCGCGGCGGATCTCTCGGCCGACCTCAGCTGCTCCGCGATGCCGTCCCGCTCACCGCGCAGCGTCGCCGCATCTGACCGGGCTGCGTCGCGCTCGGCCGTCGCTCCGGCGCCGCGGGTGCGGGCGAGCGCCCAACCCGCGGCAAAGCCGGCGGCGAGCGTGACGAGCGCGATGATCACGGCGGCGGGATCCATGTCTGAATCGTGGCCCGGGGTGCCGACAATTTCGCCGTACGACGCGCCGGGCCGGGCCCGGGTCCTGGACGTGTCTACTGCCGACCTGGCCGCCGCCGCTGCGGCGAGGTGTCGATGGAGGTGATCCGGCCCCGTCGTCCGATGTGGACCGTCCCCAGCAGCAACGGCCGGTCGGATCGGCGGTCCCGGGGCACGCCGATCCGGTAGTCACCCGGCGCCAGCCGCGGGGCCTTCTTGATGGGCTGCGGGTCCCCCGAGGTGCGCAGCAGTCCGCCGTCCGCATCGGCGACGATCTGCGCCTCGACCATCGCCACCCTGCCGCGGCGGAGGAGGACGAGCTTGACCGGGTACGCCGCGGCATCCGGAGCGACGTCGACGTCCAGCCCGATCTCGAGCACGCCCCGACGTACGCTCGCCGCCCGCAGCGGCCGGTCCAGGACCGCCGCGAGCAACGACCGAGCGGTCGATGGGACGTCCAGCGCCAGGGCACCCTGTTTCGTGCGGACCGGGACGACTGGCACCCCGGGCGTCGTGATCGCGGGACGCGGGACGACCGGCGTCTCGAAGTCCGCGGTGACCGTGCCCTGCTTGAGCGCACCGGCGCAGTGCAGCCGGGCGATCATCTTCCAGCGCCCCGGCTCGAGCGACCGACCGGCAGCCATGGTCCCCGGGTCGATACGCACGTCTCCGGTCAAGACGAAGCGCGCGACGTCACCCTCGACGCGCATCTCGGTGCCGAGCCGGTCCGGGACCAGGCACTCTTCATCGGTGGTGCGGTTGACGAGAGACACCGTGCCGGCCGCGGTCATCAGCTGCGCGGTTGTGTCCGGTCTGGTCTCGATGCCGTCGGGCACCAGTCTCGGGTCGGGGGACCACAAGTCGTCGCCGACTCGATGGACACCTAGCGGCGTCCCGTCGTCGAAGACCATCTCTGCCTCGATGCGCGCCTGCCACGCGTCGTCCGACCATCGCTGCGAGGTGACGCGCGCCCGGACCTGCAGCCGCTCGACACGGCTCGCGAGGTCGAGCAGAGCGTCGGTCGAGCCGGCCCGTGCGGCGGCGGCGCGAATGCGCCACACGGCCTCGAAGCGGTCGCCGAAGTCCGGCGGAAACCGCTCCTCCATCAGCCGGCGGATCTCACCGAACAGGAGCTCGCGGCTCGCCGGGTCGGCCTTGACGAACTTTCTGTGGCCGAGCCGGCGCAGCATCTCGTTGCGGAACGGACGCAGGAGCAGAAGGTCGCGCTCGGGACCCGGAGCCGTGTGCGCCTCGATGACGTCGATGACCTCGCGCAGGTTGCCGAAGTAGCCCACCGGCTCGATCGGCACGCTGGCCGCGTTGCCGCGGTCGCCCCGGTACAGATGGTGGTAGCAGGGGTAGTCGGCGAGCACCGCGATGTGCTCGGCCGTGAGGTAGGCCTCGACCACGAATACCTGGTCCTCGAGTCGCCGCTTTCCCTCCGGGAAGCGGATGGAGTGCTCCTCCAGGAACGAACGGCGGAACAGCTTCTGTGGGGTGAGGCTGGACATGAGGTGCGTCGTCCACGGTGTCGCGTCGTCGATGTTGGCGCGGAACAGCTCCCGGGGAGCCCCTCGCCCGTGGCCCACGATCTTGGGAACGACGATGTCGGCGTTCGTGCGCCGCGCGGTCGCGACCATCCGCTCGAGCGCCTCCGGCCCCAGCCAGTCGTCATGGTCGCAGAAGAAGACGTAGTCACCGCGGGATGCGTCGATGCCGACGTTGCGCGGCCGGCCGGACCAGCCGGAGTGCGGCTCGTGGAAGACGGAGACGTTGGAACGCTCCTTGGCGAGCTGGTCGAGTCGCTGCGGTGTGCCGTCCGTGGAGCCGTCGTCGACGAAGATCACCTCGTAGCGCTCCGGAGGCAGACTCTGAGCGACGAGCGACTGGATGCAGGGCTCGATGTACTCCCCGGGGTTGTAGACCGGGACGATCACGCTCACGTCGAGAGCCATCGTGCGGGAAACTACCGGGCGATCCTGAAGACGGACCCAGGTGACAATGGGGTCATGGCCTTGTCGATCGGGATCGTCGGACTGCCCAATGTGGGCAAGTCGACGCTGTTCAACGCGTTGACCGAGAACGACGTCCTCGCCGCCAACTACCCGTTCGCGACGATCGACCCCAATGTCGGCATCGTCAACGTGCCCGACCCGCGACTAAGCGTGCTGAGCGAGATGTTCGCGAGCGCCAAGACGGTGCCTGCGACGGTGACGTTCGTCGACATCGCCGGCATCGTGCGTGGCGCCAGCGAGGGGCAGGGTCTGGGCAACAAGTTCCTGTCGCACATCCGCGAAGCGGACGCGATCTGCCAGGTGGTCCGCGTCTTCGACGATCCTGACGTGACGCACGTGGACGGTCGCGTCGACCCGTCCGAGGACATCGCGACGATCAACACCGAGCTCGTCCTCGCTGACTTGCAGACGGTCGACACCCGGCTCGCACGCTTGGAACGCGAGGCGCGTATGAAGCCGGAGAAGCGCGCCGAGCTCGACGCCGTACAGAAGGCACGTGCCGTTCTCGACGCCGGGCGGCCGGTCAGCAGCGATCCGACCCTCGACCGCTCGGCGTTGCGAGAGTCGTTCCTGCTCACCGACAAGGCTTTCATCTACGTGTTCAACCTCGACGACACCGCACTCGGCGACGCGAGCATGCGTGCCAAGCTGACCGACCTCGTCGCGCCGGCGCCTGCCGTCTTCGTGAGTGCGAAGTTGGAGTCAGAGCTGATCGGCCTCGACGAGGCTGACTCGGCCGAGCTGCTGCAGGAGTACGGGCAGCAGGAGTCGGGTCTGGCAATTCTCGCGCGCGTCGGCTTCGAGACGCTCGGACTGCAGACCTATCTCACCGCAGGACCGAAAGAGTCACGCGCGTGGACGATCCACCGCGGCGACACCGCGCCGCAGGCCGCCGGCGTCATTCACACCGACTTCGAACGCGGCTTCATCAAGGCCGAGATCGTGTCCTACGACGATCTCGTCGCGGCCGGCTCGATGGCGGCAGCCAAGGCCGCGGGCAGGGTGCGCATGGAAGGCAAGGACTACGTCATGCAAGACGGTGACGTCGTCGAGTTCCGCTTCAACGTCTGAGGTGCGACCGCCGCACCTCATGCGGATCTTTGAAGCGCTGCCTGGTCTCCGGCCGACTGCTGGACCTGGCAGGGCTCCAACGTTCGGCTGGCTGAGCGCTACCTGGTGGGCGTTGTCAGTGACCGCGACGTTCCGCACCATCCGCCCGTTACGCCTCATTGAGTCTCCACGTAACCTCGGCCGGGTGATCACGGCCGACCGTCGACTGCTGCTCGTCCACGCTCATCCCGACGACGAGTGCATCGCCACCGGGGCGACCATGGCGAAGTACGCCGCCGAGGGAGCGCACGTCACTCTCGTGACCTGCACCCTGGGCGAGGAAGGCGAGGTTCTCGTTCCCGAGCTCGCCCATCTCGCCGCCGACAAGGACGACGCCCTCGGCGAGCATCGAATCGGCGAGCTGGACGACGCGATGAAGGCTCTCGGCGTCACCGATCACCGGTTCCTCGGCGGCGCCGGCCGCTGGCGCGACTCCGGGATGATGGGCGAGCCGAGCAACGACCGTCCCGACTGTTTCTGGCGAGCCGACGTCGACGAGGCGGTCGGGGAGCTCGTGGCTGTGATGCGGGAGGTGCGCCCGCAAGTCGTCGTCACCTACAACGAGAACGGCGGCTACGGACATCCTGACCACATCCAGGCGCATCGCGTCGCGGTCGCCGCATTCGTTGCCTCGGGCGATCCGGACCGCTATGCCGACAAAGGCGAGCCGTGGCAGCCGACGAAGCTCTACTACGTCGCGCTGCCGGTCTCGTTCCTTCGGATGGGCTGGGAGGCGCTGAAAGAGCTGGGCGAGGAGGCGCCGTTCGGAGTGACGGCGCCCGAGGACCTCAACTTCGGCGACCCGGACGAAAGCATCACCACGCGCATCGATGCCCGTGACCACCTCGACGCCAAAATCGACTCGATGCGTGCACATCGCACGCAGATTGAAGTCGACGGCCCATTCTTCGCGTTGTCCAACAACATTGGTCAGCGCGCGTTCGGCCTCGAACATTTCCGGCTGATCAAGGGGAATCCGCCGTCGGACGGCGAGGTCGAAGAGGACCTGTTTGTCGGAATCTGAAAGCCCGTCGCGTCCAGTGCGCCGAACGGGTGAAACGACGACCGACTCATAGCCAGGCGTCATTGCCGGTGTCAAACTGCGGGTACAGCACCGCCAGCCACATTTTCGGCAGCGCCGACCAGGTACTTGAGTCTTCGCGGAGAAATTTCCCAGAAGCCACCCGGCCGGATCTGCCCTACTCAGGGACGGCTCACATGAACCGACAGAACGCAGCCGCGGGCCAGACCCTCCCGCTGCTGGCCGCGAGTGGCAGCACAGTCATGAGTGTCGCCGGCGCTGACGTCGGTCGTAACCGTGAAGAGATGCGGCGCAAGCGCCTCATGCGCATCGCCGCCATTGTCGGGGCGCCGGCGCTGTTCCTGTGGGTGCGCATTGCCGCGGGCGAGCCGGTCAACCTGGTCCAGTTCCCGAGCATCAACTGGATCATGGTCATGCCCGTCCTGCTGTTCGCCGTTCTCATCCTGGCAGTGGTCGGCCCGTTCATCTTCTTCGGTCGTTCT
Organism: Frankiaceae bacterium; assembly: GCA_025929315.1. GTDB lineage: Bacteria > Actinomycetota > Actinomycetes > JAFAQI01 > JAFAQI01 > DATBDO01. The sequence goes on from JAICMI010000132.1 coordinate 6,573, forward strand.
CCGCACACCCTCTACCGCCCGGAGCAGATCGACGTTCGTCTCAGCGACGTCGTCGGCATCGAGCCGGTCAAAGAAGAGGTCATTCGCTCGCTCAACCTTTTCCTCGCTCACAAGGCGTTCGCCGGCGCGATGGGTGGCACGCCGCGACGTGGCCTCCTCTTCGAAGGCGCGCCCGGCACCGGCAAGACCTACACCGCCAAGGCGATGGCGCGCGAAGCCGGCGTGCCGTTCCTCTTTGTCTCCGGCACGTCGTTCCAGTCGATGTTCTACGGCGCGACCGCCATGAAGATCCGTGGGTTCTTCAAGGCCGCACGCAAGGCCGCACTCCAGCACGGCGGGGCGATCGCGTTCATGGAGGAGATCGACGCCATCGGCGCGACCCGTCGCGGCCTGTCGATGACCGCCGCGCCCGACCTCTCCCGGGCCGTGTCGTCGGTGGCGTCCTCGGTGCAGTGCTGCGGCAGCGTCGGCAGCATGCCGGGCGAGTTCCTCACCGTCGCGCAGTCAGCGCCGGTCACCAACGCCTTTGGCTCCAGTGAGGGCGTCGGTGGCGTCGTCAACGAGCTGCTCGTGCAGATGCAGTCCTTCGACAGCCCGACCGGTGCGCAGAAGCTGCAGGGCAAGGTCATCGAAGCGATCAACCTGCTGCTGCCGGCCCACCGTCAGATCGCGAAGCCGGTGCCACCGCGCGCCAACGTGCTCATCATCGCCGCGACCAACCGCGCCGACTCGCTCGACCCGGCGCTGTTGCGCCCCGGCCGCTTCGACCGTGCGTTGACCTTCGA
>JAICMI010000119.1 GCA_025929315.1 Frankiaceae bacterium
CGTCATCGCGAACGGCGGCGGGGAAGGTGCCGGTGCGGCTCTCGAAGGTGCCATCCGTGCGGGTGGTGGCGGCAGGGTCGATGCCGACTGCAGACGCAATGCGGCCGTCGCTCAGCCGGACCAGAGCGCCGTCGGCACACCCGACGTCGAGCACCCGCGCACCGGTCGGGATCCACGGCAAGGCCTTGCGGATCCGCCAGCGCTGCAGCAGTCGGTCCGCCGGCGTGAGCGCCGGCGCCACTACGGTCGGGTCCGCAACCACACTCTCCGTCTTCGCGTCTGCACCCGGCTCTCCTGCCGTGGCGCTGCGTTCACGGTCCCTGCGTGGCGGCGATGATCGGGTGCAGCTCAGTCATGAGTGCAGCCGAAACGTCCCGGCTCCACGAGGGATCGGACAGTCCGTAGCCTTCCCCGCAACCCGGGAATCGCAACGTCGCGGCGCAGGTTGTCGGCTCGACGGCACCCCGCCCGCCGGTCCCGTTGATCGACCAGTAGATCCAGTCGACATCACCAGCAGCCAGATAGCGCGTGAGGGCCTTGAACCACGCCGCCTCGGCGCCTCCGCACTCCTCGGGATGGCAGGTGCCGAACTCGCCGACCAGCACGGGAGTCGTGAGCCTTTGGTGCTGGGCGAGTAGCCAACCCCATCGACGACCGAGGACCCGATGCAGCCGAGCGTGCGACGACTGGGTCCAGGAGTAGTCGTGCGCAGAGTAGACGAGCCGATGAGCGCGAGCGAGCCGGATCGGTTGCCGTGCGACACCACGGAGGTCGGCTGCGTACTGAAGTCCCTCGACAGCGACGAGGAGCCGCGGGTTGACGGACAGGACCGCGTCGCCGGCGCGCGTCGCGGCCCGCGGCCAGTCGGCCCACGGTGCCCCACGTGCACGCCGCCAGTGCGGAGTGATGCCGAGCGTGTAGTCGGGACGAACCTCGTTGCGGAGGTCTGCGCCGACGACCATGGGTTGGGCGTGGGCACCGGACACTGCATAGCGCCGGACGATCCGACGCCACGCCGACAACCATCGTTGCTCGCCGACCCGGAACCGATGCAGTCGTTGCCGGCGGCCCAGCTGATGCCAACGCGGCGGGTGTTGCGGGTCATAGCCTTCCCACCACAACCCGTTGCCGTCAGTGCCGGAGCAACACCAGCGCGGCCTCGTGACGTGGTTGTCGAGGATGACGAGGACACCGTGGCGGGCAAGAGACGCGATGACCGCATCGAAGACCTGCCGCGCAGTTTTCCCGCGCAGTGACGGGTCCCCGGCGACTGCCACCGGTGGCACCGGCTTGTCTTTTCCACTCCAGGTCGTCGTCGCCCACGGAAGACGGACGACGTTGAAGCCATCGGCCGCGATGCGTGCCGCTATCGCGTCGACGCGCTGGCATTGCAAGCCGGCGGGTACGTGGTCGAGCTGGTCTGCGCCGTACCAGTTGACGCCGGCGAGCTTTACCCGTTGACCGTTTGCATCAACGACAAACCGTCCGCGAGTGTGCAGCGGAAGCGCGGGTGGGCGTGCCGGCGCCGGCTGAGTCGTGGGGACCGGCCCGTCGCTCTGCGGGCACGCACCATTGGTGAACTCGGTTCCTACGACGCCCGCGGTCAGCGCGCGGTCCCACAGCGTGACGCGGTCGATGTTGCCGTGAAAGCCACGACCGATCGCGACGTCGCCGTCAGCGGGCAGCCGGTCCGCCGCAGTCGCGAGAGCAGTCCCGGCCGGCGCGCCGTCCACGAAGACGGTGACCTGTCCCCCGCTCATCGAGGCGGCGAGCTGGTGCCATGCCCCATCTGCGAAGCGGACAGGCAGCAGTCGCGTGGCGCACGGCGAGGCCACCGCGCATGTCGACACCGCCAGCCGGGTCCGGCTTACGGCGACGCTTATCGAGCCGAGGTCGAGCACGCTGCCACCGGCAGGGCGCGGCGCGCGCGGCAACCGCACCCACGCACTGACCGCGCGGGTCGACGGCACCAGGCCGGTCGCGGGCGCTGCGACCGAGCTTCGTCCGCCCGCAAACCCGTAGGACGTGACCGTCGGACCCTGAGCCACCTGGCCGAGCCGGACCGGTCCGAGGACGGAACCGTCGCGACCGGCGATGTCGTCGTGGGCCGTCGTACCGGTCGTCTCCGCGAGCTGCCAGCGGGCGAGCGGCACGGGGGCAACGCTGAGAGCGAGGCGCGCATGCGTGCGCGCGGGAACTGCACTGGCGCCCGCCGGGCCCACGACCGCAACCGCGAGCACGCCGGCTGCCGCGGTGACGACCGCGGTCAGCCGCCCCGAGCGGGTCCCCCCTCGATGCACACATCGTTGTAGCGCGGACACGCCGCGTCACGTGGGCGATTCGCGAAGTTCGTCCTCCTGAGGAATGGGAATCGAACCTTCGTGACAGCCCTGCCTCCTGTCGAGTCACCGGTCGGTAACAGACAGCAATCGGCGCTCGAGCTGACGATCCTGATGCCGTGCCTCAACGAGGCGGAGACGCTCGCTACTTGCATCGGCAAGGCGCGATCGTTCCTCGACCGCCAAGGCGTTGCCGGCGAGGTGCTCGTCGCCGACAACGGCAGCGACGACAACTCGGCCGCAATCGCGCGTCGATGCGGAGCGCGCACGATCGAGGTGCCTCGGCGCGGCTATGGGGCCGCGCTCATCCAGGGCATCGACGCAGCGCGCGGACGCTACGTGATCATGGGTGACGCAGACGACAGCTACGAGTTCACGGCGTTGCACGACCTGCTCGATCGGCTCCGTGCCGGCGCCGACCTCGTCATGGGCAACCGCTTCCACGGCGGCATCGAACCCGGGGCGATGCCATGGCATCACCGCTACATCGGCAACCCGGCTCTGTCGTTCATCGGGCGCCTGTTCTTCCGCACGCACATCGGCGACTTCCACTGCGGGCTTCGCGGCGTACGGCGGGACTCCGCGCGCGAGCTCGACCTGCGTACGACGGGGATGGAGTTCGCCAGCGAGCTCGTCGTGAAGGCGGCGCACGCCAACCACCGCATCGACGAGGTGCCGGTCGTCCTGCACCCGGACGGGCGGAGCCGGCCGCCGCACTTGCGCAGCATGCGCGATGGTTGGCGGCATCTGCGTTTCCTGCTGCTGTACAGCCCGCGTTGGCTGCTGCTCTATCCCGGTCTCGCTCTCCTGCTCGTCGGCCTCGTCGGACTAGGTCTGCTGGGCAGCGGGGTCGTCATCCCGGGTCAGGGCCGGTTCGCCGAGGGATTGCTGGTCGCGGCCGGTGGGCTGGTGATCGCGGGCTTTCAAGCGGTCCAGTTCTCGCTGCTCGCCCGGGTGTTCGGGGCGACACAGCGACTGCTGCCGCCGATGCGGCGCAACGTCTCCTCACTGGTCGACCGCTTGACCCTTGAGGCAGGCCTCGTCACAGGCATCCTGCTCGTCCTCGCCTCCGTTGTGGGCATCGCGGTCAGTCTCTTCATGTCGCGCACAAGCGACCCGCTCGGCACGGTGGCACCTGCGGCGTTCCGACTCGGCACGTGCGCCGTCGTTCTCGGTGTGCTCGGGTTCCAGGTCATTCTCGGCTCGACGTTCTTGAGCATCCTCAACCTGAAGCGGCGCGACGCGCGCTGAGCGGCCGCCGGTTCTAACCGGCGGTGGGCTGTGAGTCCGGTGCGCCCTGACTCTGGCTGTCCTTGGTGAAGAACGACACCTTGCCGTCGGTCTCGAGCACAGCGATGTCGACGTCGCTGAGGTTGCCGACCCCCTGCTGACGCGCCATGGAGTAAAGGTCGGTCAACGTCATCCGCTCGCGGGCCATGGCGGCGAGCTGCGGCTCGCCGTCCTTGACGATCACCAGCGGGAGCCCATGGAGAAGGGGGCGCGTGCGCGCGAACCGCCAGTTGACCCAGCCGAAGACGACGGTCAGCAACGCGAACGTCGAGACCGCCAGGATGCCCGCGGTCACTGAGTAGTCCTGCTGCGTGATGGCCTGCTGGACGAGATCGCCCATGGTGACGTAGAGCAGCAGCTGGAAGGTTGAGAGCTCACCGAGCGAGCTGCGCCCCACTGCCCTGGTGATGATCCAGAGGAAGATGAAGATGACAGCAGCTCGGACGACGATTTCCATTACGGCATCACCGTTGTCGTGTAGCTGACCGATGCGACGACGTGTCCGTCGATCTCAGCGGTCGTCGTGGCATGCCGACCGATCTGGGCGGCCGGTTGTACGTACGTGTCGAGCGCAGTGGTGAAGACGTTGCCGGTCTTGGGCGGAGAGAACGTCAGGTAGACGAATTTGCCGTCCGACGTCTCATCCGATGGTTCCGGGTGCATCCCCTGGAACTCGAAGATGTCGTAGTAGTCGGCGGAGATGGCGATGGTGATGTCGCTGTCGAAACCGTCCGGCGAGGTCAACCGCAGCTCCCATGGGATGTCGAGACCGGCTCGCGCCACCCGCGGATAGGTGAGGCTGAGGTGATAGCCATGTGAGCTCGCAGTCGTTGTGTTGGCGTGGACGCCGAGCCAGCCGGTCGCGCCGGCAGCAACAATCAACGCGACCACGCTCAGAGCGACACGTCGCCCGATGTGTCCGCGTCGATTGCGCTTGACCCCCGTGACGTCTTGGGTCGTTGATAGATCAGGCACGCCTGCCTACTACCCGACGTCGTAGACGACCATTCCGCCGATGTTGATCGCAGTGAAGTTGGTTTCCACCCAGGCGGTGATGGCAGACGACGTCGACGCCGGGCCGCCCAGGCCGCCCGGGCCGCCCATGCGTCCTCCGGCGATGAAGTAGTGGACGTCGCCGGCCGCCACCAGCTTCTGGAACTCGGCGAGCGTCGGTGTCGGATCGGTGCCGTTGAAACCGCCGATCGACATCACCGGCAGATCGGTGCCGAGCTGCAAGCCGGCGGCGTTGTTGGAGCCGATCGTCGCTGCCACCCATCGATAGTGCGAGGCGTTGCTACGTAGCGCAGCAACGAGGTCACTCGACGGGGTGCTGCTGTCGAGAAGTCCCCCTCGACCACCCGGACCGGGAAAGCGCTGTCCGGCCGGCCCGGCGGACGGAATCGCACCGGTGTGGGAGCCGGCCGCGGTCTCGACGGCGTATGCAGTGGGCCCCGCTAGCGCAGTCACCAGCCCGACCCCAGCGACGCCGACGGCAAGCTGCCGGTGCCGGATGTCACCGATCCCAATGGCGATCGCAACCAGCAGTCCGCCGAACAGCACCAGCGTGCGGAGCCATGGCTGCCACGTCGGCGTGCGGTCGAGGAGCGTCCACGACCACCAAGCGGTGACGGCGACGGCGCCCGCAAGGATGAGTCTCGGGGCGAGTCGATGGCGTGCCCGCCACGTCACGTCGGCACCGATGCCGATGACGGCCCCGACCGCGGGTGCAAGTGCGATCACGTAGTAGGGATGGATGATTCCCTTGGCCAGGCTGAACGTCAGTCCCGTGACGACCAGCCAGCTTCCCCACAGCAACAGCTGCGCGCGTCGTTCATCGGTGCGCGGTCGACGTCGTACGAGGTAGAGCAGTCCGGCGAGAAACACGAGCGCAGCGGGCAGCAGCCAGGACACCTGTCCGCCGAAGTCGCTGTTGAACAGCCTGGTGATGCCGGTAGGCCCCCACATCCCGGTGCCGCCCCGTCCACCGCCGCCGACGCTGCCGGTCTCGTTGCCGGTGAGCCGGCCGAACCCGTTGTAGCCGAGGATCAGCTCGATGACGCTGTTGTGCTGCGAGCCGCCGATGTAAGGGCGTCCAGACGCCGGGGTCAACGCAACGACTGCCACCCACCAACCGAAAGAGGCGACCATCGCGACGCCGGCGAGCGCCAGCTGCCGGCAACGTCGTGCCAGAGGCGTTGGTGCGGCAAAGAGATAGACCGCGGCAAAGCCTGGTACGACGAGGAACGCTTGCAACATCTTGGCGAGGAACGCGAAGCCGATGAGGCCTCCGGCCACGATGAGCCAGCGCGTGCCAGCGAGCTCGAGCGCACGAACCATGGCGTAGGCCGCGCCTACCAGCAACAGAGTCAGCAGCGCGTCCGGGTTGTTGAACCGGAACATCAGCGCCGCTGCGGGTGTCGTCGCCAGCACCGCGCCGGCGATGAGTCCGGCAACGGGCGAGAACCGGCGTCGTACCGTCGCGTAGAGGAGTGCCACCGACGCGACGCCCATCAACGCCTCGGGCACGAGGATGCTCCAGGAGCTGACCCCGAAGATGCGGGCGGAGACGTCCATCACCCATAGCGAGGCCGGCGGCTTGTCGACGGTGATGAAGTTGGACGAGTCGAACGAGCCGAAGAAAAACGCCTTCCAGCTGTGCGAGGCAGCCTGCACAGCGGCTGAGTAGAAACCGTTGGCCCAGCCGGATGCGCCGAGTCCCCACAAGTAGAGGACGGCGGTCGAGGCGAGCAGCACGGCGAGGCTGGGTCGCTCCCATCGCGGACGGTGCGGCGCGCCGGGCGCCGGTGGCGTCTGGGCGGGACGTTCAGCGATCTGGGTGCTCATGCGAAGACCCACTTCCGGAGTGCGACGAACCGCATCGCGGTCGCAGCGAGATTGGCGACGACGAGGACGGCGGCTTCCGTGGCGCGTGAGGCATGTGGGTCGGCGGCGTGCAGGCCGGCCAGCGAAAGGGCGGTGATCAGCAGAGCCGCGACGAACACGGCAAGCCCCTGCGCGTGTTGTCGAAGGACGCCTTCGCTGCCGCTCATGGCAAACGTCCATCTTCGGTTGGCGGCGGTGTTGCCGATAGCGGTGGCGAGAAGCGCCAACGCGTTGGCGTTCTGTGCAGGCAACCCGGTGCGCATTAGGAGGTACAGCAAGACGTAGGCGAGAGTGCTCATGAGGCCGATGCAGGCAAACCTCAGCACTTGCGCCGCGAGCCCTTGAGCGTGGCGCCTCGCGCCGGCTCGAAGATCGCGAACCGAGCCGAGGTCCAGCCGGCCGGTCCCGAGGTCGCGCATCAACCGGGCGACGCCGCGCAGGTCGCCCACGGCTGTCGACACAATGTCGACGCGCGAGTCCGGATCGTCGACCCAGTCGACGGGGACTTCATGGATGCGCAAACCCGCCCGTTCCGCGATGACAAGCAGCTCGGTGTCGAAGAACCAGGAATCGTCCCTGACGAGTGGAAGCAGTCGTTGCGCGCAGTCGGTGCGGACGGCTTTGAAACCGCATTGCGCATCGGAGAACCCGACGCCGAGCACGCCGCGCAGGAGCGCGTTGTAGGCCCGTGAGATGACCTCGCGCTTGGACCCACGACTGACGCGCGCCGCCCGGGACAGCCGAGTGCCGATTGCGACGTCGCTGTGGCCGGAGAGCAACGGAGCGATGAGCGGGAGCAGTGCGGCGAGGTCGGTCGACAGGTCGACGTCCATGTAGCCGACCACTGCTGCGTCGCTGCCGGTCCACGCCGCCCGCAATGCGCGTCCGCGCCCTTTGGCCGGTAGGTGCAGCACGCGCACACCCGGCAGCTCAGTTTCAAGCCGCGCAGCAATGTCGCTGGTCGCGTCAGTGCTGGCGTTGTCCGCGATCGTGATCCGCGTCGGGAACGGGAACGACGTCGCGAGAAACGCATGCAGCCGGCGGATGCTCGAGGCAAGGTCAAGCGCCTCGTCGTGCACGGGCACGACGAGGTCAAGAGTCGGCGGAGCGGTCACACCTGGCGCCGTGGCGCTGACGTCCAGCGATGTCGAGGTCATGCGTACGACGGTCGTGGCTGAACGTCCGACGAACCTGTGTCGCTCCTGTGCGTCGGCTGAGAGACCTAGCGACGAGAGCTAAGGTCCGAGCCGGTAGTCGTGGGGTTCGGTTGTGTATTTGCGGCCGGTGGGGCTGGTCCATTGCCAGCGTCTGTTGATCTGGCGGACGGTCCAGTCTCCGAAGGTTTTGATGCGGTGCCAGCGGCGGACGAGGGGTCCGAGGTTGGTGCGGGTGGTCTTGCCGCCCTCGCTTTGGGCGTGGTGGTGGTCGAGGTCGGCGGCGGAGGCGGCGGTGGGTCCGGCGCAGGGGTTGACCGGGTGAGCGGCGCGGCTGGCGGTGAACTCCGCGAGCGCCGGTGACGGGGTTTCGGCGTCGGGGGTGTTGTCGAGGTCGTCGGCCGTCAAGGGGTGGTCGAGCAGCTCACGCAGCATCACCTTGTGGTCGCTGGCATCGACTGCCTGGCGCAGCTGGTCGGGCAGGTCGTCCCACCGCTGCCTGGTGGTCGTCACCGTCAATACCAACGGTTGGCGGTGGGCCCGTCCGTCGGTGGCGGGCAGGAGCCAGGTGATGGGGGTGAGGTCGAGCTGTTCGCCGGTGTCGGGGTCGATGACCATCCGCCGCACCCGCCCGCCGCCGGCCAGCAGGTCCCGCATCGCTGCGGGTGGGAGCAGGGTGGCGGAGTCGCGCAGCTCACCGCAGTGCCCGGTGAGGCCGAGCAGGCTGGTCAGGTCCCAGGTCA
>JAICMI010000018.1 GCA_025929315.1 Frankiaceae bacterium
ACCCACTGATGCATGACAGGAGCCTGCCACGGCCCCACCTCTGGGTCGCGCGACTGCCGAACGAGAAGGAACGGCACCTTCACTACACCCACTTCGGATAGCGGAGGACCACTTTCAGGGACGCCGAGGCCCGATTTTTGGTTCCCAGGTATCCGAAGTGGAAGTAGGGGAGCGCCGGCTATCGGTGTCGATCTCGATTCACACCACGGCGCAGTAACTGCTGCTACCACCCGGATCCTCTACCGGGGCCGGGTCACCCGGAAGAGGCCAATGGAGCCGTCGTCGAAAACAACCTCACCGGTGGTGGTTGCCGAAGCGGCGGCATTGACGACCGTGAGTCGGCGCGCGTCTTCCGTGAGCACTGCCTGTAAGGCGAGTGTCAGCAGACGGGTATCAGTGCAGCTCAGATCCGCCGGCCCACCATCGCGAACCGTCAGCAGGCTGGGGACAAACCGCTCCTCGGACGGCCAGCCATAGCGCCGAGCCTTGTCCGCGTAGACACCCTTGGTCTCGCGCCACGGATCGAGATGGACGACGAGCGCTTCATCCATGTGCTGCAGAGGGTTTCGTCGACTGCTCTCATCGACGGCCAAGCGCTCGAACATCTCAGGGTCCGCAACGGCATTGAAGCCGTGTTGTAATCCGGCGTTCCCAAGCACGAGGCACGCTCGCTCGACGCTTGCGCCATCGATCTCCAGCGTCGTCCGGAACCAGTCCGAATCGGTCCACCGCCGCCACGGGGTTGCGTCCACGTACGACTTGAGCGCGTCGTACAGGATCCGCCAGTCGCCGACACCAGGCGGATCGACCGGTTGCTCGCGGCCTTGCATGTGGCCGACGATGGAGTCGAAGATTTCCTCGGCGTCATCCATGCCGGCGCCTTCGGTTATCTGGGCTCCGGCGAGCTTTGTCAGGGCAGCGGCGGCCGAACGAACGGACTCAACCAGTTCGGGTGGGCACACAAGCAGCTCCGGCACGGCCTTGGGTAACGGTGCGGCTGGTCTCACCAACGCGCCCTTGAGCGCGCGCCGCAGCACGTCCTCCGACGAAGTTCCGGGCGTGACGTTCACCACCATGCCCGTGGCTGCGTCGAGCACGGCGGCCACCACGGTGCGACGTTGACCCGACACCACGACGCTCTCGCTCACGTCGCGCGCAAGAACGATCCACGTGGGAGCTATCGATGTCACGACGCAAACCTATTGCGGGTCAGAGTGCGTCGGGCAATTCCGGCGACCGCGCGTTGTTCCAGCCAAGACATCACACGCCGCACCCCGTAGTAGTGCCGGTCCGCGGCCTCGTCGGTGCAGCAGGTTGGTACTAATCCGCGAGCAAACGGAGAGCAAACGATCTTGGTCGCTCGGACGAACGCGCAGGTCAGAAGGCACGTTCCGCGACACTCGCTCGGTATTACGACCTGTAGACAGCCCATTGAGGCCGCCTGCGGTTGTGACAGCGTTTATGACCCCGCGTGCGGGGGTTGACTGAGTTTCATCAATCTTGTCGAGTCACGACCATTTGGGGGGTGGCTCATGGACTCGACGAGCCCGGCGTACGCCGGACCGGATCGGCGGCAGCGCGCCCTCGCGCACATGCGCCCACCGGCGGGCCAGACGCTGACCGCCGTTGGAGCCATGGTCCTGGTGAGCGGGCTGGCCGTTCCTCTGATGCTCGGTCACCTTCTGTCGGCGGATTCGGCCGACACCGCGTTCGTCGTCGTCCGAGTCCTCGCCGCCATGCTCGTCACGCTGGCCGGCGCGCTGAGCCTCATCCGCTGGCGGATGACCGGCGAGGCCACTGTGGCGATGTATGGCAGCGCACTGATCTTGTTCGGCTCTGTCGGCGTGCTGCCCGCGTTGCTGCGCGTCTCGATGCCCGGCCCCGCCGTACCGCTGGTCCGGGCGGCCAACGGCCTCATTGTCCTTTTCGTCCTTCTCTGCGCTCTGGTTGCGCCTACCGTGACTGCGTCTGTACGGCCCGGTCGGCTCATCGGGCTCGGGGCGGTCACCATGCTGGTGCTGGACGCCCTCTTCTACCGGGACGTCAACACCGGCGGCAGGTTGACCGGCGACCAACTCGGAACCCGTCTGGGCGTTGCCATGGCCGGCGTCTGGACCCTCCTCGCAATCGGCAGCTTCGTCCGCGGTCGGCTGCAGGGGCAAGCGCGCTGGATCTGGCTGGGGCTAGCGGCCATTGCGGTGGCATTCACCGAGGCGGCGCGAGCTGCGTCGTACGACGACCCGCGGCACTGGCTCCTTGCGAGTGCCTGCCTGCAATTGACCGCCGGCATGGTCTGGTGCTTCGCGACCGGCCATGAGTTGTTGGCAGTGCTCTCCGACCAGGGCAACAGCCTGATCTCCTTGAGCGACCGGCTGTCGCGGGTCAGCGAGCGACTCGACGAGTCCAGGGCGCGGGACGAGGAACGCGTGCACGACGCGCGGGCAGCGCTCTGCGCGGTGCAGTCGGCCATGGCAACGTTGACGCGGTACTACGAACGCCTCGAGGCGGAGAGCCGCTCCGGGCTCGAGCGCGCCGTCGACGCGGAGCTGGGTCGGCTGCGCCATCTCCTCGACAACGTGAACGCAGGCGACTTCGTCTTCTTCGACCTCGCCGCGGCCATCGAACCGGTCGTCATCGCGCAGCGCACCCATGGCGCAAAGATCGACCTTCAGGTGGGCAGCTTCTGCTGGGCGCGCGGGCGTCCTGCTGATACGGCGACGGTCGTGCAAACGTTGTTGGAGAACGCGCGCCGTTATGCGCCTGGCAGTCCGATCACTGTGCGCATCTCCCGCGCGGACGGACGCGTCGTACTCGCCGTGGAGGACCAGGGACGCGGTGTTCCTGGACACGAGCGTCAGTCGATCTTCACTCGCGGGGGCCGCGGCTACGCATCGCGAGGCGTTCCCGGCAGCGGCCTCGGCCTGTTCATCGCCGCTCGGCTGATGCACGACCAGCTGGGTGACATCGGCGTACACGACGGTGCCACCGGCGGCGCATGCTTCGTCTTGACCTTCGCTCAGCCCGACGACATTCGCGGCAGCCTGGCGCCCAGGTCGGCCGTGGGCCATCGCGACGAGCCCGCGACGCTCCCAAGCGTGGCGTCCGCCTGACGATGACGACCGTCCTGCTCGTCGAGGACCACGCCTCCGTGTCCTACACCCTGGGCGTGGCGCTGCGAGCCGAAGGAATGCGGGTCGAGCCCGCGCCGCTGGAGTCGCTCGACGGTCTCCTTGCCTTCGCGGCGGAGCTCCGGCCGGACGTGGTGCTGCTCGATCTCGATCTCGGCGGCGCAATCGGTGACGGCAGTGGCCTGGTTGTCGACCTCTGTGCTGTCGCCGGCCAGGTCGTCATGCTGACCGGAGCGATGGACTTCCATCGCATCGCCGCGTGTCTCGAGAGTGGCGCGAGCGACTTCGTCCTCAAGTCCGAGCCGTACAGCACCATCCTGGCGGCAGTGCAGGAAGCGGCGGCGGGCGGCACTCGATTGCGACCCGCCCAGCGCGAGCGCTTGCTGAGCGAACTCGTCCGGCATCGACGTGATGAGGCCGAGCGGTTGGGCGCGCTGCAGCTGTTGACGGCACGGGAACGCGAAGTGCTCGCAGCGATGATGGCCGGCAACCTGGCCGAAGGGATCGCCGCTGCCTCCGGACTTTCGGAAGCCACGATTCGAAGCCAGATTCGCGGCGTTCTGACCAAGCTCGGAGTGGGGTCTCAACTCGCCGCGGTCGCCGTCGCGCGGCGGGCAGGCTGGACTCCGGACTGACCCGCGCACGCTGCGGCGTGCGCGGCTGACGGATTACGCGACCTATCCCTGGCGCACCACAGCAACGTGGCCGCGATGCCACCAGCGATGATGATCGTTGCCACGAGCGACGAGTTGCCGTACGCCGCGACAAAGTCGGATCGCCACGGCTTCACCGGCGCGCTGCGGGCAATGGGATAAAGCGTCACGCCTACCGCCTGAATCACGACCGACGCGACAGCGAGCGACTTCGCAGCGTTGGTCCGCCAAAGTGTCTGAGCGCCCCATTGCGTATAGGCGAACACCGCCAACGGACAGGCACAGACGACCAGCTCGGTGGCGAGGCGATAGCCGTAGAAGGCGGCCCCACCGACGTAAGAGTTGATCTTCAGCTGAACGAGCGTGTAGGCGACACCACCGAGCAGCATGCCGCGACACCACGCTGGCGCTGCCCGCCAGGCAGGCCGCAGCCCGGCGATCAGCAGCAGCGCGATCGGCAGGTAGAGCAGCAGGCCGCACAACGGCGACAGCAAGAAGCCGGTGGCGTTGGAGAGGTAGTGTCCGGCGCTCGCCCAGGCACCGCCATGAGCTGCTGCCCCCCCTGACGTGGTGAGGTTCTGCGTCACGTAGCTGCCATAGCCCGACAACGTCCAACTGCCGTAGACCGCGTGGTTGAGAAGTAGCAGCGATGCGAACCCGGGCGCGCCGCCGACTCCGACCGCGACCGCGGGGCGCGGCGAGCGTCGGTGGAACGCCAGGTAGAGGCCCAAGACAGCCGCGACGACGATGAGGTGTGGCCGCGCCATCGCGCTCACGCCGATGATGGCGCCGGCGGCGAGGTACCCACTGCGAGTCAGAAACAGCATCGCCAGGGCAAGGCAGAGAGCGTCGACGGTGTGCGTCCAGATTTCAGCCGACGCAATGGACCACAGCGACGTGCCGAAGGCAGCGACGAGCGCCGTCGCGAGAGCAACGTCTGGCGAGCCGAGCCGGCGTACGACCACGTAGAGGGTGGCGACCGTCGCTGCAGTGAGAACCGCAGCCGTCAGCGCTCCCCCGAGGGCGACCGGTCCGAGCGGGTACAGGATCAGGTACGCCGGTACGTTCGCCAGGATCACGCCCGGTTCACGGTTGCTGACCAGATGGCCGCCCGCGTGCACGCTCCAGTACGGCGGGTGACGCATGCCTTCCAGCCACAGGTTGCCGTGGTGAACCAGATGCCACGCCGGAATGAACGCACTTGACGTGTCGACGGAGACCATCGCGTAGTGCGCTGTCAACAGAAACACTGGGAACACGACGACGAACAGCCGCAACCACGCCCTCCCGTCAGAGGCCGTAGCCAGGTGCTCACGCCACCGACCGACCCTCGCGTTGATCAGGTCAGGCATGGCTCAAACCCTTCGATGCAGCCATCCGCAATGGACGACGACACGGACGGCTCTGCTCGGCGCAGGCGCGGGATCGCCGTCAACAGCAGGAAGGCGAACCAGGCGGACATCGGGTCCGCGAGCACCATGCCGATCGGCAGCAGCCAGCGACGATTCGTCCGTGCTGCGAAGGCAACCACCGCAACGGCGACGGGCAGGCGCACGAGGAGTGACGGCGCCGGGAGACTGGAAATGCCGTTCGCGCTCGCGCGGGCGACGCGGTGTTGGTGCGCCAGGAACGAAACCCAGTTGGACCACTCGCCGGGCGCGAAGATGACTGACGCGACGACGATGCCGGTGGTCGCGGCGAGCGCAACCCCGAGGCGACGCCATTCGCGCCGGGCCGCGAACCAAACGAGACCAACGCCTGGCGCCACCTTCGTGAGAAGCGGAAAAGCCCATGCCGCGGGGTAGCGCATGCCTTTGACCGCGACGACGGCGAAGAGCGGGTAGACATTGCCGGTGATGATCGCCGGTACGCAGGCGAGGAAGACCGGGACCGCCCAATGCCTGAGCGGCGCTATCAACCAGACTGTCGCGGCGGCGAGAATGGCCATCCACAATCCGGAGAACACCGGCCAGGGAAGATGCGTGAACGGCCACAGCACCTGAGCGAACGCGGGCGAGTACAGGTAGGCGTCGTGCGCACCCGGAGGCAGGCTGTAAAACGGGTGCAGCCACATCGCCCAATAGGCGTGCGCGTCGGCTGTGTTCCAGCGGTCAATACCTACCGCGGCAAACCACCCAGCGAATATCGACGACAGGACCCACAGCCCCTCCAGCGCCGCAGAGCGGGAGCCCAATCGGGCGACGAGAGGGTCTGGGTGCAATCGGTCGTCGCAGCGCAGCCATGACGGCTCGACCTTTGCGAGGACTCTCAGCTCACTGGACAAGTGCGATCCTCACGGGGTCGCCCGCGCCGGGGGGATCAGCCGTCGGGGTCCCATCGAGCACGTTCGGGTCGCCGAGCAGCTCACCACAAATGCTGCCGCTACTGCCAATGACGAAGGTGCATGACGAGTCCGTTTTGTCTTGGCTTCCAGGAGACAACAGGAACTCGCCCCAAGCATCACAGTGAAGCGTGCCATTCGTGCCGGTTGCGCCGTTGCTGCTGTCGCAAACGGGGATCACCATCGCGCAGGGCGAGAATGTCGTAGGACCGCTGAGGTTTGCGAGGGTATTGCCATCACATCCCGGATACCCGGCCATCGTGGCCAGGGTCGGCCCGACCTTGGCACCGGTGCTCACCGCAAGGTCATTGGGCAGAGTGATGGGTTGACCGCAAGGTGGAGCAGCCAGGCCGCAGATCAAGCCATCGAACGAGGCCGACTGAAGCCCGCATCGACTCAGGTTGCTGTTGCCGCCGGCGTTGGACCAGACCACGTATCGGTGCCCAACCGCTGTTGCCGTACCCGCGACTTGGCCAACGTTGAGGACGAACTGACCGTTGACGGTCACGAGCAACGGAATCCACGCCGGATCGATGCCGTTGCCATTGCCGTTGCCAGCACTCGCACTGGCGCACATCGCAAAAACGGCATTGCCGAAGTCCGACGGCGGAATGACTTTCTGCAAGGTTGCGGTAGCGGTGGCATCCGCTGTCGTTGACGTCGCACCAGCGCCGCTGATCGCCCGGGCGAAGAACGTGTCCACCTCGTGGTGCGTGTGCACCGTCACCGCGTTGTACGCCGTGTCTCCCGTCCATGAGGCACATGACGGTCCTTGGGTTACCGAGACGGGGTTGTACGAAACGGTGGCCACATTGCAGGAGTAGCCGGTGCCGGACGTGTCGGAGCCGTTCTGAGCAGCGACGTTCAGCGCCGTGCTGTCAAGACTGCTCGCCGCCGCGGTGCCCTGGCGCACGGCCGCCATCGTCTGAGCGCCTGCCTGCGCGGCCGCATCCGCTGCGTTCTGCATCTGGCGTCGGTTGGCATACGCGCTGCTGAGATCAACTGACACAGCGGCGACCGGAAGGACGAGGAATACGACGAAGAGGCAGATGAGGATGGCGGCGACACCGTCGTCACGACGCAGCATCTGACCTCGTCCGGCCAGGGGACCGCTATTCATGGCGTGCCTACGACTGTGCGGCTGGACGCTCCGTCGACATGGTCGAACACGCCGACCATCGTTAGCGGGCTGCGGTCCCAGCCGACCGTGACAGTCACCGTGTCGAAGCCTGGGGCGCAGGTGTTCGTACAGGACACGGAGACGACGGGAGTGAGACCGGTATCGAGCTCCGCCCGGGCCGCGTCGTAGATGGGCCCGCTCGACTGGAGGCCCATTGTGGCGGGCGGCTGGATCATGGCGACCCTGGATGCCTCGCGGGCCGCCTGCGCCGCCTCGGACCTCTGGAACACCCAGAGCCCGAAATCGCCCGCCCCCAGTGCAACAGTCATCAGGACCGTGATGACCAGTGCGAGCTCAACGGCCGTGGTGCCGGTGTCGGATTGGACGGTTCTTCTCATGTCAATGGCCCTGGATCCGAACCGTCTGCTGTCCTGAGACGGTCACGCTTGAGGGGACACCGAACAGTCCGAGAAACCCACCGGTCAGCAGTGTGTATTGGGCGCTCACGGTGACCCGCGCTTGGTAAGCGGTGAGACAGTCGGTGACGGTTCCCCCAGACGCATCCATGAACTGGATCTGTGGCGACGAAAGAGTCGGCTTCAGGACGCTTACATTCTGAATCTCGCTTGCGGCGTCGGCGTCGATGCCAGCCGCGTCACACGGTTGGACGGAGGCGTAGTCGGCGGCATTGCTCGCAGCGCTGCGCAGCAAGATCTGTTGGCGAAAGGCCAGCCCGAAGTCGATCGCCGCGAGCGTCACCGCGAGCAGGACCGGCAGGAGAATCGCGAACTCGACAGCGGCAACGCCGTCATCGCAACATTTGGCGTGACGCCGGTTTGCCCGGCGACGAGCCAGCAGCGAAGTCACGCAGCTCACCGGCCCGAGAACGCGTGCATGATGTTGATCGCCCCCGGACCGATAACGATCACGAACAACGACGGAAGGATGCAGAGCACAACCGGAAACATGATCTTCACGGTCACCTTCTGGGCCTGCTCCTCAGCGCGCTGGTGCCGCTTGAGCCGCATCTCCTTTGCCTGCTCGCGCAGCACGTTCGCGATAGGGATTCCCAGCGTGTCGGCCTGGACGATCGCACTGGCGAACGTGCGCATGTCCATCACGGTCGTCCGCTCCCCCAAACCACGAAGCGAGTCGGTCCGTGACTTGCCGATCTGCATCTCCTGCAAGACGCGCGCGAACTCCCCTGCTACGGGGCCTTCCGTGTTCCGCGCCACTTGTGCTAGGGCGGCGTCGAAGCCCAAACCGGCCTCCACGCTGACGGTCAACATGTCCAGGGCGTCCGGGAGCGCCTTCTGGATCTGCTGCTGACGCTTGATCCCGGCGTTGTAGACCAGGATGTCCGGCAGGAAGAACCCGAGGAGCCCGCCGATAAGTGCAAAGAGGAGGAACTTGGCCGGTGAGTGCGCCCCAAGGAGCGCACCGAGCAAGGCGACCCCGACCAACCCCAGCACCTTGAGCGCGAAGACGCGCTCAATGCTCCACTCCACGGGGTTGCCCGCCTTGTCCAGCAACAGCTGGAGCTTGGACCGATAACTGGCCGGCGCAAGGCGCACCGACCCGCCGAGCTTCCCAAGCAATGAGCCCGGTCGCACAGCGCCGGCGTCGACCTTGCCGTCTGATGGATGAAGAAGTGTGATCTCCTTCAGCGCGGCCAGTGACCTGGGGACACCCGTTGCCGTCCCCGGCGCGCGCCACAGGACGGCAGGGACGGCGATGGCCATGGAAATGCACCCCAGGCCAATGAAGAGAAGCGCCACGCCGGCCATCAGACCTCCACCCTGACGACCTTGCGCATCCAGAACATGCCTGCGACGACGAGGACGATCGCCAAGATGAGCATGCCGAGGCCGAGGCCGGTGGTGTAGAGCGGCCGGATGTAAGCCCGACGCAGCGCGAACATATACAGCGACATGAGCAACGGCAGCGCCAGCAACACGTAGGCGGAAAGCCTTCCTTCTGCAGAGAGTGCCTTCACCTGGCGCCGCAGCTTGGCGCGTTCCCGCATCATCATTGCGGTGTTGAGGAGGATCTCGGCCAGATTTCCGCCCACCTCACGCTGGATGCGGATCGCCATGACAACCCAGCGAAAGTCGGTACTTGCCATGCGATCGCTTACCGCGTCGAGAGCATCCTCGATGGGCATGCCCAGTCGGGCCTCGGATAGAGCTCGGTTGAACTCACCGGCGATCGGTTCCAAGCCTTCGCGGACGACACCATCGAGTGCTTGAGGCAAGGAAAAACCAGTGCGCAGGCTGCTGGCGACCAGTTGAAGAGAAGCCGGCAGGTACTCGTCGAACGCCCGAAGCCGCCGGCGTCCTTTGATCGACAACCAAGCATTACTAGCGAAAAACCCGAGCACGGCAAGCAGCAGCCCCGCGACGAGCGAGCCGAAGACGACAGTGGCAAGCGCGCCTGAGGTGAAGGCGACGATCGACCGGATGGCAACCCACTCACCCGGCGTGAGAGACACATCCGCCCGAGTGAGTCGGGTGACCAACTTGTCGCGCCGAGCGGGATTGGCTGTCACTCGGTCGGCAACAGACAACACCCAGCTAGTGAGTCCGCCAAGCCGTCCGGACGCTGCAGCCTCATTCTGCGCTACGGGACCCTCAGGCTTCAACGTGTACCTGTGAAGCAGCCGCTTGGTCCGCCCTTGCGGCGACCCTCGGCGCTCGACGGCAACGAGCAGCGCAATGAGGGGCACGCACAGCGCGGCGAAGACCAAAACCAGAAGCTCAATGGGCGTCTTCTGCGGTGATGGCGGCGTCGAAGGATCCTCCGCGTCAGTCGACGGCACCGAAGTGCCGCCGATCCTCAATGAGGTCTCGGCGTGCAGCTGCCCGATGCTGGATTCCAGCGTGACGCGGAGTTCTGCAGTGCGCCCGTGGTCCGAGGCCGGGATCGCGATGTCGAGCACCACCTGGGAGGCGAAGGTCCGGGCCGCGGCCGAGAACGCAGCTGCGAGGTCCGCCGCGCTCGCCGAGGCCGTCACCCTCCCGCCGCTCGCCGAGGCCATGCCTTCGAGCGATGTTTTGACGGAGGCGCCGGTGTGCAGAGCGACCGCGTCCATACGCACCCGGGACCGCTTCAGAGCCGAGGTCACGGTGGCAAGCGACTGACGGCTTCGGGTGTCCGCCCCATCGCTCAACACGACCAACGCCCGGTCGCCCGTGTTTCCGAGGACGCGCAGACCCCGTCCGATGCCGTCGTAAAGGCTGGTTTCACCGCCGGCTCGGAGTCGGTCGACCGCGCTCTTGAGCTTCGAGCGAGAACTAGTCGGCGAGACGACGACCCGGGGCCGGTCGGCGAACGCTACGAGTCCAACTCGGACATCTGCGGGCACCGACGCAAGGAACGCAAGCGCTGCATGGCGCGCGCCCGCGATACCTGCGCCGGCCATGGACCCGCTGGTGTCGAAGACCAGAACCGCTCGCCTCTCGACCGCTCCGGCGCCGGCAGTCCCGACGCGTGCCGCGGTGACCGTCGTCGGCTTTCCGTCGAACTCGACCGTGGCCGAAGCGGGATCCACCGTTGCCGCGGCCGGAAGTCCGGTTGCCGTGAAGAGCAGTCGTGCGGACCGGTTGGTGTGCGACACGACAGTCAGCCGGCCTTGCCCGCTCTGGCTTGCTGACGCATGCTGCTGCCCCAGCAACGTCACCATCAGTGCGCACGAGGCGGCTACCGCAAGCCGTCCGCGTTCGTCCAGCCAGTTCATCCGGCGCGCCGAATGTCGTCGTCGAACATGAAGATGCCCACAGGCACGGTGACTCCGGCGTCGCCGAGCCGGTCAAGAAACTTCGGCCGCAGGCCGGTCGACTTGAGCGAACCCTGGAACCGACCTCGGTCATCCTGCCCGGCCTTGAAGTCGAACTCGAACAGGTCCTGAAGCGTGATGATGTCGCCTTCCATACCCACGACTTCGGTGACCTTGACGAGCCGACGGGTGCCGTCCCGGAGCCGCTCCTGGTGGACGATCAGGTCAAGTGCGCTGGCCACCTGCTCGCGGATCGCACGGACGGGCAGCTCGATCCCCGCCATCAAGACCATCGTCTCGAGCCTCGACAGCGTGTCCCGCGGCGAGTTGCTGTGCACCGTCGTGATCGAGCCGTCGTGGCCGGTGTTCATCGCTTGCAACATGTCGAGAGCCGCCCCGTCCCTGACTTCACCAACCACGATCCGGTCGGGCCGCATTCGCAACGAGTTGCGTACCAAGTCACGGATAGTGACCTGACCGCGGCCCTCGATGTTGGGCGGGCGACTCTCCAGGCGCAGCACGTGCTCCTGGTGCAGCTGAAGTTCGGCGGCGTCCTCGATGGTGACGATGCGTTCGTCCGCGGGAATCGAGGCCGACAACACATTGAGTGTCGTGGTCTTGCCCGAACCCGTGCCGCCGCTGATGATGACGTTGAGGCGTCCACGAACACACGCATCAATCAGCTCGAAGACCGGTCGCGTCATAGTCCCGAACGCGATCAAGTCCTCGGCGCCGTAGGGGTCGGTCGCGAACTTCCGGATGGTGAGCATCGAGCCATCGAGGGCAATGGGCGGGATGACGGCGTTGACCCGGCTGCCATCCGGGAGTCGGGCGTCGACCATGGGGCTCGATTCGTCGACCCGCCGGCCGATGCGACCGACGATCTTGTCGATCGTGCGTCTCAGATGGACGTCGTCTGCGAAGGCGCCGTCGACAGCCGAGATCTTGCCCGCCCGCTCGACGAAGATCTGACCCGGCCCGTTGACCATCACCTCGCTGATCTCGGGGTCCCGCAGATACGGCTCAAGCGGCCCGTAGCCCAGGATCTCGTCGGCCACCTCCTGTGCGACGCGCGTCCGGTCCGTTGCAGTGAGCGGCGTCTCATCCTGCGCGAGCACCTGGAGCAGCGTCTGACGGACCTTGTGCTCGAGGTCTGCCGGCGAGAGGTCGGCGTCGTAGAGCTTCGGCCCAAGACTGTCCAGCAGGGCCTGGTGGACACTCCGCTTGACCGTCGCGAAGGGATCAGTCGATCGGTTGCGACGTCGCTCGGCCGGCGCCACGGGCGAGGGTCTGCTCGAGGCGTCTTCGTCGGTTCGCTTGGCCTGCGCGAGCCGTTCGGCGAGGCTCACGCGGTCACGCTCCCGCGGCGCAAGAACGGGACACGCTTGACAGTGGAGTGCCTGCCCGCAGCCGCTGGCTTCTGCGGGACGATAGTGGTGTCAAGCAGAGTCAGGTTTCGCAACGCAACACTGACAGCGTGATTCGGCTGCTCGAGAACGAGCGGTACGCCTTTGTTGATCGCGGTGGGCACGTCGCGACTGGACGGAATCTCACACGCGATCGTGCGATGTAGGGCCTCCTCCACGTCGGCGACGGTGAGGCCTACCTTGGCGTCAGAGCGGTTGACGATGATGCGCTGCTTGTCGGCGGAGTGGTTCAGCATCTGCAGCATTTCGAGCGTGAGCTTGAGGTTCTTCACTGCGGGAACGTCGAGAGTGGCAACCAGTAGGTGCACGTCCGTCATGTCGAGCGCGGCCAGCACTGGCTCGGTAAAGGCTGGGGGAGTGTCGACGACGATGACCTCATACATGCGCTTGAGCTGGGTGAGCAGATCGGTGACGAGGGCCGGCGAGATCCTTTCGGCCTCGGCCGGATCCAGCGGTGCGACCAGTACATCCAGACCCGACGAATGCGAAGTCACGATGGAACCCACACCCAGCTCATCCATGTGCCCGGACATCGTGATGCCGTCCGCCAGGGTCCGCTCCGGGAACAGCTGCAGCATGATGGCGACGTCGCCGAAGGGAAGGTCAAGGTCGACCAGACACACGCGCCGCTTGCCCGCGGCAATGGCAGCGGCCACGTTGGTCGCAATCGTGGTCTTACCGCAGCCTCCCTTTGCCGAGAAGACCGTGATCACCTTGCCTGGCTCCGTAGTAGCCGCCGGGCGACTCTGCTGCGCACGCGCCGTCACCTGCATGGTGACGGCCTGCGAGCGCTCGCAAGCTTCGGCGAGGGCTCCGTTAGAGCTGGCTCGGATGACCTCCCGGACGCCGGCCCGCATCGCCTGAGCCAGCACGGTCGAATCGATCCTGCGTCGCACGAGGATCACCCCGAGCGCCGGTCGCAGCACCCGCTGCGCGGACGCGAAGTCGAGGGCGGTCTCCAGCTCCGCGTCGGGCCCGAAGACCGCGAGCGTCTCCTCCGGGCTCGCGTCGACAGCACATCGCAACTCTGCCGCTGTTGTTACGACAACAACATCGTCACCCAACGCGGGCCGAAGCGACTCACCGGAGAACTGACTGGATTCGAAGAGGATGGCCATTGTGCGCTCCGTCAGCTCGTCAGCGGAAAAGATGGGCGTTGTTCGCACCGGAGTCCGCACCGACCTGCGAAGCCTGGTTCAGCAAGGCGAGGTAGAGCGTGCCGGTCTGGCTGGCGAGGATGAGCTTTTCCGCGTCCCGCTGTTTGAGAGCGACAGTGACGACGACGGAGCCGCTGCCCGAGGTCTGAGCGCCGTCCGTCGAACCGTTGGCAGCAGTGCTCGAACCGTTGGCCGGCGCTTGACCAGTCACGGCGGCGCCGATAGCGAGGACGGGCACATGTCCCAGCAGCAGCCTTGTGACGTGGAGTTTCGTCGTGCCCGTCGACAGGCCATCGCCAGCGGCCGTGTCCTGGTTGCCCGCCGCCACCGTGCCCTGCGGCGTCAGCCCTGGAATCGTGTCGTATGTGTCGAAGACCGCGATCTCCGAGCCGGGCTGCACGAAGCCCCCCACTCGTTGGGGATCTCCAAGGGAGACGCTTACTGCGACGGTGCCATTCGGCAAAGGGAGAGTGTCCTTTTGCGCCTGCTGAACTCCGAAGGCGCCGGTGAGAAGCATGCTTCCTGCCGGGATGGTTCCGGTGGCGACTTCGTTCCCGAGGGCAGCGCTTATGGTGCGAACTGCGCCGGCGGGCACCGTTTTTGCTGGCAGAGACTCACGTTTCGCCAGGCCTGTCGCAACGGCTTCCTTCAAGGGTGTGCCCGCAGGAATTGTGGCCTGTGCGATGTACGTCTGGACCGGATCGAGCCCGGTCACGGCGCGTTGATCCGCGTGACTCACGTAAGAGCGAACAGCGGTTGTGCCGACAAGCGCCAGAAGCAGCGCTACGGCCACGAGTGCTATTCGCCTCTTCATCGGAAGTCCTTTGCTCGAGTGGTAACGATGCGGCTGCCGGTCTACCGACGTGGCGGACCGGCAGCCGCGGGGGGCGACTAGAGCTGAGCGGTGATCTTCTGAAACTCGGTGTTGAGCTGGCCACCCAGTGTCACGACGGTCGCGACGATGACAGCGGCGATGAGCCCGACCATCAGGCCGTACTCGACGGCGGTTGCGCCCTCGTCGTTGCGGAGACGCATCTTGAAGCTTTCGAGAATTGCAGCGAGCTGGTACATGTGAACCTCCCGGTTCGTCTGGCGAGGGATCCCCCGCACTTGCTGTTACGGCGACTTTCCGCGCCGTCAACCGAGAGTTTCGAAGCGGGTCCAACAACGCGTATCGCGAACTTGCCCAACACAAGAACAAGCGTCGGTCGATATGACCGATCTTTCCCTTTGCGCAGAAGGGGTTCATCAACATTGATGAACGCGAAGGGCTCGGCTTGCAGCGGACGCAGGCGCGCCGCCGACGGCTATATCGAACGAGCTCTGCTAGCGGGTTGGTAGTTCGGGCCGGCGGTCTCATCGACACGTGCCAGCAGCAGCTCGCACGGTGGCTCGAGCGCCATCGCCAAGGCGCGGGTGTTGTCGGCGCCGTACGCCTTCCAGATGCGCACACACAACTGGTCGGTGTCGTCCTCCAAGCGCTGCCGTAGCTGCACGCCGCCCGGCGTCACCTCGTCCGCGTTGGCAAGCCCCTTCTCGCCCAATGAGCGCCAGCCCGCTTCTATCTCCGTCGCGCTGCTTCCACGCGACTGCGGCAACCAGTCCCTGTCGTATCCGAGCCACGCGTTGTGCAGGATCGACGCCTCGATGCCGCTGAGCCCCGCTGCGGCCACGAGCGCCCAGTGAGTGTCGCCGCGCCATTCGCGGATGCAGTTGACCGCGTGCCAAGCACTGAGCAGTGGATCGTCGGGACGCGGCATCCGCATGTGCGCGCCGAACAGCACCCGTCCCACCGACGGCAGGTCGTCGACGACTCGCCACAGATCCGGACCTGCCGCGATGAGCGGTTCGACGATCGCGGGAGCGTAGAGGTGCAGTCCTTCGGCTACTGCCTCGTCACGCGCGCGCCAGAACGGCTCGAAGTCCGAGACGAGGTCGAACACCCAACGGATGACGTTGGGCGAGATCGAGCCGAACGCCGCAACGACCGCGTCAGGGCCGGCCGGTGCCAGCGGTGCTGCCCGGGACGCGACATAGCCGAGCGGCCCGGGAGCCCCCAACGCTTCGTAACGGCGTACGGCACCCGGATCCCAGAAGATCCAGCCGATTGTCGTCTGCACCGACCGGCTGATGCGCGTCGTCAGCTCGAGCAGGGCTACGAGACCTTCAGATAGGGCACCAGCTGAGACAGCTTGTTGTACGACGGTGGCGCGACCGGACTCTGCCAGTACTGCGTAGACCCGGTCTGCCAGAAAGCGAAGACCGACGCGGCGTCCTGCTTGAACTGCGCACTCGACGAGAAGTTGGACCCGCGCAGCTGGTTCCACCGCGATCGGGTGCCGGAGTCCCACGCCTCGGTCTTGATGAACTGGCCGGCCTCGTAGCCCCACACGACCGCGAGCTCCAGGGTCGGCTCCTCCGAACAGCTCCGCACATAGAGGGTCAACGTCCGGGCCTGCGCGTCAGACGCACCGAGCAGACCCTGTCGGGGACCTGCGGTGATGAGGCTGACTTGCGGCAACGCGTCGCGATGTTGCAGTAGCTGGCCCGCCTTTGAGACCCGCTTGGCGGCTGGTGGGCAGCTGCTCGACGACCCCGTGTGCGCAGGCTTCGACGAGGCGGCGGCGACCGTGGCCGTCGGTGATGGTGTCGGCGTCGGCTTGGGCGTTGCCTTGGGTGTGGGTGTCGCCGTGTGCGTGGGCCGCGGAGTGGGCGAGGGCGACTCCGTCGCCGTCGGCGTCGGGCTCAGCGGGACAGGTCCGTGCGCGGATGCGGCCGGACTGGTGGTCGGCAGCGCCGGAGTCGAGACGGACTCGGGCCGCACCGTCGACGTCCCGCCACCGTTCGAGATCGCGCCGGCGACCGCGACACCCGCGATCGCGACACCCGCGACGGCCAGAACGGTCAGCGCGACGCCGCGCTCGCCTGCGCGCGCGATGAAGCCACGCCGACGCCGCGACCGCCGAGCCGGTTGGCCACGACCGCCACGGACCTCGTGCCGACGCCGTGACATCGCCCACCCTCCGACAATCTGTGACTTTCCCGGTGGTTACGGCGCCGATCGGCGCGCGACCGGCGAATGACGAAGACCGACCCGAACGGATGAGGTCGTGCCGCCGGTCGTGCCGGTTGATCTCCCGTTACGCGGGCCAGCGTGGGCAGGAGGTCACCGACACGACCGACGACGTCTCAGACGAGCGGGCGATCAGGCAGAGTCACCGATCGCCCGCTGTCGACTCGGGGTTGCGTGGTATCCCAGACCCGGCCGGGGTCCATCCAGCGCCGCCAGCGGGCGCGCTCGGTGGACGGCCGGGCAAGCAAGTAGCCCTGCGCACAGTCGACGCCCAGATCCGCGAGCGTGCTGAGCTCGGCCATCGTCTCGACGCCCTCGCCCACGACGGTTGCATTCAGGTCCAAGGCGAGCAGCACCAGCGCAGTGATCAGCGACCGTCGAGCGGGATCGGCGTTGACGTTCGCGATCAGCGATCGATCGATCTTGATGATGTCGGGCTTGAGCTGGAGCACGTGGTTGAACGACGCGTAACCGGCGCCGGTGTCATCGACGGCAAGCCGCACCCCACGTTCACGCAGCTGAGCGAGGCTGACGTGCAGGTCGGCGTAGTTCGAGATCTTCACGTGCTCCGTCAGCTCGATCACCAGGCGATCGAGCGGCACGCGCTGCTCGCTGATCAACGCGGTCAACTGACCTTGCACAATGAGCTCAGGAGTCGCGTTGACCGACAAGTAGCAGGGAGTGGTCAGCCGCTTCAGCTGGCGCAGTGCCGTCGTGAACGCCAGCCGGTCCATCGCCAGCCCCTGGCCGGTCTCAACTGCTTCGGCGAGCCATATGTCCGGCGGTCGACCATCGGCGAAGCGGGCGAGCGCCTCCGTACCCGCGATGCGTCCGGTGGTCAGGTCGATCACGGGCTGCAGGGCGACATCGACAGCTCGTCGCTGCAACACCTGGTCGACCCGCTGACGGGCGGCCTCGTGCCGGGCCGCGTTCGCTTCCGGAGGTCCGAGCGCCCGCCGAACCTGGGCACGTGCAAGCAGCAACATCCAGGTCAGCCACACGACGACGACCAACAAAGCTGCAGTGCCGGCGAGCCCGGCCAGCGCCCCGGGCGTAACCATGGCCGCCGGCGTCATGTTCGCGTCCGTATGAGCGTCCCCCAGGTGATGGGACCGACGATGCCGTCCACCCCCAGGTGATGACGACGCTGAAATGCCAGGACTGCTTGCTGCGTAGCCGCGCCGAAGAAGCCGTTCACGGACAGCCCCAGCAGACGTTGCACGTAAGCAACTGCCGGCCCCTCCGTGCCACGCATGAGCAGGCGACCGGGATAGGCCCGCTCGCTTGTCCTCGACGTCCCGTGTTGGCGGACAGTTGGCGTCGCATGCCGCACCGGTTCGCGAAACTCGACCGCTATGTAGATGCGGTGGTCCGCGATCGCGGCCGCGATCCCGACCTGGGTGAAGCCGGGGTCGAGGATGTTGTCGCGATGCTCCGCGCTCGCCCAGAAGGCGTGAGCGAGATCGCGCACGCTGGCTCCGCGGCCGACGTTCTCGCCGAGCGACCGCCACTGGCGCACCTCGCTGGTGAGCGCCGGGTTGTGCTGCAACACCCCACGAGCCGCCATTTGCCGCGCCCAGTCGCTCGCAACGGACGTGAGCCTGGCGTTGGAGTGCAACGGTGCAAGCCCGTGCGAGGTGCGTTCCTGGTTGAGGATGTTCAGGTAGCTGGACCCGACCGAGGCGTACGACGAGTCAGCTGCACCGAGGAAGAAGGCGGCGCAGATGGCCGCCACCGCCCCGAGGCGAGGCAGCAGGGTATTGCGGGGAAGCTCGCCCATGCGTCAACACTGCGGGCGTTTTGCGCAGTTTGCGCCTGGCCAAATGGCCAGGTATCAGCGGATCCAGCGCCGGCGCAGCGCGATCGCCACCGCGTGCGTGCGGTCGGCGGCGTTGAGCTTGCTGTAGCTGCCCTCGAGCCTGGCCTTGACCGCGGACACCGACAGGCCGAGCTCGCGCGCGATCCGCACGTTGGTGTAGCCGTCAGCCGCAAGTCGCAGGACGGTGACCTCGGCCGGCGTCAGCGGTCCGCGCAGCTGGAGCAGCGCGTCGACAGCCTCACCCATGCCCGCGACTCGGCCGGCCACCCACGAGGTGAGCTGATAGTCGTGGGCCCGTGGACCTCGAAGCAGTGCCACTGTCCGCAGCGGTCGCATCGCTTGTGCGAGTCGTGCCGCCTGGTCCGGCGGAACCGAGTCGCCGACAGCGAGACAGGCAACTGTCTCGCGCCCCGTACGGCACCGGCGAGCGAGAGCGTCTTCGTCGCTTTCAACGAAGACGACCGACGGCACTGTGAACTCGTCGAGCATCAAGGCGACCATGTGCATGACAAGCGCATCGCGTCCATCGTCGACGGCGACCAGAAGCACGCCATCGTCATCATTGGCCGGCGGTCGCCGCAGTCGGACGAGGAGGTCATGGCAGGTGCGGAGCAGCAACCGCGCTTCGGGCGGCGTACATGACTGAAGCTCCGTAGCGACCAGCGGTTGCACCACGTCGGTCAGCACCAGCCGACGATCAGGAATCTGGTCGACGAGGAACGAGAACAGGCGCTCGACCGCGACCAGATCGCCCTCGCGCATCGACAGACCCAGCGCGCTGCAGGTTTCGAAGACCGGCGACGTGACGTCACGGAGATCGAGCGCGTCGTCGAGCGACACCGAGCGCACGGCCGGCGTCGTCGCCGGCGCCTGGTGGGCCAGAGTTCTCGCCGTCATGATCACAAAAGTACAAAACGGACATCCGATAGGCAACAGAGGTCCCACCTGTCACATCGAGCGCCCGCGACCATGCCCTGTGTTTATGGCGTTCGCCTGCGGGCTCGGAGACCGCGGGAGAGGGTGCAAGCATGCCTGCGAACTCACGCCGATTTCGGCTGTCCGCCCTGACCCTCGGCACTGTCGCCGCCGTCGCCACCTCTCTCGTTGCCACGACCGGTACGACGCTCGCTGCCACCTCCCGAGCGAAGCCGGTCGTTGCCGGTTCGCCATATCTCGCGCTCGGCGACTCGATCGTGTTCGGTTACCGCGAGTCGAACAACCCACCGGCGCCGGACTACTCCAACGCTGCCAACTTCAAGGGCTATCCCGAGGACATCGCTGCAGCGATGGGCCTGGCCCTCACCAATGCATCGTGCCCCGGTGAGACAACCTCGAGCATGATCGACAAGAAGGCGGCAAGCAATGGCTGCGAGAACAGCTACGACGCCACATCGGGACAGCAAGTTCCGGTCGGCTACCGCATCGCGTATCCGCTGCACACCAGTTACAAGGGCTCGCAGCTCAGTTTTGCCGAGCACTTCCTCAAGCAGCACCCGAGCACGCGACTCGTGACGCTGACGATCGGCGCCAACGACGGCTTCCTCTGCCAGCGGCAGACGAGCGACGGCTGCGTCGGCGAGATCGGCCAGCTGACGACGACCATCAAGAAGAACCTCAAGACGATCTTCAAGGGAATCCGCGGCACGGGTTACTCCGGACAGATCGTCTTGCTCAACTACTACTCCTTCAACTACAACGACGGCCTGCTGACCGCCGAGATCCAGATCCTCAACAACGCGCTCGCCCAAGGCGCGCAGGGTTATCACGTCCGGATCGCATCAGGGTTCGATGCCTACAAGGCCGCTACGGAGCAGAACAACGGCGACACATGCGCGTCAGCGTTGATCACTCTTCTCGAGAACGGCAGCACACCGTGCGGCGTGCACCCGAGCATCCAGGGACAGTCTCTGCTCGCGCAGACAGTGATGGCGCGAGTGAAGAAGTAATCAGACGTCTATCGCGTAGATGAGATGCTCGCCGGACTCACCGGGCGCGACGATCTCGCGCGGCTCGACACGAACCAAGGCATAGCCGAGACGGTGCGGGATCGCGGCGCTGCGCACATTGTTCGCATCGCAGTGGATCTCGACACGGGTGACCCCGTCGACCGAGGCCGCCGCCTTGGTCAGCGCCTCGGCGACCCGGGTCATCAGCCCGTGTCCGACCGCGCGCTCCACCAACCAGTAGCCGATCTCGAGCACGCCCGGACCGTTGCGCACGTGGTAACCGGTGCCGCCGACGAGCTGGCCGGCCGCGTCATAGATGCCGTAGACGAAGTTGGTGCCCTGGTCCCACTGCTGGTCGCTCTCGCGAAACCAGCTGAGCTGGCTGTCCAACGTCACGGGCTCCTGGGCCCACGGCATCCAGGGCGCGAGATGCTCGAGGTTGGCGTTGACGACGTCGACCTGCTCGGCGATGTCGTCCTCGACGTAGCGGCGGATGACGACCTCGTCGTCGAGCGTGATCCGTTCCGGCACGCCGAAGAACCGGACCTCGTCCATAGGACCATGATGCCGACATGCTGATGGAGTGGCAGCCGGATTTCGGCGTCGACGTACAGACGTGGTGGACGGTGAGCGGTGAGCTGCCGGCGGACGCCAGCGGACCCGCGCCGCTGATCGTCCTGCACGGCGGGCCGGGCGCGACGCACGACTACCTCAGCAACCTCACCGCGCTGACCGAGATCGACGGCCGCGCGGTGGTGCTCTATGACCAGCTGGGCAACGGGCAGAGCACGCACCTTCCCGACCGCGGCGCCGAGTTCTGGACCGTCGAGCTGTTCGTCCGCGAGTTGCACGCTCTCGTCGAGCACGCCGGGATCGCCGACCGGCATCACGTGCTCGGGCAGTCGTGGGGCGGATTCCTCGCGCAGGAGTACGCCCTCACCCGTCCGCGCGGTCTGCGCGCGCTCGTTCTGGCTGACACAGCGGCGTCCTTCCCCGACTTCGTCGCCGAGTGCAACCGCCTGCGCGCGGACCTGCCGCCCGAGGTGGAAGCGACCTTGCGTAAGCACGAGGAGTCCGGCACGACAGATGACCCGGACTACGCCGCGGCCTGTGACGTCTTCTACCGCCGGCACGTGTGCCGGCTGGATCCCTGGCCGGACGACCTTGTCGACGCGTTCTCCTGGATCGATCGCGACCCCACCGTCTACCGCACGATGAACGGACCCAGCGAGTTCCACGTCATCGGCTCGATCAGGGACTGGCAGTCCAAGGACCGTCTGGGCGAGATCGACGTGCCGACGTTGCTCCTGTCAGGCCGGTACGACGAGGCGACGCCCAGGCTGCAACAGGATCTGCTGACAGGCATCAAGGGCAGCGAGTGGGTCCAGTTCGACGAGTCGGCACATGTGCCGCACGTCGAGGAACCGGAGCGCTACCGCGAGGTCCTGTCGGCCTGGCTAGCCCGCCACGACTGAGGAACGGCGCACGCGCAACAGGGCGGAACCGAGCAGCAACGCCGCACCGAGCGCGACCAGTGGACCGCGCTGACCGTCACCGGTTCCGAGCAACGACGACACCTTCATGTTGCTCTTGCACGAACCGTGCGTGAGCGATGGACCGGCGTTCTGGTCGATGAACAGCGGCAACGACCAAGCGCGGTCGCCGCCGGTGAGCGGGTCCGGCGACATCGTGTCGCCGGTGGCGATCATCACGCAGCCCCGCGGGTCGAGCGCGTTGGTGAGGTAGTCACCGAGCCGGCGGTCCTGACCGGTGACCACACATGTCGTGCCGCCCTGGCAGATGCCGCCCTGATGCACCGGGCGACCGGACGCGTTGACGATGTACTTCTTGGCGTTGGACGTGCCCTGGTTGAGCAAGGTCGCCTGGTAGACGTAGACATTGCCAACGGTGTTGGCGTCATCGGGGTTCGGCACGACCTTGTCGTACTGGTACCAGACGATCGACGCGTTGCCCGGCTTGCCCGCGATGATCCAGGGCCACAGCACGGTCGTGCCGGGGTGCGACACGACGTGCGGCTGCACGAGGATCTTGCCGGTGGGGCTCGTCTCGGCGAACCACACCGAGTTCTTGCCGTCGCTCGGCGCGTCGGTCCAGGAGAAGTAGATGTTGCCTGCGCTGTCCAGCGCGAGCGCCGGGAAGTGGGTGGACAGCCCATCGGTTGCAGAGATCTGGATCTGGTGGAACGCGCCCTTCTGCTTGTCGAAGGCGCGTGACGCGTGCGGCAGGATCGCGATGCCGACTGCGTTGCCGTTGCCATAGATCACCGGCTCCACGAGCGAGCCGTTGGCGCGGTTGTAGTAGAGCTTGCCGTAGCCGGTGAAGCCGCTGCCGTGGTCGGGGATCGAGAAGCTGCCACACGAGTTTCCGCCGTCGGTCGAGCGCACGATGATGTGGCCCGACTGCGAGGAGTCGGTGGCGAGAAAGACCTCGTTCTTGTGGGCGCCCGCAAGCCAGGGCCGGTCGCCCTCGTGGCACTGGATCGTGCCGCGGTCCCAGGTGCGGCCACCGTCGTTCGACGAGAACAAGGCGTCGTTCACCAGGTCGATGCCGGTGTTGTAGACACGGCCGCCGTCGTCCTGCGTCAGGTCCGGGTCGGAGAAGCCCTGGTTCTTGCTCGGGTCGGTCGCGAATCCGGTGCCGGCAAGATTGACGCGGTTCCACTTCTGGCCGTCGCGTGAGGTCCAGATGTTGACCTGGTTGCGATAGTTGGCGGCCCACTGCGCCGTCTCGACGGGCGCGCCAGCGACGCCGTCATGCAGCGTGTGGGTGGTGCCCTCGTGGGAGGTGTAGATGTAGGTCTGGTGCGCCCGGTCGTAGAACGCGATCGGCTCACCACCCGCCAGCGACGTGTCGACATAAGCCGGCTTGGCGAAGCCGACGGGCGAGCTGCTGCCGAAGCTCGGCGCAGCGGCCACGCTCAGCGTGACCACACCGAGTGCGGCGGCGGTCCAGGCGAGGCGACGGCCGGCCATGAGGGGCTCCTCTCGGCGATCCAAGGGCGGATCGCGCCCGGACTTCGCCACCGCCTGCCGGAATCCTCCCGATTCTCGAAGCGGCGCTAGAACCAGCCGGCGCAGGCTCAGTCGAAGAAGGCGACCTCATAGACGGCCCGCGCGCGCCGAGTCGCGCGCCGATAGTCCTCGACCAGGTCCTGGGCGTGCCCGGCCGGATAACCCATGGCGCGGGCCACCGCGGCCAGCGTGCGCGGGTCGACTGGCACCGTGTCCGAGGCCTTACCCCTCGCCAGCACCACCGCGTTGCGGACTCGCATCGCCATGCGCCACGCGTCCGTGAGCACGTCGTACTGCTCGCCGGCGATCAAGCCGTGTCGACGGGCGGCCTGGAGGGCGGGGATCGTCGACGGGGTGCGCAGGTCGTCGAGCTGGCCGGCGTGGCGCAGCTGGAGCAGCTGCACCGTCCATTCGACATCGGACAGCCCGCCCCGGCCGAGCTTGGTGTGCAAGCCCGGGTCGGCGCCCCGTGGCAGCCGTTCGGCTTCCATGCGCGCCTTGATGCGTCGGATCTCCCTCGCCGTGGCGGCGTCGATGCCCTCCGTCGGATACCGCACCTCCTGGATGCCGGCGAGAAATCGTGCGCCCAGCTCGCCGTCACCCGCCACGGGCCGCGCGCGCAGCAGGGCCTGCCGTTCCCAGACCGCGCCCCATCGGCGGTAGTACTCCAGATACGACGTCAGGCTCCGGACCAGCGGGCCTTGGCGACCCTCGGGTCGCAGGTCGGCGTCAACGACGAGCGGTGGATCGGGGGCCGGCAACGCAAGCAGTCGACGCATCTCGTTGGCGACGTCGTGCGCGCTCTGAGTGTGTACGGGTGCGTCGTCACCGCTGAGCGGCTCGTAGACGAACATGACGTCGGCATCACTGCCGTAACCCTGCTCCGCGCCTCCGAGCCGGCCCATGCCGATGACCGCGATTCGCACATCCAGCGGCGCACGTCGTTCGGCTTCGATCTTCTGTACGGCGGTCAGCAGCGCGGCGTCGAGCGTTGCGCCGGCGACATCGGACAGGGCGGTGCCGACAGTAGCCAGATCAGCCAGCCCGAGCAGATCGGCGCAAGCGATGCGGACGAGCTCGCGGCGACGCAAACCGCGCGCGACTGCAACGGCGTTCTCCCAGTCATTGTTGCGACGCACAGCGGCAAGGGCTTCCGCGGTGAGAGCCGCTGCAGTGCGCGGGGCGAGCTCGTCATCACGGCCGAGCATCGCGATGGCTTCCGGCGCCCGCGCGAGCAGATCGGCGACATAACGGCTGGTCGCGAGCAGACGGGCAAGACGCTCGGCGGTTGCGCCCTCGTCGCGAAGAACGCGGAGATACCAGGGCGTGCTTCCGAGGGCGTCGCTCACCTGCCGGAAGGCGAGCAGGCCCGCGTCCGGGTCGGCGGCGTCGGCGAACCAGCCGAGCATCACCGGCAACAGCGTGCCTTGGATCGATGCTCGTCGGCTGACTCCACGCGTCAATGCTTCCAGATGCCGCAACGCCGCCGCCGGATCGACGAAACCCAACGCCTCGAGTCGCTCCTGCGCCGCCTCCGGCGTGAGTCGCGCCTGTTCGGCCGGTAGTCGTGCCACCGCGTCGAGCAGCGGGCGGTAGAAGAGCTTCTCGTGCAGACGGCGTACTTCGCGCGTGTGGCCGTCGTAGTCCTGGCGCCATGAGTCGACATCGCGGAAACCCATTGTGCGCGCGAGCCGACGCAGCTCGTTGGGGTCGGTCGGCAGCAAGTGCGTGCGTCGCAGCTGGACGAGCTGCAAGCGATGCTCGACGGTCCGGAGGAACCTGTAGGCGTCGGCTAGCCGGTGTGCATCGTCCCGCCCGACGTAGCCACCGGCCGCCAGGGCATCGAGCGCAACCAATGTCGTGGGACTGCGCAAATCGGAGTCGCTGCGGCCGTGCACGAGCTGCAGCAGCTGAACCGCGAACTCGACGTCCCGCAGCCCACCGGGACCAAGCTTGACCTCACGGCCGACATCAGCCGCGGGCACGTGCTCGAGGACACGACGGCGCATCGCCTGCACGTCTGCGACGAAGCCGTCGCGCTGCGCCGCGGCCCACACCATCGGCATCACGGTGTCGATGTAGTCCCGCGCGAGGTCAAGGTCGCCCCCGACCGGCCTGGCTTTGAGAAGCGCCTGGAACTCCCAGGTCTTGGCCCATCGTTCGTAATAGGCCTTATGACTCGCCAGCGTGCGCACCAGCGGACCCGACTTGCCTTCGGGCCGCAGTCCGGCGTCGACCGGCCAGATCGTGCCTTCGGCGGTGGTGTCGGAACAGACGCGCATCATCGCCGCCGCGAGCGCAGTCGCACCGTTGTCAGCCGGCTCCGCAACGAAGATCACGTCCACGTCGCTCACATAGTTGAGCTCGCGGCCACCGGTCTTGCCGAGACCTATCACCGCGAGTCGGCTGTCGGTCGGGTGCTCGCGGCGGGCGATGTCGAGCGCGATGCCAAGAGTCGCCTCGGCAAGGTCGGCCAACTCGGCCGCGACGTCGTCGACGTCCACCATGCCGGAGAGGTCTCGCGCCGCGAGCGTGAGGAGCTGACGGCGGTAAGCCACCCGCAGCGCGTCGTACGCGGGCCGACCGGTCGCGGAACCGACCGCCGCGTGCAGCGTCTCGCGCAGGCCGAGCCGACTCGGCCGCGAGGTCGCGGCAGTCTCGTCGGCGAGCGCGGACCAGTGCTCGGGGTGTCGTGCCAGGTGCTCGCCAAGAGCGGCGCTCGCCCCCAGAACGGCGGCCAGTCTCGTCCCGAAACCCTCGTCGTCACGGATCGCCGCGGCCAACCGCACCCGGTCTGGTGCAGCCTCGATGAGCCGGCCGAGCGACGCGACGGCCAGGTCCGGATCGGCGGCCGAGGCAAGCGCCGAGACGACCTCGTCCCCTGCGGCGAGCGCGTCGATCAGTGCCGCTGCAGCGGCGTAGTCGACAAATCCGTGACGCACCAGCCGGGCGGTGGCGCTCGACAGTCGATCGGGCGCCGCCACGTCCATTACCGTAGTTGCAGTGGATGCAGCAGTCGCCGTACAAGGCTTGACGAAGCACTACGGCGATCTCGTTGCCGTCGGCGGCGTCGACTTCACAGTGCACGCCGGCGAGGCGTTCGGCTTCCTCGGGCCCAACGGTGCCGGCAAGTCCACCACCATCAAGATGCTCTGCACGCTCGTCGAGCCGACCGCGGGGACGGCGCAGGTCGCGGGCTTCGACGTCGTCCGTCAGCGCGACGCCGTCCGGCGCAACATCGGGCTGGTCTTCCAGGACCCGACGCTCGATCAATATCTGACCGCCGACCAGAACCTGCGTATGCACGCGGAGCTCTACGGCGTACGACGATCCGCTCTCGACGAGCGAATGTCGCTGGTGCTCGACATGGTCGATTTGTCGGACCGGCGCAAGTCACTGGTGTCGACGTTCTCCGGCGGCATGAAGCGCCGGCTCGAGATCGCGCGCGGCCTGCTGCACTCCCCCAAGGTGTTGTTCCTCGACGAGCCCACAGTCGGCCTGGATCCGCAGACGCGGTCCTCGATCTGGCGCTACATCCACGACCTGCGCGAGCGCGAGGACGTCACGATCTTCCTCACGACGCACTACATGGACGAGGCGGAGAACTGCGACCGCATCGCCATCATGGATCGCGGTCGCATCGTGGTGATGGACACGCCCGAGTCATTGAAAGCCGGCGTCGGCAAGGACCGCGTGCAGATCTCCACCGACGACGACCAGGCGGCCATCATTTCCCTGCAGGAGAAGTTCGGACAGTCGGCGACCATGTCCGAGGGGCTCGTCACCTTCGCGGTCGCCAACGGCGAGCAGTTCGTGCCCCGGCTCTTTGCCGACCTCGGTGTGCCCATCCGTTCGGTCAACGTCGCCCGTCCGACGTTGGACGACGTCTTCATGAGCCACACCGGGTCGACGATCCGGGACGCCGAGGAGTCAGGCCAAAACCAGTGGATGCGCATGGTCGCGCAGCGACGGAGGTAGGCAGGTGGCGGTCACTGAGGTCCAGCTCCCGAGTCTGGCCGTGCCGGGGTTCGGCCTCCGACACAATCTGCGCGCGATCCGCGTGGTGTGGCAGCGGGAGATGATTCGCTTCGGGCGCGACCGGCTGCGGGTCATCACGTCGCTGATCCAGCCGGTCCTGTTCCTCTTCGTACTCGGCTCCGGGCTCTCGACGATCACGACCGGCAGCATCGGCAACCTCAACTTGCGAACGTTCATGTTTCCGGGCGCCCTGTCGATGGCCGTGCTGTTCACCGCGATGTTCTCGGCCGCGTCGATCGTGTGGGACCGGGAGTTCGGCTTCCTCCGCGAGATGTTGGTCGCACCGATCAGCCGGGCGTCGATTGTCATCGGCAAGTGTCTCGGTGGCGCGACCACCGCCTCGTTGCAGGGGCTGCTCATCCTTCTGATGGCCGGGCTGGTGGGCGTGCCCTATTCGTTCTCGTTGTTCTTCACGGTGCTGGCCGAGCTGATGCTGTTTGCCTTCACCCTCACCGCCTTCGGCGTGATGACCGCGGCGCGCATCGAGCAGTTCCAGGCCTACATGGCGCTCAACCAGATGCTGTTGATGCCGCTGTTCTTCCTCTCCGGCGCCCTGTTTCCGTTGCGCGGACTGCCCGGCTGGTTGCATGTGTTGACCCGCATCGATCCGCTGACCTATGCGGTCGACCCGGTACGACGCGCGGTCTTCGCACACCTCGACGTGCCGGCCGCCACCGACCGACTGCTCAACCCCGGCGTCACGTGGGGCAGCTGGCGCGTCCCGACCGGCGTCGAGCTCCTCATCGTCGCCGGCATGGGCATCGGCATGCTGATGATCGCGATCTGGGAGTTCCGCAAAGCCGACTAGCGCGGCGGACTGAAAGCAGAGCCAATGTCGAACGCGCACCTGTACGACAGCATCGGAGTCACCTACACGGTGACCCGGCGGACGGACCCGCGCATCGCCGCACAGATATGGCAGGCGCTCGGCGATGCCCGGACGGTGTTGAACGTGGGGGCGGGATCAGGCTCTTACGAGCCCGTTGACCGTCAAGTTCTTGCCGTCGAACCGTCGGCAGTCATGCGCGCTCATCGTCCACCCGAGGCGGCGCCGTGCGTGGCAGCGAAAGCCGAAAATCTGCCCTTTTCCGACGGCGCATTCGATGCCGCGATGGCCGTCGCCACCACCCATCACTGGCGAGACCCGATCGCCGGTCTACGGGAGCTCCGTCGCGTCGCATCGCGTGTTGTCGTGCTCACTTTCGACATCGCCGGCCTCAGCCGGTTCTGGCTCACGCGCGATTACCTGTCCGAGCTCGCTGGACTCGTCGGCAACCATCCATCCCTGGCCGAACAAGCGCAGGCCCTCGGAGCGAAGCTGGTTCCGCTGTCGATCCCCTGGGACTGCACGGACGGATTCCCCGAGGCCTACTGGCGACGACCTGAGGCATACCTCGACGAGGACGTCCGCCGCGGAATGTCGATCTGGGCGCGAGTCGGAGCGGACGTCGAGCAACGGGCGGTATCGAGCCTTCAGGACGATGTCGCGTCCGGCCGATGGGCCGAACGCAACCGAGAGCTGCTGGGGCTCGACGCAGCCGACATCGGACTCCGCCTGCTCGTCACCGGTTGAGGGCGACAGCGCCCGGCGTGGCTAGGAGGCGCGGGCGTTGGAGATGGCGTCGCGGGCGCGGTCGACCATCGCCGCGAACGGACCCACCACGTAGTTGGCCGCTGTGGTCCGCGCGGACGGATGCGGGTGCGTCGGCGCCGTCTTTTCGGCTGTCAGCAGCAGATTCTCGGCACGTGCGAGCTGCTCTCCGTCGAGATAGCGACGAAGCAGTGGGAACTCCTGGTTCTCCTCAGCCTGCGCATGCGTCAGCACCGCGCCCGCGAACTTCTCGAAGGTCCGAGCAAACTCGACGGAGGCGATGTCGAGG
>JAICMI010000111.1 GCA_025929315.1 Frankiaceae bacterium
CGCCGGCGCCGGCGGCACGACTGCTCGCCGACGTGACGCCTGCAGCCGCTGCCGAACTTGCTGACATCGAGATGGCGAGCGTCGTACTCGTCACGCTTGTGTGGCGCCGCGTGGACGTGCAGGTCCCCTCCGGCAGCGGCTATCTCGTGCCGCCGTCGGCGCGCCGTGCCGTCAAGGGCGTGACGATCGCGTCGGCGAAATGGGCGCATCTCGACGACGGCGAGCATGTCGCGGTGCGTTGTTCGTTCGGCAGGTACGGCGACAACACTGACGTGCAACGCGATGACGACGAGCTCGTG
The DNA here is from genome assembly GCA_025929315.1 of Frankiaceae bacterium. Lineage (GTDB taxonomy): Bacteria > Actinomycetota > Actinomycetes > JAFAQI01 > JAFAQI01 > DATBDO01. Next base: position 300 of record JAICMI010000111.1, read on the forward strand.
CAGTCGGCTGTCCTCGAACTCGCGTTGACGGGACGCGTCGACGCGCCGCCGATAGCGACTCGGGTGTCGCGATGGGGCGGCGGGTTGCCGCAGTATGCGGTCGGTCACGTCGAACGGGTGCGCCGTGTTCGCGAGGCCGTCGCTGCAGTCCCCGGCCTCGCCGTCTGCGGAGCGGCCTACGAAGGAGTCGGCATCCCCGCCTGCATCCGCACCGGCCAGGCCGCCGCTGACCACGTCAGAGCATTCAACCCCAGCTGATGGGCGCTTTCTGTTGCCACAGGTCGAGGATGGTGGCGTCGCCTTCGACGTCTACGACGCCGCGGTCGCGGCGGTTCCACAAGAGCTGGTAGACGTCGCTCGCGCTGCCTGACACGACGCAGTCCCCGCTGGCGCTGCCACGGGTGACTTCGCGGCCGTCCGGACGGATGACCATGGTCCAGGCATCGTCAGGCTGTGCGTCGGTGACGCGGATGCCGAGTGTCAGTGCGGGGTCGGTCACGAGGCGGCCACGTTTGCGGTTGTAGAAGCCGAGGAGCAGCTCGTCGATCCCGTCCACCGCGAGGGCGGCGTCGACGTCGAGCTGTTTGCCGGTGGCGGATTCGGCGTCCGCGCGGTGGATGGTGGTCTCGTGCGCCTGCCTGCGCGCCCAGAATGCGAGTGGTGTGGGCGCGGGCAGGAACGACCAGCACTCGAGATCGGCGGGCGCGGCTTTGATGGCGGCGACGAGTCGGGCATGACCTGCGCGGAACCACGCCAGCAGCTCGTCGTCGGCTGGGATGCTTTCGAGCTCGACGCCCGTGTCGGTGTGTGCGCTCGCGACGTAGGTCGCCGCCCACCGGTGTACTTGACCCTGATGACCGACGAGGTCTCGTACCCGCCATTCCGGGCACGTCGGCACTTTGGCGTCGAGCCCGGCGCGCTCGGCCGCGTCCGCGAGTGCCGCGCCGTGCTCCTGGATCGCTTGGACGTGTCGCTCGATCTCCACGCCTCGAACGATGTCATGACCCGTGGACTGCGACCACTCCGCTGAGAGTGCCGACGTAGACGCGAGGCCCGACCGGCACGGGAGTGGCGAACCGGCTCACCGGGCCGACGTCGATCCGCGTGACGACATGCCCGGTGCCGAAGTTGATGTCGACGAGGTCGCCATTGTCCTGATCCAGTGCGTAGACGCGGCGACCCGCGATGACCGGTGATCCGGCGACGCCCGGCACCTGCCAGTCCCACCGGGACGCGCGGCCCGCGACGTCCAGCCGACGGATCCCGTCGGAGCACGGCATCACGACGAGTTGTCCCGCGAACGCAGCGCCCCCGTATGACGCGCAGCCGGTAAGGGTTTTGGCGACTGACTTGCCGACGCCCTTCAGGTCATGGAGCACGTAGACCGTTCCGCGCTTGCCGGCGATGGCGACCTGCATAGTCACGGGGTTGATCACCGGAGACGAAGATCCGAGGTCCAGGTCCTGCTGGTTGTCCTGCTGCCACGTGGCGGGGGCAAAGAACCCGGTGCGGCTCAGCTTCATGGACAGGCGGATGACCGAGTCGCTGCCGTCGTACTGGCCGTTGGTTTCCGCGCCGTTGCCGCTCGCGACGTAGAGGTCGCCCTCGGTCTTGTCCTGTACGGGGCCCGGCGCCGCCCAGATGCCGGCCTCCCGCGCGGTCGGCACCGCGTAGTGCAGAGAGCGGCCGGTCCCGTCGGTTGGTACGCCGACGACGTAACCGACGTAGTTGCCGCAGTCGCCGAAGCGACCACCGAACGCGACGTAGACGCGTCCGTGTGACACGAGCAGCCCTCCGCGTTGCTGCTCTGCGTTGCGCTCACGGTTGGGCAGGATGTCGAGGTTGCGGCGCCAGCGCACGTGGCCGTTGCGCCAGTTGAGCGCGCGCAAGGTGTGATGCGAGCCGGTCGTCTCCGTCACCACGAAGATCGAACCGGTGGCGCGGTCGTAGGTGGGCGTCCCGGTGATGCCGGACGGGTCGATGTTGCCGCACGGGAGGTCGCTCTGCGGGACCGGCGCGCCGAGGTGGTGACGCCAGACGACGTGCCCGGTCCTGGGCCGAAGTGCGTAGACGGTGTTGTGCTCGGTCGCGGTTATGACCAGCCGGCCGACGACGATCGGTTGGGCATAGACCGCCCCGTCGAGACCCTTTGACCAGGACCGGTGCAGCGGTGCCTTCAATGCCGGTGCACCTGACGTGCCCGAGCGCTGGTTGTCGCCGTGGTAGGTCGGCCAGGCCGCCGCCGGTCCTCGACTCGTCGCTGCCTGCGTTCTGCTCTGGCTGGCGGTCGGGTGCGTGTGGACCACGCGCGCCTGTGCGCCGCCCGCGGCGCTGCCGTTCGACGTACAGGCGCTCAGCGTGACCAGGGCGAACACTGCGGCGGCGGGGCGGACGTCGTACCGAGCCATGAGGTCAGTCTGCCCCTCGGCGCACAATGGACCCATGGCTGAGAAGTCCGCAGGCAAGAAAGCACGCGAGCTCAACGAGCTCATCCGCTATGTGATGTACGCAGTCTTCCGGGTGCGCACGCCGGTGGGGGACGACCGCGAGGCGCTCGCCGACGAGCTCCAGACCTTGCTCGACCAGCTCGGCGAGAAGGGGATCGCGACGCGTGGCCTGTACGACGTCGCGGGGTTCCGGGCTGACGCGGATCTCATGTTCTGGTGGGTCGCGCCGACGAGCGACGACCTGCAGGAGGCCTATCAGCGTTTTCGGCAGTCCCGGCTCGGTCAGGGGTGCGATCCGGTGTGGTCACAGATGGCGTTGCACCGACCAGCCGAGTTCAACAAGTCACACATCCCGGCGTTCCTGGCCGAGGAAGAGCCGGGGCGCTACATCTGCGTGTATCCGTTCGTGCGGTCCTATGAGTGGTATCTGCTTCCGGATGCCGAGCGGCGCGAGATGCTCGCCGAGCACGGCAGGATGGCGCGTGAGTATCCGGACGTCCGGGCCAACACCGTGGCCTCCTTCGCTCTCGGCGACTACGAGTGGATGCTCGCGTTCGAAGCCGATGAGATGCACCGCATCGTCGACCTGATGAGACACCTTCGCGGAGCTAAGGCGCGGTTGCACACACGCGAGGAGATCCCGTTCTACACCGGTGCCCGCAAGTCGCCAGCCGACCTCATCGCAACCCTGCCATAGGGAGCAGCGCCGTTCCCTCGGTGGCACTTCGGATACCGGGCGACCACTTTCGGGCCGTTTTCGACGCAAAAAGTGGTCGCCAGCTATCCGAAGTCGAACGGGGAGCGCCGGTCAGGCACTCTCCGACGGCTCGAAGGTCAGGGCGATCGAGTTCATGCAGTAGCGGTCGCCTGTCGGGGTCTGTGGTGCGTCGTCGAAGAGGTGCCCAAGGTGCGAGTCGCACGCCGCGCAGCGCACCTCGGTGCGCGTCATCCCGAGCGAACGGTACTGGAGCAGTCGGACCGCGTCTGTGTCGCGGGCGTCGTAGAACGACGGCCAGCCACAGTGCGACTCGAACTTGGTCTCCGACCGGAACAGCTCGTTGCCGCAGGCGCGACAGCGGTAGACGCCGACGCGGTGTTCGTCGAGCAGCGGTCCGGTCCACGGTCGTTCCGTGGCTGCCTCGCGCAGGACGGCGTACTCCTCAGGCGACAGCTCCGCGCGCCACTCTTCCTTAGTCTTGTTCACGGCCATAGTCCGATCGTGTCATGGCGCCGACGCGCCGAGTGGGTGTACAGCAAGACGTACGACGAGGCCATGCGCTGGCGTACGGTGCCCGCATGGCTTCGCCGTTCGTGGAGATCGATGCGGGTGGGCGTTCTGTACGCATAACCAACCCGGACCGCGTCTACTTCCCGGCGCGTGGTGAAACCAAGTTGGACCTCGCGAACTACTACATCTCGGTGGCAGACGGCATCGTCCGTGCGTTGCGCGATCGCCCGTGCATGCTGCATCGCTATCCCGAGGGTGTCGGCGGCGAGAAGATCTACCAGAAGCGACTGCCCAAGGGTGCACCGGATTGGGTTGACACGGTCGAGGTGTCGTTCCCGTCCGGTCGCACCGCCGACGAGCTGTGCGTCACTGAGATCGGCTGCGTCGTCTGGGCAGTGCAGATGTCGACCGTCGAGTTCCATCCGTGGCACACCCGCAAGTTCGCGGTCGAGCAGCCGGACGAGCTGCGCATCGATCTCGACCCACAGCCGGGCACGGGGTTCGACGACGCCAAGAAAGTCGCTGCCGTCGTGCACGAGGTGCTCGACGAGCTCGGCTGGCAGGGCTGGCCCAAGACCTCCGGCAACCGGGGCGTGCACATCTACGTCCGCATCAAGCCCGACCACGGCTTCAAGGAGGTACGACGCGCAGCGCTCGCTTTCGCGCGAGAAGTCGAGCGTCGGATGCCGGACCAGGCGACGACCGCGTGGTGGAAGGAAGAACGCGGCGAGAAGATCTTTCTCGACTTCAACCAGAACGCCAAGGACCGTACGATCGCAGCGGCCTACTCGGTGCGCGGGTTTCCGCACGGGCCGGTGTCGGCGCCGGTGACGTGGGATGAGCTGCCTGACGTCGAGACGGACGACTTCACGATCGCGACGATGCCGGCGCGCTTCGCCGAGCTCGGCGACCTCCATGCCGGCATCGACGACGTGCACGTGGACATCGCCCCCCTGCTCGAGTGGTCGGAGCGCGACGAGCGTGATCACGGGCTGGGCGAGGCGCCGTACCCGCCCAACTACCCGAAGATGGAAGGCGAGCCGATGCGGGTGCAGCCGAGCCGAGCGCGCAAGCCCGACTGACTCCCGGCTGTCACCTCACGGTCCGTAACCGTCCCTCCGGCGCTAGGTGACGGTCGGTGGGATCCGGGCATGCCTTAGGAGGAGATCAGGGCAGAGCCTTCATCTGCAACAGGGGAGCTGATCGTGGTTCGACTTGCGGCTGACCCGTATGTCGTCGCTGCTGCGCGGCGGCACGCGGTCGAGGTCGGTCGCGCTCACCTGGACGCAGGCCGGTGCGAGGACCTCGCCCTGGCGGTCAGCGAGCTTGTCACCAACGCGATCAGACACGGTGGAGACCCGGTCACGCTGGACGTGCGGCCGGACGCGGAGGGGGTCCGCGTCGAGGTCACCGACGGCAGTCCCGAGCTGCGTCCGACGGAAGCGCCCGGTCTGCTCGACACGGGCCGGCGTGGTCTGCATCTCGTCGATGCCGTGTGCCGCGCCTGGGGCTGGCACACCGTCGACGGCGGCAAGTGCGTCTGGTGCGAGCTCTGAGCCCTGGTCGACGGTCTGAGCCCTAGTCGACGGCGGCAAGGACATCGGACACGGCATAGGTCAACGGCCGATCGAGCTGGTCGTAGGTGCAGCTCTTGGGTTCCCGGTCCGGCCGCCAGCGGCGGAACTGTGCCGTGTGCCGGAACCGTGCGCCTTCCATGTAGTCGTAGGCGACCTCGACGACCAGCTCCGGTCGCAACGGCTCGAACGACAGGTCCTTGCCGGCGCTCCAACGACTCGGCGACCCGCCCGGGCCCCACTCGGAGGAGTACCAGGGATGGTCCTTTTCCGCGTTCGTCTGGTACGGCGCCAGCTCGTCCAGCAGCTCCTTGCGACGAGCGGTTGTGAACGACGCAGCGACACCCACGTGGCGCAGGTCGTCGCCGTCGTACAGGCCGAGAAGCAACGAGCCGACGATGGGTCCGCTCTTGTGGTAGCGGAACCCGGCGACGACGCAGTCAGCGGTGCGTTCGTGCTTTACCTTGAACATGACGCGTTTGTCCTGCTGGTAGTGCACGGTGTTGGGCTTGACGACGAGACCGTCGAGGCCGGCGCCTTCGAAGTCGATGAACCATTGCGCAGCGACCTCCGGGTTGTCGGTCGCCGGCGTGAGGTGCACGTCGTCCGTCGGCTTGATGTTCTTCTCCAGCAACGCGCGCCGCTCGGCGAACGGCTTGTCCGTCAACGCGTCCTTGCCGAGGGCGAGCAGATCGAAGGCGACGAACACGGCGGGGATCTCGGCGGCCAGCTTGCGCACCCGGGACTCGGCCGGATGCAGCCGCAGCTGCAGCGACTCGAAGTCGAGGCGTCCGTTCTGCTCGATCACGATTTCGCCGTCGACGACGCACTGCTTCGGCAAGGCCTGCTTCACCGCTTCGACGACCTCGGGAAAGTAGCGGGTCAGCGGACGCTCGTTGCGTGAGCCAAGCTCGACCTCGTCGCCGTCGCGGAACACGATGCAGCGGAAGCCGTCCCACTTGGGCTCATAGAGCACGCCGCCCGGAACGTCGTCCGGCTGCGGCATTTCCTTGATCGACTTGGCGAGCATCGGCTTGACCGGCGGCATCACAGGAAGGCGCACCCGGCCATTCAACACGCACCTACAGCGCGGTGACGCCCTTCGGGGTGCCCCAGCCGGTCGGACCGTCCCAGCCGTAGTGGGCGCTGCACCAGCGAGCCGTCTCGCACGATCCGTTGGACCCGCTCACCACGTCGTTGACGCCACCGGTGTGGTGCAGCCACACGTAGGACCCGTCGTCGACGTCGCCCGTGTTGCCCGCCAAGGCGAACGCGGCCGCGATGATCGGCGCGCCCGCGCTCGTGCCGCCGAACGTCAGCCAGCCCTCGGTGTCCTCATAGGTGAGGCTGTCGTAGACCGCCACGCCGGTCGCCGGATCGGCGACGGCCGAGATGTCGGCGACTGCTCGACCGCTGCACTCGGTGGTCGATGCCGACTGCCAGGTCGTCCTGTTGCGGGTCGAGCAACCACTCCCGGAGTTGGCCCAGGCGCCCTCCGACCAGCCGCGGCGCGCACGCGTCGAGCGGCGCAGCGTCGTACCCCCGACAGCGGTCACCCACTTCGACGAGGCGGGATAGGAGACGCCGTAACCGCTGTCGCCGGCCGAGGCGGTGATGGCGACACCGGAATGGTGGTAGTAGCGGCCGTAGGACGAGTCACTCGCATCTGCACCGCCGTAGCTGTTGCTCACCGCATCCGCGCCGAGCCGCACGGCTGTGCCCACCGCTAGGCCAAGGTTGGACTGCGCACTCGATCGCGCTTCGACCAGCAGGATGTGGCAGCGCGGGCACACCGCAGAGACCATGTCGAGATCGAGTGAGATCTCCTGCGCCCAGCCCTCGTCGACCTCGGGATAGCTGTGCCCGCCGCTCTGGTCGATCTTGCGGAAGCAACCGCTCGACGTCGTACACGCCGGAAGGCCGAAGGCCTTGCGATAAGTCGCGAGGTCGGCGTCGGCGGAGGGATCGTCGTAGGCATCGACAACGGCGACCGTCATGCCGTCACCGCCGTCGTCCGACGGCAGTGCATAAGCCGACTGCAGGTCCTGCGGCGTGTAGCCGACTGGTCCGCTGGCGTGGCGCACGCGACCGGAGGAGTAACGGTCGAGACGGATCGCGAAGCACCCGACCCGGCCATGGGGCGCGGTCTTGCACACCGGCACCTGCTGGGTCGTGGTGGTGGCTTCGGCTGTCATCGCTGACGGCACGAGCACGGCAAGGACGGAAAGAACGAGAACGATGCGATGCATGACGCGAGCCTCGCCCGTGACCGGGTCGACAAGGGCGTCCGGCGGGGGAGCGGTGGATGAAGGAGGTGCGGCGTCAGGTTGTGGAGTAGCGCAGGAACAGGTGACCTTCGTCCTCGAGCACATGCACCAGCTGAAGCGGGTCGGCCAGCTGGCTTTCCAGGCCCGCGATGATCCGTCCCGCGCGGCCCCCGGCGATCAACGGCGCGAGTGACAGGTCGAGCTCGTCGAGCACTTTCGCCGCCGCGAGCCATCCGAACAGATGCGGGCCGCCCTCACAGAGCACGTGCTTGAGACCTCGGTCCGCAAGCTGGTCGATCGCCATCTCGACGTCAACCGAGTCGGTCCCCGCGACGATGACGTCGGCCAAGCTGTCGAGTGCTTTGCGGCGCTCGGCCGGCGCATCGGCGCACGTCACGACGATCGGTGGGACCTGCGTGTCCGTGAACAATCGCGACGCCGGGTCGAGGTCGAGCGAACGGCTCACGACCGCTATCGGCGGGGTCTTGCCGCCGGTCTCTCGCGCGCCGCCGTAGTTCTCGCCGCGCACCGTCCCGGCGCCGACGAGTACGACGTCGGTCATCGCGCGAAGCAGGTGGAACAGCTCACGGTCGGCCTCGCTCGACAAGCCTCTGGACCTGCCGTCGACCGTCACCGCGCCGTCGGCGCTGGACGCGAAGTTGACGCGCACGTGCCGATCGGCGTCGACGGCATAAGCCGCGCGCAGATCGACCTCTGTTGAGGTATCCGGGAGCAGCCGACGCACTCCCGGAGTCTGTCAGGACCTGTCTAGAGAGCGTGTGGCGCGGGCGGCGGCGGCACGTGCAGGTGCATCCCCGGCGTGATGAGGCTCGGGTTGCTGCCGATCAAGCTGCGGTTGGCGCGGTAGAGCTTGCGCCAGCTGACCTGGTGCTTGTCCGCGATCGAGATGAGCGTGTCGCCGGTCTGCACGACGTACATGGAGGCAGTGGCCGGCCTGGGCGCACGCCTGAGGGCCGTGAACCGCTCGGTGCCGTGCGTGGTCCGCGCAGGCGAGGCCTCGGCGGATGAGTGGCGCACCGGACGCGTCGTCCACGACTCGCCCTGGGCCGGACCGGCGTAGCTCGAGCAGACGGGCCAGGCGCCCCAGCCCTGTGCCGCCAGGACCTTGTTGGCGATCGCAATCTGCTCCTCGCGGCCGGCGAGGTCTGCGCGGGAGGCGTAGGACGAGCCGCCGTAGTTGACCCAGGTGCCCTGGGTGAACTGCAGGCCGCCGTAGTAGCCGTTACCCGTGTTGATGTGCCAGTTGCCGCCGGACTCGCACTGGGCGACGTTGTCCCACTGCTCGTCGGTGGCGGCGTGAGCGGCTGTGGTGAAGCCGACCAACGGCAAGGCGAATGCAGTCGCCCCGGCGGTGGACCTGGCGACGACCCTGGCAGTGTTGCTCGGGGCACGGTGACGCCCCTGATAGCGCGCA
>JAICMI010000015.1 GCA_025929315.1 Frankiaceae bacterium
GGACAAGGGCAACGTCGTCGCGATCGCCGAGCTGCTCTTCAGCCGCTACGTGTTCGCCTTCGAGGCGACGAGTGCGCTGCTCATCACTGCGGGTCTCGGCGCCATGGTGCTCGCGCATCGGGAGCGCTTGACGCCTCGTCGTACCCAGAAGGAGCGGATGGAGGAGCGCTTCGCTCGCGGCGGCGCCGCAGTCGCGCCGCTGCCCGGCCCCGGTGTCTACGCCGACCACGACGCGGTGGACACGCCGGCGTTGCTACCGGACGGAGCCATCGCACCCGGCAGCGTGCCCGAACACCTGCAGATCTCGGCCGCGGTCCCGCACGTCGAGGGCGTCGAACGCGAGCTCGAACGATGAGCTGCGTCGCACCGGAGGTGCGCAAATGAAGGCGCAGTATTACCTGTATCTGTCGGCCGTGTTGTTCACGATCGGCGCGGTCGGGGTGCTCGTACGCCGCAACGCGATCGTCGTGTTCATGTGCATCGAGCTCATGCTCAATGCGGTCAACCTGACACTCGTCACGTTCAGCCGCATCAACGGGCAGCTCGACGGCCAGATCATCGCGTTCTTCGTGATGGTGGTCGCCGCCGCCGAGGTGGTCATCGGCCTCGCGATCATCATGTCGATCTTCCGTGCCCGCCGGTCGGCCTCGGTCGACGACGCCAACCTGCTGAAGTACTGAGGCCTCATGTCGCTCGAACATGCTGTGGGCTATCTCGCGCCGAGCGGGATCTTCCACCTGACCTGGCTGCTGATCGCGCTGCCGGCGGCGAGCGCCGCGGTGCTGCTGCTCGGCGGCCGTCGTACCAACAGCTGGGGACACCTGCTCGGTTGCGCAGCACCGATCGCGTCGTTCGTCATCGCCTTGATCGAGCTGGTCGCGATGCTCGGTCGGGACTCGAGCCACCGGCAGATAGACCAGCATCTGTTCACGTGGGTTCCCGTCGCCGGTTTCCACGCTGAGGCCAACCTCCTGCTCGACCCGCTGTCGCTCACCTTCGTGCTGCTCATCACCGGCGTCGGTTCGCTGATCCACATCTACTCGATCGGCTACATGGAGCACGACCCCGATCGGCGCCGCTTCTTCGGCCAGCTCAACCTGTTCGTTGCCGTCATGCTGCTGCTGGTGCTCGCCGACAACTTCCTGCTCATGTACGTCGGCTGGGAAGGTGTCGGTCTGGCGTCCTACCTGCTCATCGGCTTTTGGCACTACAAGCCGAGCGCCGCGGTCGCGGCCAAGAAGGCGTTCGTGGTCAACCGCGTCGGCGACTTCGGGCTGTCGCTGGCGATCATGCTGATGTTCGCCACGTTCGGCACGTTCTCGTTCGCGGGGGTCTTCACCGGTGCTCACGGGCCCGGTGTGCACGGTGGCACGCTCACCGCCATCGGCTTGCTGCTGCTGCTCGGTGCCTGCGCCAAGAGCGCACAGGCGCCGCTGCAGTCGTGGCTGCTCGACGCCATGGAGGGCCCGACCCCGGTCTCTGCCCTCATCCACGCCGCCACGATGGTGACCGCCGGCGTCTATCTGGTTGCGCGGTCGGCGCCGCTCTACAACGTCGCCCCGGACGCACGCACCGCGGTCGAGGTGGTCGGCGCGGTCACGCTCGTGATGGGCGCGATCATCGGCTGCGCCTACGACGACATCAAGAAGGTGCTCGCCGCCTCGACGATGAGCCAGATCGGCTACATGATGCTCGCCGTCGGTCTCGGCCCGGGCGTCTACGCCATCGGCATCTTGCACCTGCTGACCCACGGCTTCTTCAAGGCCAACATGTTCCTCGGGGCCGGGTCGGTGATGCACGGCATGAACGACGAGGTCAACATGCGCCGCTACGGCGGCCTGCGCAAGGTCATGCCCGTCACGTTCGTGACGTTCGGCATCGGCTATCTCGCCATCATCGGCATGCCTCCGTTCGCCGGCTTCTTCTCCAAGGACAAGATCATCGAGGCCGCCTTCGACACGGGCGGCGCAGAGGGCTGGATCCTCGGGATCGTTGCTCTTGCCGGCGCAGGCATCACCGCGTTCTACATGACGCGTCTCATGATCATGACGTTCTTCGGCAACCGGCGCTGGGCGAAGGACGCACACCCGCACGAGTCGCCGTCGGTCATGACCGGCCCGATGATCGTGCTCGCGATCGGATCGGCCGTGGCGGGTGGGCTGCTGGTGCTGGGTGGCTCGCTGCAGCACTTCCTCACTCCGTCCGTCGGTCGCAGTGTCGAGGTAGGTGCTCACACGATTGCTCCGGTGGTGCTGACACTTCTCACGCTCGTGGTGGTCGCGGGCGGTGTCGCTGCCGGCTGGTGGCTCGTCGGCCGCAAGCCGGTGCCCGTGGAGCAGCCGCTCAACGTCACCCCGGTCACCTGGGCGGCGCGCCGGTCCCTTTACGGAGACGCCCTCAACGAAGGCCTGTTCATGCGTCCCGGCTCTTACCTGACACGCGCACTCGTGTTCTTCGACGGTCGCGGTGTCGACGGCGCGGTCAATGGACTGGCGGCGTTGGTGGGTGGCACGAGCGCCCGCGCGCGGCGCACTCAGACCGGGTTCGCGCGCTCCTACGCCCTGTCGATGCTGGTGGGTGCCGTGGCCGTGACTGGCGCTCTCGTCCTGGTCCGGGTGGGCTGATGGCTCACGAAATCGCTCGCTGCGCTCACGATTCCGGAGCCGACCAATGAGCTCTTTTCCTTGGGTTACGGTGCTCGGAGCGATTCCGCTCGCCGGGGTTCTGCTGCTCTGTCTGACGCCTCGTGACAGGGACGGAGAGGCCAAGCGCATCGCGCTGGGTACCTCGATCGTCACCCTCATCGCGTCGATCTGGATGGCCGCCTCCTACCACACCAACGGTGACCGGTTCCAGTTCGTGCAGAACTACGACTGGATCAAGGCGTTCGGTGCGCACTACGCGGTCGGCGTCGACGGGATCGCGCTCGCACTGATCCTCATGACCACGGTGCTCACGCCGATCATCCTGTTGGCGTCCTGGAACGACGCTGAGGAAGGCAAGCACAGCACCCGCACGTTCTTCGCCCTCCTGCTGTCGACCGAGGCGATCGTCATCGGCGTCTTCGGGTCGCTCGACGTGTTCCTGTTCTATGTGTTGTTCGAGGCGATGCTGATCCCGATCTATTTCCTGATCGGGTCCTACGGTGGGTCGCGACGCTCCTACGCCGCGGTGAAGTTCCTGCTCTACTCGCTGGCGGGCGGACTGCTGATGCTCGTGGCCGTCGTTGCGCTGTTCGTCGTCTCGAAGGATCAGCTCGGGCACGGCACGTTCGACTTCCAGGTGCTTTCCACGCAGCTGCACCTTTCACACAGCGAGCAGAACGCACTGTTCCTGGGCTTTTTCATCGCGTTCGCGATCAAGGCGCCGCTGTGGCCGTTCCACACCTGGCTACCCGATGCGGCCGCCGAAGCGCCGACGGGTGTCGCGGTCCTGCTCGTGGGTGTTCTCGACAAGGTCGGCACGTTCGGCTTCCTGCGCTATTGCATCCCGCTTTTCCCGGATGCCTCCAAGACGTTCGCGCCCTACATCCTCGGTTTGTGCGTGACCGGCGTCTTGTACGGCGCCCTGCTCGCCATCGGCCAGCGGGACATGAAGCGGCTCATCGCCTACTCATCGGTGTCGCACTTCGGGTTCATCGCTCTCGGCGTCTTCGCGTTCACCAGCCAGGGCGGGTCGGGCGCGACGCTCTACATGGTCAACCACGCGTTCTCGACCGGGGCGCTGTTCCTCGTCGTCGGGTTCCTCGCCACGAGACGGGGCTCACGGCTCATCGACGACTTCGGCGGCGCTGCCTCAAACGCACCCTGGCTGGGTGCGATGTTCCTCGTCGCCGCTCTCTCGGCCCTGTCGTTGCCGGGTCTGTCGACGTTTGTCAGCGAGTTCCTCGTCCTCGCCGGCACTTTCACCGTGCACCGCTGGTTCGCGGTGCTCGCAACGTTCGGCATCATCCTGGCGTCCGTCTATGCCCTCTGGATGGTGCAACGGACGATGCACGGTCCCGTCCGTGAGGGGCTGGAGAACATGCGCGACCTCGACCTCCGTGAGGCTTGGGTGATCGCGCCGGTGATGGCAGTCATCGTCGTACTCGGCATCTATCCGAAGCCGTTGCTCGACGTCATCAACCCGGCGGTGCACTCGTCGTTCACCAAGGTCAGATCGCATGCCCCCACGCCTTCGCGGCCACCTGAGGTCGGGGTGCAGGGCTTCCAGCCACTGACCAGCAGCGGAGGCAGCAAGTGAGCGCGCTCGCGGCGGACTTCACGGCGCCGTCGATCTCCTACACGGCGCTGGCGCCGGTGCTCATCGTGACCATCGCGGCGGTCGTCGGGGTGCTCGTCGAGGCATTTGCGCCACGCGCACAGCGTTGGGCTTTGCAGCTTGCCGTCACGGGAGCCGGGCTGATCGGTTCGTTCGTCGCCGTGTGCGCACTTGCGCACCGCCGCGAGATCACGGCTGCGGGTGCGATCGTCGTCGACGGACCAACCCTGTTCATCCAGGGCACGATCGTTCTCATCGCGCTCGCGAGCGTGCTGCTCATCGCCGACCGGTCGCCCGAGCTGGACGGCGGTGCGTTGGTCGCCGAGGCCGCTGCGGTTCCGGGCTCGGCCGACGAACGTGCCGGCATCGCGGCCGGCCGGACGCAGACCGAGGTTTTCCCGCTGCTCATGTTCGCCGTCGCCGGCATGCTGCTGTTCCCTGCGGCCAACGACCTGTTGATGTTGTTCGTCGCGCTCGAGGTCCTCTCGCTGCCGCTCTACCTGATGTGCGGGCTCGCCCGCCGTCGGCGGCTGCTGAGCCAGGAGGCGGCGGTCAAGTACTTCCTGCTCGGGGCGTTCTCCTCGGCGTTCTTCCTCTACGGGCTCGCCCTGCTCTACGGCTACGCCGGCACGGTTTCCCTCAGCGGCATCCGCGACGCCACCCAGAGCGGTCAGCATGGCGACACCTTGCTGTTCCTCGGTCTGGGCCTGCTGGCGGCCGGGTTGCTGTTCAAGATCGGCGCGGTGCCCTTCCACTCATGGGTACCCGACGTCTACCAAGGCGCGCCTACGCCGATCACCGCGCTGATGGCGGCGGCCACCAAGGTGGCGGCGTTCGGCGCACTGCTGCGCGTGTTCTACGTCAGCTTCGACGGCCTCGGCTGGGACTGGCGTCCGGTCGCCTGGGGCGTGGCCATCGTCACGATGTTGGTGGGCTCGCTACTCGCAGTGACCCAGACCGACGTCAAGCGCATGCTGGCCTACTCGTCGGTCGCGCACGCGGGCTTCATCCTCGTCGGCGTCATCGCGCTCAACCGCTCCGGCCTGTCCGGGTCGTTGTTCTACCTGCTCGCCTATGGCCTGACCACCGTCGGCGCTTTCGGCACCCTGACGCTGGTGCGCGATCCGGACGGTGAGGCGACGCACCTGTCCCGGTGGGCCGGCCTCGGCCGCCGGTCGCCGCTGATCGCGGGTGTCTTTGCTCTGTTCCTGCTTGCTCTCGCCGGCATTCCGCTGACCTCCGGCTTCACGGGCAAGTTCGCGGTGTTCTCGGCCGCGGTCGACGGCGGCGCCACCCCGCTGGTCGTCGTCGGCGCCATCGCGTCGGCCATGGCAGCGTTCTTCTATGTCCGCGTCATCGTGATGATGTTCTTCGCCGAGCCCCTGCCCGACGGTCCGGTGGTGGTGGCACCCGGCGTGGCGACAGCGGGTGCGTTGGCAGTGTCGGCAGCGGTCACCGTGGTTCTCGGGGTCTTCCCGCAACCGGTGCTCGACCTTGCCAACCACGCCGTACCGTTCCTGAGATGAGTGGTCGCCCCGCGGCGGTTGACTTCGCCGACCCGGCGCTGGAGGCAGAGATCCGCGCCGGGCTCGACACTGTCGAGGCGCGGCTGCGGGACTCGGTCAAGAGCGACTATCCGTTCGTCACCGAGACTTCGCAACATCTTGTCGCCGCCGGTGGGAAGCGGTTCCGCCCGTTGGTGGTGCTGCTTGCGGCTCAGTTCGGTGATCCTGGGGCGCCCGGCGTCGTCCCCGCGGCTGTCGTCGTCGAGCTCACCCACCTCGCAACGCTCTACCACGACGACGTCATGGACGAGGCGCTGATGCGCCGCGGCGCGACCTCCGCCAACAGTCGATGGGGCAACACCGTCGCGATCCTCACCGGCGACTTCCTGTTCGCGCGGGCCTCCGACCTCCTGGCCGATCTCGGACCTGAAGCGGTGCGGCTGCAAGCGCGAACCTTCGAGCGGCTCGTGCAAGGCCAGATCCGCGAGACCGTCGGGCCGGCCGAAGCCGACGACCCGGTGCAGCACTATCTGCACGTCGTTGCCGACAAGACCGGCTCGCTCATCGGAACGTCCGGCCGGTTCGGCGCGATGCTCTCGGGCGCACCGGACCCGGCCACCGAGGTGCTCACCAGGTTCGGCGAGCGGATCGGCGTCGCGTTCCAGCTGTCGGACGATCTTCTCGATGTGCTGTCCGAGTCGACAGACTCCGGCAAGGTGCCGGGCACCGACCTGCGCGAGGGTGTGCCGACGCTTCCGGTGCTGCTGCTTCGCCGGTCGGCGGCGTCGGCCGGCGCCGATCAACACGCCGCGCAGGGTGGGGACCGCAGCGAGGACACCGCGCAGTCCGCAGCGCTGGAGGAGCTGCGCCGGCACCCGGTGATGGACCGGGCACGATCGGTGCTCGAGGACTGGGCCGAAGACGCGCGCGCCACCCTGGCACCGCTGCCGGACGTGCCGGCCAAGGCTGCACTCGACTCGCTCTGCGACTTCGTCGTACGACGAACAGGCTGAGCCGGCCGTGCCTGATCGCCTCGGCACCCTCGGCTGGTCTCCCGCGGTCGACCATGCCGAGCTTCTCGCTCCGACGGTTGCGGCCTTCCTCACCGGGTGGTCACGTGCGGGTGAAGTGCTGGTCGCGCCGATCGACCCGGGGCTGGCCGACACCGCGGCCTTCTGCGAGCGCTACGCGGTGCCGCTCGAAGCGTCGGCCAACTGCGTCATCGTGCAGGGTCGGCGCGGCGAGGTCACCCGGCGGGCAGCGTGCATGCTGCTGGCCACCGACCGGGCGGACGTCAACGGCGTCGTCCGGCGGCGACTGGACGCGCGCAAGGCGTCGTTCGCCCCGATGGATCAGGCGGTGACGGACACGGCGATGGAGTACGGCGGCATCACGCCGTTGGGACTCCCGCCAGGTTGGCCCGTGCTCGTCGATGACGCGGTCATCGACGTCGAGCTCGCGGTCATCGGTTCGGGTGTGCGGCGTTCCAAGATCGCATTGCCCGGGGCCCTGCTCGCCGAGCTTCCGACCGCCGAGACGCTCGCCTTGAGCTTGTGAGGTCGGCGCCGCTTACTGTTCGACCGCGACCATCGCCGGCGTCGTCAAGTCGATGACTCGAGCGCGGACCGGCTTGATGACGCAGAACGATCCCGCGATCATGACGCCGAGCCCGCCGGCGATGCTGACGACCGCCCATGGCGGCAACACCGACGCGGCGAGACCGCCCAGCAGCACGGCCAGTCCCTGACCCGCCACCATGCCGGTCGTCACGATCGCGATTGCCTGCGAGCGGCAGGCGTTGGGCACCTCTTGGACGAACGCCGCGTTGGCCGCGACGTTGTACGCCGACCCGACCCCGCACAGCGCCCAGAGCGCCAGCGAGACGCTGAGCCCGGGGTGGCTGACACAAGCGAGGAGCGGCAGGCCAGCGAACACCGCCATCGGCAACATCAGCCGCTCGCGCTGCTCCTGGGTGGTGAGACTCGTCAGGACGAGCGCCCCCGCCGCGCAACCGAAGGGCAGCGCCGAGAGCAGCAGGCCGACGGACACCGGCCCGCCGCCGAGATGGTGCGCGTAGGGCGCGGCCAGGCCTTCCGGCACGATCCAGAACGCGTTCATCCATGCCAGTGCGACCAGCCGTCGCAGCTTTGGTCCGCGCATCACCAGGCGGGTCGTCGAGCGGAGCTGACGGGCGCGGTCGGGGTCCGCGGCCCGCGCCGGCGGCCGCGCTCGCAACCACTTGGCGAGAATCGCGGCCGACAGCAGGAACGTGCCGGCGTCGGCGGCCAGCGCGGTCCGCGCGCCGAGGACGGCCACGAGCATGCCGCCGACCGCGAAGCCGAGGACCTGGGCGGACTCCGTGGTGATGGTGCAGATGGCCAACCCGGTCGGATAGCTGCCGTCCGTCAGGACGTCGGGCAACATGGCTGACCGAGCCGCGTCGTACACCGGGCTTGCCGCGGTGACCAGGGCCAGCAGGACGCACATCCACAGCAATGGCATGCCGGGAAGCGCCATCGCGCCGACGGTCAGTGCTCGAGCGACGTCAAGGACGACCAGGATGCTCTTGCGCGAACGACTGTCCGCAGCGCCGGCGACGAGCGGCCCGGCGAGGTAGGGCAGGAAGGTGGCCGCGTACGCCGCGCCGGTCAGCGCGGCAGATCCCGTGCGTTCGAAGACCAGAACGGCAAGTGCGACGCGCGCGAGCTGGTCACCGAGCAGGGAGAGTCCCCGAGTCGTCCAGATGGCACGAAACTCGGTGTTGGCGAACGGTGCGGCGATGGTGGGCATCGGCGTCAGTGTCGTGGGAACCGTACGGGCAGGAGGTGCTTTACGGCGAATTCGCCCGAAGTGACTATGCGGCCCTGTAACGAGGAGGCCGCGCCCGGCCATAGTCGGACAGGCACACTCTCGATCCGGAGGATCCCATGCTTCGACGCTCCCGCACTCTGATCCTGGTCCTGGCCGGCCCGCTCAGCCTGTTCGCCTACAACCCGCTGCACGCGGTGGCGTCAACCGGCGGACACAGCTGTGACGGTCAGACCGTCACCAAGGTGGTCACCTCGGCCTCGCCGCACGTCGTGCACGGCACGTCTCACCGCGACGTGATCGACATCGAGGACAGCGGCCACGTGATTCGCGCTCGCGGCGGCAACGACGTCATCTGTGGCTCGCGTGGTCATGACCGCATCCTCGCCGGCGGCGGGAACGACACAGTGCTCGCGTCCGGCGGCAACGACGACGTCCAAGGCGACTCGGGCAACGACGAGCTCGACGGCGAGAACGGTGACGACACTCTGAGCGGCGGCACCGGTGACGACACGCTGCTGGGTGGCGACGGCAACGACGATCTGCAGGGCGACGAGGGCGACGACGACGTCCAGGGCGAAGCCGGCAACGACGACGTCCAGGGCGACGAGGGCAACGACGACGTCCAGGGCGGGTCCGGCAACGACCAGAACGACGACAGCTCCGCCGACAGCAGCGACGACGACAGCAGCGGCAACGACGACAGCGGCAACGACGACAGCGGCAACGACACCAGCGTGAGCGGCGACTGACGCCGCAAGATCACACCGGAATCGGCCCATTCGTCTCGCTGACGAATGGGCCGATTTGGGTTCATGATCGCGAATATGCCTCGATCGAGCCGTAACGGCCGCGGTCTGCTCTGACTACCGTTGAATCAACGCTTTAGCCCGAATGGACCATTTGTTAGCCCATTCGGCGTAATCCCGCGGACGCGCTGTTCGAGCGCTGTCAATCTGCCGTCGTCCGCGGAATTTAGCGCGTTACACCCCGCGGACCCGAGTCGGGAAGGGGGTGCAACGACATGTGCCACGGCGCCACTTGGAGCTAAGGGCTCTCGCGCGTCGGTTGTCCGACCAGGTCAAGACCGACGCCTATCGATGACACCTCGAGGTCGGGATCGACGTTGCAGCGTCGGTGCCGGCCTCGAGGTCATCTTCGGCGCTTGCTCGCCAGAACTTGAGCTACCAGCCGAGCGCTTTGGCGATGAGATCGTTCATGACCTCGGTCGCCCCGCCGCCGATCCCGAGGATCCGTGCATCCCGGTAGTGGCGCTCCACCTCGGTGCCGCGCATGTAGCCGGCGCCACCGTGCAGCTGCACCGCCTCGTTGACGACGAACTCGCACGCAGCGACGCACTGGTTCTTGGCAATGGCGGCTTCCGCGAAGAGCTGCTCACCCTCCGCATGCCGCTCGAGGATGTGACGCGTGTAGACGCGGGACACGTCGACCGCGCTCTTCATCTCGACGAGCTTGTGCCGGACCACCTGCTTGGTGATCAACGGTTTGCCGAACGCGGTCCGGGTGCGCACGTAGTCAACCGTCAGGTCCAGGGCTCGCTGTGCCATCGCATAGGCGTGTACGGCCAGGCCGAGGCGTTCGCTCGCGAAGTTCTGCGCGACCTGGATGAAGCCGCTGCCCTCAGCGCCGACGAGATTGGCAGCCGGTACGCGCACGTCGACGTAGGCAAGCTCGCCGGTGTCGCTGCACAGCCAGCCCATCTTGTCCAACCGTCGTACGACGGAGAAACCAGGGGTCAAGGTGTCGACGACGAGGACTGACAAGCCTCGGTGCGGGTCGTCGCCGGTGCGCACGATCGTCGTGATGAAGTCGGCTCGGGCCGACGATGTGATGAACGTCTTGGCACCGTTGACGACGTAGCTGTCGCCCTCGCGTACCGCCCGCGTGCGAATGCCTGCGACATCACTGCCGGCGTCGGGCTCGGTCACGGCAAGCGATCCGATCAGCTCGCCGGCGAGTGTCGGCCGGGCGTAACGGTCGATGAGAGCGGCGCTGCCCGAATTGATGATGTGTGGCAGGGCGATGCCATGTGTCATGAGTGACGCGAGCAGGCCACCGGATGCTCCGTTGTGGAGCAGCTCTTCGGTGACGATCGCCGCGTCGATGCCGTTGCCACCTTGGCCGCCGGCAGACTCGGGAAATGCGACGCCGAGCAGTCCCGCGTCCGCGGCTCGTTTGTGCAGCTCGCGCGGCAGCTCGCCAACCTGCTCCCACTTGTCCAGGTCGGGCAACACTTCTCGCACGGTGAAGTCACGAACAACGCGGCGCAGGGCGACGCGCTCAGGTGTGCTCCAGGAGTCAGTCATTCGCCCGGTCGCTCCAGGAGATCGATCGGGATGTTGACATGACGGGACCGCAGCCACTCGCCGAGTCCTTTTGCCTGTGCATCCTGGCGGGTGCCGGCGGCGACGCCGTCACCCAAAAGACCTCGTACGACGAAGTTGAGCGCTCGAATGTTGGCCAGCTCGTAGCGGTCGACGTCGTACTCCTTGGTCTCGGGCAGCAGCTCTTTGAGCTTCTCGACGGTGAGGCCACGAGAGAGCCAGTGGAACGCCTCGTCGGTCTTGGTCCAGACACCGACGTTGGCGTTGCCGCCCTTGTCGCCACTTCGTGCACCGACCAGTGTCCCGAGCGGAGCCCGCAGGACTTCCCGGCCTCTTGCATCGTCTTGCGCCGGCTGCCCGACGCGGGCGCCCGCATGAGCAGTCGAGCCAATGGCCCGCTCGACGATGACGCGGCTGCCATCGTCGAGAACGACCGTTTGCTCGACTTCTTCGTTGGCGACCAGGGCGGGCCAGTAGATGCCGTACATCGAGGCATCGCCGGGCGGCGAGGTCAGCGTGCAGCCGGGATAGGAAGCCAAGGCGATCTCGACCGCGGCCGAGGAGAACGGGCGTCCGATCTTCTTGGCGTCGGCGTCCTTGACGGTGACCCGCAGCGTCGCGACTGCCTGCTCGTTGGTCTCGGCATCGTCATGGTCCGTACGGGCGAGACTCCACGTCACCGACTCGACACCGGTCAACGCTGGTGCCAGCTGCCGCTTGACCAGGTCGGCCTTCTCCTCGATGTCGAGACCGGTGAGCAGGAAGGTCATCGAGTTGCGGAAGCCACCCACCAGGTTGAGGCAGACCTTCGTCGTCGACGGAGGCGGAAAGCCGCGTACGTCGCTGACGCGGACCCGGTCCGCACCCTCCTGGCCGAGCCGGATGGTTGTGAAGTCGGCGGAGACGTCAGGGTTGAGGTAGACGGGTTCGCCGATCTCGTAGAGCAGCTGCGCCGTCACGGTCCCTACTGTCACCGCCCCGCCGGTGCCGGCATGTTTTGTGATGACGCTGCTGCCGTCCTCGTCGATCTCCGCCAACGGGAAACCGAGATGCTCGTTGTGCGGGATCTCTGTGAAGAACGAGTAGTTGCCGCCGGTCGCCTGCGCACCGCACTCGAGGATGTGGCCGGTGACCAGTGCGCCCGCGAGTGCATCCCAGCTGTCGCGCTTCCAGTGGTGCCACCACGCGGCCGAGCCGATGACGAGTGCCGCGTCGGTCACCCGGCCGGTGACGACGACCTGCGCGCCTGAGTCGAGTGCTGCCGCGATGCCCCAGCCGCCGAGATAAGCGTTGGCGGTCAAGGGATCCGCTGTGAGCGCCTTGCCGGTGTCGAGGTTGGCGAGCCCGAGTCCGTCGGGTCCCGCCAGCTCCGAGACGCGCGGCAGCAGGTCGTCACCTTCGATGTGGGCGACGTTGACGCGCAGTCCCAACCGCTGGGCCAGATCGCGCACCGCTGCCGCGCATCCGGCCGGGTTCAGCCCGCCCGCGTTGGCGACGATGCGCACGCCCTTTTCCCACGCCGTGCCGAGGCACTCCTCGAGCTGGCGCACGAAGGTCGTCGCGTAGCCCTTGCCCGGATCCTTCATCTTGGACCGGAAGAGAATGAGCATGGTGAGCTCGGCGAGATAGTCGCCGGTGAGCACATCGAGGTCGCCCCCGTCGAGCATCTCGCGCATCGCGGCGAACCTGTCACCGTAGAAACCAGAACAGTTGCCGATCCGCACCGGACGCGCCACGCTCGGACGCTATCAAGGGACATGCTTAGTCTGAACTGATGCGGAAGCAGGCGTTATCGGCGTTCCGGCGGCTGCCTGACCCCATGCGCCGCTCGATCATTCACGCGGCCACTCCGTCGTACACGGTCGGCGCGGTCGCCGTGCTGCGACGTCATGACGGCCGCATCGCGCTGGTGCGGCAGCGGCACAGCGAAGGCTGGGCGCTGCCCGGCGGCCTGCTGCAGCGCGGCGAGCCGACAGGGGTCGGACTTGTCCGCGAGATCGCCGAGGAGCTCGGCATCACCTTGGAGGCAGCCGAGCTCCCGATCCCTTACGCCGCCGTCAACGCCCAGGTGCGTCGGGTCGACGTCGTCTACTTCATCGACGCGCCCTCCGGGACCAAGCTGCGCCGCGAGGACGAGGTCGAGGTCACGGGCACGGGCTGGTTCGCGCTCGACGCTCTGCCGCTCATCAGCGAGCCGACCGTCGACATCCTGCGCGCCGTCCGCTTGCTGTGACGGTCGCGGGCCTGGTCCTTGCCGCTGGTCGAGGCGAGCGACTTCGCCCGTTGACGGACGCGACTCCCAAGCCGTTGCTTGAGATCGGCGGCCGGACCATGCTCGATGCAGCGCTCGACCGCATCGGGCAAGTGCTTGCGCTCAGCCCTGCCGATGTCGCGGTCAACGCGCACTGGCTGGCCGACCAGATCGTGTCGGCGGTCGGGGAGCGAGCGCGCGTGTCGGTCGAGCAGCCCGAAGCGTTGGGTACGGCCGGCGCCGTAGGTCAGTTGAAGCACTGGCTGGCGGGACGCGACGTCCTCATCGCCAACGCCGATGCTTGGTACGACGGTTCGGTCGATGTCGCCGGCTTTGTCAAGGACTGGACCGGCGAGCGGCCGCGACTGCTCGTTGTCGCAGACACCGAACGTCCCGACTTCGATGGTCGATGGCGCTTCGCGGGTCTGTCACTGCTCCCGGGCGCGACCGCGCAGACCCTCGATCCGCACCCTGGCGGCCTCTACGAACTGGTGTGGAGCAAGACCGCGGTGGAGCTGGTGCCTACAGACGTGAGCTTCATCGACTGCGGGACCGCCGCAGATCTCGCTGACGCGCGCGCTCTTGCCGCCAATGACTGAGTTCACAGAAGCGGCAGTTACGTGGCGTGACTCCCGTGCGCTGTTCAGCGGCAGATATTGACGATCGGCATGCAGCGCACCTTCTGGGAGTAACGTGCGGATCAGGGGTGGTCGTGCTGATGAGCTACGCCACATTGGGGAGGACTGGACTCTCAGTCTCGTCGCTCGGCTACGGCACGTGGGGCGTCTCGAGCGCCATGTGGCTCGGCACGGATCAGGACGAAGCTGCGCGGTCGCTTCATCAGGCTATTGGTGCCGGCGTCAACTTCATCGACACAGCCCTGTCGTACGGCGACGGTAGCTGTGAACGATTGGTCGGTGAGGTTGTGCGAAGCGCTGGGGCGGAGGTGTACATCGCGTCGAAGGTTCCACCGATTGAGTGGCCCGAAGCTCCGGGGATGCGCGCGCCCGAGGCGTTTACCGCCGACTGGATCGTCGAATGCACGGAGCGCAGTCTCAGGAATCTCGGCGTCGAAGCCATCGATCTCCAGCAATTGCACGTGTGGTCCGACGACTGGCTGACCGAAGGTGACTGGATCGAGGGGGTTGACAGGCTCCGCAAGGACGGCAAGATCCGTTTCTTCGGAATCTCGACTCTTCCGCATGAGCCGAACAACGCGTTGGCGCTCGTTCGCTCAGGGTTGGTTGACACTGTGCAGGTCATCTACAACGTCTGGGACCAAAGCCCGGAGGACGAGCTGTTCCCCGCAGCCCAAGAAGCGGGCGTCGGAATAATCGTGCGGGTCCCGTTCGATGAAGGTGGTCTGACCGGCAAGGTAACTGCTGACACCGCCTTCCCCGCTGACGACTGGCGGAACGACTACTTCGCCGGTCACCGCAAAGCGCAGGTGCATGAGCGAGCGCAAGCGCTCGTTGGAGACCTGGGAATCGCGATGGAAGCCCTTCCCGAGATTGCGCTTCGCTTCTGCTTGTCACATTCCGCCGTTTCCACCGTGATCCCTGGCATGCGAACGCGAGCACACGTGCGCAGCAACGTGAAGGCGGCCGAGAGCGGCCGGCTGCGCGACAGCGACCTGGCGATCCTCCGCAGCCACCGCTGGGTGCGCAACTTTTACGAAGACGAGTAAGCGGCGGGTCTTGTGCGCACGCTGCTCCAACGGACTTCTACGTCTCGCCGAGCAGTCGGGCGCGCAGCTCAGCCAAGATCGCATCGACCTGGGCCTGCGTCACCGCCTGGCGGCTTGGTCCACTTCGGTATGTTCCCGACCACATTTGGCCCACTTCCACGGCGTGTCGTGGTCGGGACGTTGCCGAAGTCGCATGAAGAAGCACGAGGCTGCGACGGCCCTAAGCGGCGGCGGAGGTCGGGTTGCTGAACTCGATCGCCTCGTCATCGAGCGATCCGCGACGAATCATCAGCACGTCACGGATGTAGTTCTGATAGAGCCGCCACGGCGGCTCCTCGCCCTGCTTCGGGAAGTTGTCCACCGAACGCAGCACGTAGCCCGAGTTCAGGTCGACGAAGGGCCGGTCGGGCAAGGTCGCCTCACGCCAGCGCGGAGTGACCTGACGCATGCCGGTCTCGTCCATGTGGTTGAGCAACCGGCAGACGTACTCGCAAATTAGGTCGCACTTCAGCGTCCACGAGGCGTTCGTATAGCCGATTGCGGCCGCCATGTTGGGTACGTCGCTGAGCATCATGCCCTTGTAGCCGACCTTCTCCGGCAGCTTGACCTCTTCGCCGTCGACCGTCATGACCAATCCGCCGAAGGCGAGCATCTGCAGGCCGGTCGCCGTGATGATGATGTCGGCCTCGAGATTCTGGCCCGACGACAGCTGGATGCCGTTCTCGGTGAACGTTTCGATCGTGTCGGTGACCACGGACGCACGTCCGTCGCGCAGCACCTTGAACAAATCGCCATCCGGGACCAGGCAAAGACGCTGGTCCCAGGGGTTGTAGCGCGGCTTGAAGTGCGTGTCGATGTCGAAGTCGGCGGGGAGGCTCTTCTCCAGACCCTTGCGGATGATTGCCTTCATGATCTGCGGCCGTTTGCGGCTGAGCTGGAAGCTCAGCATCGACATCAGCACGTTCTTCCACCGCAGCGTCGAGAGCGCCACCCGGTTGGGCAGGAAGCGCATGAGGGGCTTGGCCAGCGGATCGACCGCCGGCAGCGCCACGATGTAGGTCGGTGATCGCTGCAACATGGTGACGTGAGCTGCCTTCTCGGCGAGTGAGGGCAACAACGTGACCGCGGTCGCACCGCTGCCGATGACGACGACTCGCTTGCCCGCGTAGTCGAGGTCCTCGGGCCAGTGCTGCGGGTGGATGACCGGACCTTGGAAGCGATCCCGACCGGGAAAGTCCGGAGTGAAGCCCTCGTCGTAGCGGTAGTAGCCGGCGCACATGAAGAGAAAGCTGCAGGTGAACTGCACGGTCTCACCCGTGTCGGTGCGTTCGACATCGACGGTCCACCGCGCGTCCTCGCTTGACCACGAGCTGCGTACGACGCGGTGGTGGAAGCGGATCTTGGAGTCGACGTTGTACTCGCGGGCCGTGTCCTTGATGTAGCTGAGGATCGACGGGCCGTCGGCGATCGCCTTGGGCTCCGGCCACGGCCGGAACGGGAACCCGAGCGTGAACATGTCGGAGTCGGAGCGGATGCCCGGGTAACGGAAGAGGTCCCAGGTGCCGCCGATGGCGTCGCGGGACTCGAGGATCGCGAATGTCTTGTCCGGACACTTCATCGTGAGGTGGCAGCCGGCACCGATCCCGGAAAGACCGGCGCCTACAACGAGAACGTCGACATGCTCTGCCATCCGTTCATTGTCCACGTCTCCAGGACACGTCCAAATCGCGGGTGACCCCTGTGAGCCGCGTCACATGCCGAGCGAGCGGCGGATGCGATCAGCCGAGGACGCGATCCAGTCTCGCTCCGCCTTGAGCTTGGCGGCACCACCTGGAGACAACCAGTACTCGAAAAGCCGCTCGCCTCGACGGGCGCGCTCGAGCACGAAACGCTCGCCGGCTTCGCGCCGCTGCTCGACTACACCCACGAAGGCCTCGCGGTCGTCATTACTGAGTCCGTAGGAGTCCACGAAAAGGCGAAGGCGACGGAAGACGTCGGACTCGTCCTGCCAAGGGTCGCGCCGGGCTTCCGACCGAAGAGGTACGACGAACCGGACAGTCGAGACCACGTCGGTGACCACCCGCCCGGGTCCGAGAAAGTCGAAGTCCAGGAAGGCCACGACTCGCCCGTCCCGGGGCTACGAGGTTTTCCAGGCAGAGATCGTTGTGACACATGATGGGGCCGCCGACGGGGTCGCGCAGTTCGTCGTTCCATGCATAGGGGGTCGGGTCGAACCCGATGGATGCATCGTGCATGGCGCGCAGCAGATGGGAGACCGACGTCAAGAACTCGTCTGTGGCCGCCCACTTCGGATATGGCGGGACGGCGACTTCCCCGTCGATCCAGGACAGGACTTCGCGACCGCTCTCGTCGCGGCCCAGCGCCTCCGGTACCGCCGTGAAACCGTTCCCCCGCAAGTGCCGCCAGAAGGCGTGGACGCCTTCGGTGTGGGGGGACCATGGACGACGGACCGTGTCACCGACGCGCACGACCTGCCCAGCGTTGCCGATGCCTCCCGGCAACGAAGTTTCCGTCAGTTGATGGTCCAGGTGTCGCCGCTGGCGAGGAGGGCGGCGAGGTCGCCCGTGCCGGCGGCGGCCTGGGCTTGCTCGATCTGCGCGTTGACCTGGTCGTCGTAGGCGGGCTGGTCCACGGCACGGAACACGCCGATCGGCGTGACCCCGTCGTCGACGTTGCCGAGCCGGGACAACATGAAGGCGAGCGCGGGTTCGGTGTGCGAGACGTCGTGGACCAGCAACGTTTCGGACTTGACCTTCGACGTGTCGACGACCTCGAGACCGCCGCGGCCCGTGAGCCGAACACCTTTCTCGCCGTTGGCTCCGAAGGTGATGGCCTTGCCGTGTTCGAGCCGTACGACGGCGGTGTCGCGGGTCTCTGGGTTCTTGAGCACGTCAAAAGCACCGTCGTTGAAGATGTCGCAGTTCTGCAGTATCTCGACGAACGCGGCGCCTCGGTGCTCGGCCGCCGCGCGCAGCACCGAGGTGAGGTGCTTGCGGTCGGAGTCGATGGTGCGGGCGACGAATGTCGCCTCCGCCCCGAGCGCAAGGGACACCGGGTTGAAGGGGGTGTCGATCGATCCGACCGGCGTCGACTTGGTGATCTTGCCGACCTCGGAGGTGGGCGAGTACTGGCCCTTGGTGAGGCCGTAGATGCGGTTGTTGAACAGCAGCAGCTTGAGGTTGACGTTGCGGCGCAGCGCGTGGATCAGGTGGTTGCCGCCGATCGACATGAAGTCGCCGTCGCCGCCGATGACCCACACCGACAGGTCGGGCCGTGACGTCGCGAGCCCTGTTGCGATCGCAGGGGCGCGACCGTGGATGGAGTGCATCCCATAGGTGTTGAGGTAGTAGGGGAAGCGCGCGGCACATCCGATGCCCGAGATGCAGACGATGTTCTCCCGCCGCAGTCCGAGGTCCGGCAGGAACGACTGGACGGCGGCGAGGATCGCGTAGTCGCCGCAGCCGGGGCACCAGCGCACCTCTTG
Organism: Frankiaceae bacterium; assembly: GCA_025929315.1. Taxonomy (GTDB): domain Bacteria; phylum Actinomycetota; class Actinomycetes; order JAFAQI01; family JAFAQI01; genus DATBDO01. Next base: position 18,362 of record JAICMI010000015.1, read on the forward strand.
ATCGGAGGTGTAGTCCTTCTTGGTCGCCTGCTCGTCGGTGACAGGCACCAGGTCGAGCCCTTTGCGGCCACCTTGCAGCGGAATGCTCACGAGGAGAGCACCTCTCGGATCGCCTCACTGAGCTCGACTGCCTTGAACGGCAGACCGCGCACGGAGGTGTAGGACATGGCGTCGACGAGGAAACGGGCGCGGATGAGCATCGCGAGCTGACCGAGGTTCATCTCCGGGATCAGCACGCGCGAGTAGCGGCTCACCACGTCGCCGGTGTTGGCCGGGAACGGGTTGAGGTGTCGAAGGTGTGCCTGGGCCACCTTGCCGCCTTCGTCACGCACGTCGCGTACGGCGGCGCCGATCGGTCCGTAGGTCGAACCCCAACCCAGCACCAGCAGGTCGGCATCTCCGGTCGGGTCGTCGACCTCGAGCGGAGGGATCGACGCGGCGATGCCGTCGACCTTGGCCTGGCGCAACCGGACCATCGTGTCGTGGTTGCTCGGGTCGTAGGAGATGTTGCCCGAACCATCGGCCTTCTCGATGCCGCCGATGCGGTGCTCGAGACCCGGCGTACCCGGAATCGCCCACGGCCGGGCGAGCGTTTCGGGATCGCGCAGGTATGGCCAGAACTCCGGCGTGCCGTCCGGCTTGTGGTGGTTGAGCTCGGTCGCGAACTCGACATTCAGCTCCGGCAACGTCGCGACGTCGGGCACCAACCACGGCTCTGAGCCGTTGGCGAGGTAGGCGTCCGAGAGCAGGAAAACCGGCGTGCGGTACGTCGTGGCGATGCGCACTGCCTCGATGGCCGCGTCGAAGCAGTCCGCCGGCGACTGTGGCGCGACGATCGGAACCGGCGCCTCACCGTGCCGGCCGAACATGGCGAGCAACAGGTCGGACTGCTCCGCCTTGGTCGGCATGCCGGTCGACGGACCGGCGCGCTGGATGTCGCAGATGATCAGTGGCAGCTCCAGCGCGACCGCCAGCCCGATCGCCTCGGACTTGAGGTCGACACCCGGACCGCTCGTCGTGGTGATGCCCAGTGCACCGCCGAACGCGGCGCCCAATGCGGCCCCGACGCCGGCGATCTCGTCCTCGGCCTGGAACGTGCGTACACCGAACCGCTTGTGCTTGGACAGCTCGTGCAGGATGTCCGACGCCGGGGTGATCGGGTAGGACCCCAGGAACAGCGACAGCTTCGACTGCACGCCGGCGGCGATCAGTCCGTAAGCGAGTGCGGTGTTGCCGGTGATGTTGCGGTAAAGACCGCGAGGCATGACCGCGGGCTTGACCTCGTAGCGGACGGTGAAGTCCTCCGTCGTCTCGCCGAAGCTCCATCCCGCGTTGAAGGCGGTGATGTTGGCGCGAGCCAGCTCGGGGGTCTTGGCGAACTTGCGCTCGAGGAACGCCAGCGTCGTCTCGATCGGCCGGTTGTAGAGCCAGGACAACAGTCCGAGCGCGAACATGTTCTTCGCCCGCTCGGCGTCCTTGCGCGTGATCGAGTAGCCCTCGAGCGCCTTGACCGTCAGCGAGGTCAGGGGGATCGAATGGACTTGGTACGACGAGAGCGAGTCGTCCTCGAGCGGGTTGGTGGCGTAGCCGACCTTCGCGAGGTTGCGCTTGGTGAACTCGTCGGAGTTGACGATCAAGTCACCGCCGGCGGGCAGGTCGGCGATCTGTGACTTGAGCGCCGCGGGGTTCATCGTGACGAGGACGTCCGGCGCGTCTCCCGGTGTGGTGACGTCGTGATCGGCGAACTGCAGCTGGAACGCCGACACCCCGGGCAACGTCCCCGCGGGGGCGCGGATCTCGGCCGGAAAGTCGGGCCAGGTCGAGATGTCGTTGCCGAACTCTGCGGTCTCGGACGTGAAGCGGTCACCGGTGAGCTGCATACCGTCACCGGAGTCACCGGCGAAGCGGATGATGACGCGTTCGCGCTGCTGAACTTGCTTGGTCACGACGGGTGCCTCCCCTTCTGACCATGATAAGTAAGGTTCCAAGGCATGCACGGCTACTTCGGGGGTTACGCGCTAGTAGCCCTGTTGGGCCTGGTCGGCGTCGGCTTCGTGGTCGTCGGCTTGAGCGTCAACCGGCTCCTGCGGCCCTGGCGCCACACCCCCGAGAAGCTCCTGACCTATGAATCCGGGGTGGACCCGGTAGGTGACGGCTGGGCCCAGACCCAGGTGCGCTACTACATCTACGCCTTTCTCTATGTGGTCTTCGCCGTGGACGCGGTATTCCTCTTTCCCTGGGCGACCGTGTTCGCGCTCCCCGGCTACGGCGGACTGTCGCTTGGCGAGATGTTCGTCTTCCTGGGCTTCCTTGCCGTCGGCCTGCTCTACGCGTGGAAGAAGGGCGTGCTGACGTGGGTCTAGAGCTGCCGCGCAGGCAACCCACCCCGGTACAGCTGCAGGGCATCGGTCCCGGATCCCGCGTCGCGCCGGCCCCCATCAAGTTCGTGCTCAACTGGGGCCGCCGCTACAGCCTCTGGGTCTTCAACTTCGGTCTCGCCTGCTGTGCCATCGAGTTCATCGCGACATCGATGAGCCGGCACGACTTCATCCGGCTGGGGGTCATTCCGTTTGCGCCGGGTCCCCGGCAGGCCGACCTGATGGTGGTGTCGGGGACCGTCACGGACAAGATGGCCCCGGCTGTGAAGCGGCTCTACGAGCAGATGCCCGAGCCCAAATATGTCATCTCGTTCGGGTCGTGCAGCAACTGCGGCGGGCCCTACTGGGACTCCTACTGCGTCACCAAGGGAGTCGACCAGATCATCCCCGTCGACGTATATGTGCCGGGCTGCCCGCCGCGACCGGAGGCACTGCTGCACGGCATCTTGCGCCTGCAGGAGAAGATCGGTCACGAGTCGCTCGGCGACCGCTATCACTGGTCACCTCAACATCACATCCGCACCGTGGGTACGGAGACGCTGACCGCGCCGCTGGTGGCACCACCGACGGGGAAAGACGTCCGTGTCACCTGACGAGCTCGGCACCCGGCTCGCGACGCTCATCGATGGCGCCGAGCCGAGTGTGTCGTTCACCCAGGTCAGCGTCGACGTGCCCGTCGACAAGTGGCATGAAGCGGCGCAGGTCGCTCGCGACGACGACGCCATCGCCTGTTCCTTCTTCGACTGGCTTTCGGCCTACGACGTCAGTACAGAGGAGCGACCGGGCACTCTCGCAGTCGTCCTGCACGCGTGGTCCATCACCCACCGGCATCACCTCCGGCTTCGTACCTTTGTCCCGTCAAAGGACGGCCGGCTGCCCACGCTGAGCGACGTCTGGCCGGGCGCCAACTGGCACGAGCGTGAGACCTACGAGATGTTCGGAATCGTGTTCGAGGGCCACCCCAACCTCGTGCCGCTGTTGTTGCCGGACGGGTTCGAGGGCCATCCGCTGCGCAAGGACTTCGTTCTCGCCTCTCGTGTCGCCAAGGCGTGGCCGGGCGCGAAAGAGCCTGGGGAGTCCGACCATGACACCGGCGGGTCACCGGGACGCCGCCGGATGCTCCCACCCGGAGTGCCCGAAGCCGGCGAGTGGGGACCGGACCGATGACGGCGCTGGAGGTCATCGGCAAGCTGCTCGGCTGCCTTGTGGTCTTCCTGACCGTCCCACTGCTCGTCGGCCAGCTCGAGCACAAGGTCATGGCGCACATGCAGTCCCGTCTCGGCCCCATGTACGCCGGTGGCTTTCACGGCTGGGCCCAGCTGGTTGCCGACGGTGTGAAGTTCGTGCAGAAGGAGTCGGTCGTGCCTGCGCGCGCCGATCGGCGGGTGTTCGAGCTGGCTCCGCTGGTGGCCCTCCTTCCTTATCTCTTTGTGCTGATCGCCATCCCGGTCGCGCCCGGCCACAGCGCACACGACCTGTCCGTGGGTGTCTTCTTCGCGCTCGCAGTTGTCAGCGTCGGCGTCATCGGTGTCCTCATGGCCGGATGGGCCAGTGCCAACAAGTACTCCCTCCTCGGTGGGTTGCGTGCCGGCGCTCAGCTGATGGCCTACGAGCTGCCGTTGGTGCTCGCGGCGGCGAGCGTGGCCATGGCCGCCGGCACGCTCTCGCTCGACGGCATCGCCCACGCCTGGCACTGGTGGTGGTTGCCCTACCAGGGCGTCGGTCTCTTCGTCTTCTTCGTCGCGGCCCTGGCCGAGCTTCGTCGCCCGCCGTTCGACATGCCGCTGGCCGACAGCGAGATCGTGTTCGGACCGTTCACCGAATACACCGGGCTGCGCTTCGGCCTGTTCATCCTGGCCGAGTACGCCGGCATCGTCGTCTTCTCCGCACTCACCGCGGTGTTGTTCCTCGGCGGCTGGAAGGGGCCGTTCCTCGAGACCGGGCTCGGCTGGCTGTGGTTGCTCATCAAGACGTTCTTGCTGTCGTTCGTCGTGATCTGGCTGCGAGTCAGCTATCCGCGGCTGCGCGAGGACCAGCTGCAGAAGTTCGCCTGGGCCGGCCTCGTCCCCCTTGCGCTCGCCCAGGTTGCGCTCACCGGCGTCGTACGGGTGGCAACAGCATGAAGGTTCCGGGCAAAGGACTGGCGCAAGGCTTGGCTGTCACGTTGCGCTCGATGTCCAAGCCGTCGGTGACGCAGGAGTATCCACATCAACGACCTGAGCTGCCGCCGCGCAGCCGTGGCGTCATCGCTCTGCTCGAGGAGAACTGCACGAGCTGCATGTTGTGCGCGCGCGAGTGCCCCGACTGGTGCATCTACATCGACTCGCACAAGGAGACTCAGGCGCCGGCGACCGAAGGTGGCCGGGCGCGGACCTACAACGTGCTCGACCGGTTCGCCATCGACTATGCACTCTGCATGTACTGCGGGATCTGCGTCGACGTGTGCCCCTTCGATGCGCTGTTCTGGACGCCGGAGTTCGAGTACGCCGCGCACGATGTCGGCGACCTCATCCATGAGCGTGACCGGTTGCGTGACTGGATGTGGACGGTCCCCGCGCCCCCGGCGGATTCGGGCACGGAGCCCCCCGCGTGACCGGGGCCGATGTCGTCTTCGGGCTGCTCGGCATCGTGTGTCTGGCCGCGGCGCTGCTCGTTGTCACGGCACGCAACGTCATCCACGCCGCGTTGTGGCTCGTCGTCTGTTTTGGCGCTCTCGCCGGTTGCTATCTCGTGCTGACCGCGGAGTTCGTTGCCTGGGTGCAGGTGCTGATCTACATCGGCGCGGTTGTCGTCCTGATGCTTTTCGGCGCCATGCTCACCCGCGCTCCCATCGGACGACAGCAACCGCTCGACAGCACCAACCGACCCGTCGCTGCTCTCGCTGGTCTCGCTACGGCGGGGATCCTGGTGACGCTTGTCGTCGCGTCGTTCAAAGGCGCCTACGTCGACATCCATCACACCGAGGTCGGCGACGGGCGCGTTCTGGGCACTGCCGTCTTTCGTTACTTCGTTCTCGCGTTCGAGGTTGCGAGCGTGCTGTTGCTCGCTGCGCTTGTCGGGGCGATCGTTCTCACCCGTTCGGATCGCGACTGATGCACCTCACCCTCGCCCTGGTGTTGTCGGCCCTGTTGTTCGCCGCAGGTGTCTACGGCGTACTCGTCCGGCGCAACGCCGTGGCGTTGCTGATGGCGGTCGAGCTCATGCTCAATGCGGCGAACCTTGACCTCGTTGCGTTCGACGCCTGGTTCAAGGACCGGCTGCACTCTGGTCAGACCTTGGCACTGTTCGTGGTCGTCATTGCCGCGGCCGAGGTGGGTGTCGGCCTTGCGATCGTCCTCGCGCTGTTCCGGATGCGCGACTCGGTCGCGGTCGACGAAGCAATCGACCTTGCCGACCGCGACCCCGTTCGGCGACCGGTGGAGCAGACCCAGTGAGCCATTGGGCCTGGCTCTTGCCGGCTTTGCCTGCGGTTGCTGCTGCCGTCGGCCTGTTCGCGTGGCGCGTCATCCCCGGCGGGCCGGCTGTGCCCGCCATCGGCGGCTCCGTCGCTGCATTAGCTGTCGCGATAGCCGTCCTCGCTGACGCCGAAAGCAACCCTGTGCACGTCACCTCGAACACGACGTCGTGGACTCCGACCGGTGGCGTCGCCCTGCACGTGGGCACGCGGGTCGACGGCTTCGCTGCCGTGATCGCCTTGATGGTGGCCGTCGTCGCGCTGGCCGTGCAGGTCTATTCGACCGCCTACATGGCGGGAGATCCGCACTACCCCAGCTATGCCGGCGAGATCTCGCTCTTCACTGCCGCGATGCTGCTCGTCGTCGTGTCCAGCGATCTGTTCGAGCTGCTCATCGGCTGGGAGATCATGGGCCTGTGCTCCTATCTCTTGGTCGGTCACTACTGGCAGGCCGAGGGGTCGCGAGCAGCGGCCGTCAAGGCACTCATCACGACGCGCGTCGGTGACACGGCGTTCCTGTTCGGCATCTTCGCCCTCGGCATCGGCGCCGGTTCTTTCGACATCGGCCAGGTGACGGCCGCCGCGCCAACGTTGCCGCATGCGACCGTCGTCGCCGGCGCGCTGCTCTTGCTGGGCGGCGTTGTGGGCAAGAGTGCGCAGTTCCCGCTTCATGTCTGGCTGCCGGACGCGATGGCGGGTCCCACACCGGTCAGCGCGCTGATCCATGCCGCCACGATGGTTGCCGCGGGCATCTATGTGGTCGCGCGCGTCTACCCGGTCTATCTCGCCGCGCCGGTGGCACTGACGGTGCTCGGCATCATCGCCTGCATCACCATGCTCGGCGCGGCGCTCGCGGCGCTTGCCGAGGACGATCTCAAGCGCGTGCTCGCCTGGTCCACGGTCAGCCAGCTCGCCTACATGGCCGCGGGACTGGCAGTCCGCGGCTGGTCGTCCGGCATCTGGCACCTGCTGACGCACGCCGCTTTCAAGGCGCTGCTGTTCCTCGCGGCCGGATCGGTGCTGCGCACGCTGGGCACCAACCTCATGAGCGAGATGGGCGGTCTGTGGCGGCGCATGCCGATCACGTTCGTCACGGCGTTGGTGGGCGCGGGAGCCCTTGCCGGGTTGCCGCCGTTTGCCGGTGCGTTCAGCAAGGACGCGGTCCTGGACGCGGCGCGAGAACACGGCGGCGGCCTCGGGCACGCGGTTTACGCCGTCGGGCTGGTGACCGTCTTCGTCACCGGTGCCTACGTCACCCGACTCGTCGTGCGCACGTTCCTCGGCAGCTACCGCGGCGATCCGTCGATTCGGCTGCACGAGTCGCCGGTCGTGATGACGGCGCCGCTCGTGGTGCTGGCCGGCTTCGCGGTGCTTCTCGGCGCCCCGGCGCTGCCCTCGTCGTACGGCGTCAAGCGATGGTTGGGCACCCCGGCGGGGACGCTGCCTCTGCATGTCGGCACGGTCGGGGTCATCACCACCACGGTGATCTCGCTGGCGGGCGTCGGTGCGGTGGTCTGGCTGTGGAGTCGACGTCCGGCCGCAGACCCCGTGGAGGCGCTTGGTCGGCTCGCTACGCCCTTGCGCCGGGCGTTCTACGTCGATGACCTGTACGGCGCGGCAGTGGTGCGGCCGGTCGGCACGCTGGCTCGCGTCGCGCTCGGCGTGGACCGCCGCGGCATCGACGCCATGGCAGTCGGCAGCGGCCGGGCGGCGGTGCTGCTCGGTGGCGGCCTGCGTCGGCTGCAGACGGGCAACGTCCAGACCTATCTCAGCGCGCTCGTGGCGGGCATGCTCATCGTCGTCCTGTCCGTGTCGGTGGCGGTCGCCGCGTGACCGATGTCTCGTTGGTCCTGCTCGTGGGACTGCCGGCCCTTGGCGCGTTCGTGCTTGCCGTTGCACCACTGACCGACCGGGCCGCACGGTTCACCGGTGTGGTTGCCGCCGCGGCGCCGCTGGTCGTCGCTGTCGTGGTCGCAAGCCGGTTCGACTACGGCGCAGCCGGGCGGATGCAACAGACGGTCAATGCGGACTGGCTCCCGACCATCGACGTACGTTTCCACCTCGGCGTCGATGGCATCAGCCTGCCGTTGGTGCTGCTGACCGCGGTGCTGACCTTTCTTTGTGCCGTCTACACGGTCGCGTCCTCGCCGACTGGTGGCTCGGTCCGCAACTTCCTCGCCCTCGTACTCGTGCTCGAGGTAGGTGTGCTCGGTACGTTCACCGCGCTCGACCTCGTCCTGTTCTTCGTCTTCTTCGAGGTCGTACTGATCCCGATGTACTTCCTGATCGCCGCATGGGGCGGACGCGAACGCGCGCCGGCAGCGACCAAGTTCATCCTGTTCACGCTTCTCGGCTCCGGGCTCATGTTCGTCGGCTTCCTTGTCCTCTACGCGAAGGCCGGCACGTTCGACATCACGGTGCTGACCGCGCAGCACGGCCAAGGCATCGGCGCTGGTGCACAGCTTCTAGCCTTCGTGCTGTTGCTGCTCGGTTTCGGCATCAAGAGTCCGATGTGGCCCCTGCACACCTGGCTGCCGGACGCGCACACCGAGGCGCCAACGGTCGGCTCCGTCCTGCTCGCCGGTGTCCTGCTCAAGATGGGCACCTACGGTCTCGTCCGCGTTGCGGTGGGGGCGGCGCCGGACGGCGCTCGCAGAGCCGCTCCCGCGCTCGGCGTTCTCGCCGTGCTCGGCATCATCTATGCCGCGTTAGCGTGCATTGCGCTCGCCCGCGGCGGCGACTTGAAGCGGCTGATTGCGTTCTCCAGCGTCGGCCACATGGGGTTCGTACTGCTGGGCATCGCCACGCTGACCCCGATCGGCATCCAGGGCGCGTTGATCGGCAACGTTGCCCATGGCCTGATCACCGGGCTGTTGTTCTTCCTGGTCGGCGGGATCAAAGACCGGTTCCACACCAGCGACATCGAAGAGCTGGGCGGTGGGCTGCTGGCGAAAGTGCCGGCGCTCGGCGGACTTCTGTTGGTCGCGTCCATTGCCAGCCTGGGGATGCCGGGACTCGCCGGCTTCTGGGGCGAGATGCTCGCCATGCTCGGGGCGTGGTCGCCGGCGGCTGCGCTGTCCCGCTCGCTCTTCCTCGTGCTCATGGCCGTTGCCGGGCTGGGCACGGTACTCACGGCCCTTTACTTCGTGGCCATGTTGCGGCGAGTCGATTTCGGCATCGTTCCCGACCGGTGGCGTGACGGCGTGATCGCGGACGCGCTTCCGGCCGAGCTGGCCGCATGGGTCCCCCTCGTCGCCCTCGCGCTGGCGGTGGGCGTGTGGCCGCGCCTGGTCCTGGGCGTCACCGACGCCGCCGTCCATGGGTTGTTCCCGTGAGCGTCATCCAGTCCATCGACTACGGCGCTGTCGCACCGGTGCTCGCCGTCGCCATCGCCGCCGTCGTCGTCCTGGTCGCGGACCTGTTCGTGACCTCTCGTCGGGCCGATGTTGCCTGTGCGCTTTCGCTCGTCGGAGTTGCGGCGGGCTTCGGCTCGGCAGCATGGCTTGCGACGGAGCCGGCCCGAAAGACCTTCTGCTTTGCCGGCGGGCGTTGCTCTTACGTGGCGGATGACTACACCGTCTATTTCCAGCTGCTCTTCCTGGCCGCGATCCTCGTCGTTCTGCTCTTGTCCCGAGCCGCCGTCGTCACCGACGGAATGCCCGCCGGTGAGTACCACTTCCTGCTCCTCTCGTCCGGCGTCGGGATGTTGACTCTCGCCGCCGCTCGCGACCTGATCACGCTGCTGATCTCACTCGAGGTCGTGTCCCTGCCGGCCTTCGTTCTCGTGGGCTTACGTCGCGCCGATCCGCGGGGCATCGAGGCTGCGTTGAAGTTCTTCCTCTTCTCCGTGGTCGCCACCGGCCTGACCGTCTACGGCATGGCGCTGCTGTACGGCGTGACGGGCACCGTCCAGGTCGATGCCATCAGCGACGCGCTCAGGGGCGTACACGCAGCCGGCGGCGCGAAGTCATCGCTCGCGGCTGCTGCCGTGGTCCTGGTCGTGGCCGGATTCGCCTTCAAGGTGTCGGCGGTCCCGTTCCACTTCTGGGCTCCGGACACTTATCAGGGCGCGCCGGTGCCCATTGCGGCGTTCCTGTCGACCGCGTCGAAGGCGGCGGGCTTTGCCGGGTTGTTGGTGCTGCTGCTCGACGCGTTCGTCCGCTACGCCGACGTGTGGGGTCCGGTAGTCGCCGTCCTTGCGGCGGTCACGATGACCGTCGGCAACGTCGTCGCGCTCCGTCAGTGGCACCTGGTTCGGCTCTTGGCCTGGTCGACGGTCGCGCAAGCCGGCTACATGCTCGTGCCGCTCGGAGTGGCCGCGACGTCGAGTGGTCGCAGTCCCGCCGAGCTCCGCGCCGCCGGCGAGGCGACCCTGGTCTATCTCGGCATCTACGTCGCCATGAACCTCGGCGCCTTTGCATGCGCGGTGCTCTTCACCCGTGAGCGGCCGCAAGGTGCGATCGACGACCTCCGCGGTCTGGTGCGGCGCTCGCCGCTGGTGGCGGTCGCGTTCGCACTCTTCCTCACGGCCCTTGCGGGTCTGCCACCCGGCGTCGCAGGTCTGTTCGCCAAGGTCGCGGTGCTCCGCGAAGCGGTACACGGGCACGTCGTGTGGCTGGCCGTCGTCGCAGCCGTCAACGCGGTCATCGGCCTGGCCTACTACCTCCGTGTGGCTGCACTGCTGTTTGCGGGCGACGACCAGCCCGCGGACGACCAGCCCGAACCCAGGCTGCCGCGCTTCTCCCTCGCGAGCGGCGGCCTCGCGGTGTCGCTGGCGGCGACACTCGCCCTTTCCGTCTATCCCCAACCGCTGTTCCACTGGGCAAAGGACGCGGCTTCGGTACTGTCCGGTACGTGATCCGCACTCGCGTCTACCGCCACGGTGTCTGCGAGCACAAAGACTTTGCGCCGGAGCAGATCTCGGAGTACCTGGCCGAGGACGACGCCGTCGTATGGATGGACGTCACCGAACCCACCCAGACGGAGTTCAACCTCATCGCTGAGGAGTTCTCGCTCAACCCGCTGGCCGTTGAGGACGCCGTCAGCGCCGGCCAGCGCCCCAAGCTCGACCATTACGACGACCACGTCTTCATCTCCTTGTACGACGTGGAGCTCGACCGCGCGACGGGTGGGCTCGACTCCGTCGAGCTGTCGGTGTTCGCGGCGCCCCGATACCTGATCACGGTGCGCAAGAACCCACGATTCGACATGAACGAGGTCATTCAACGCTGGGATGACACCGGCCACCTCGCGAAGCACGGCGTGGGGTTCCTGCTCTGGGGACTTCTCGACGTCGTTGTCGACGGTCACTTCGAAACGGTGCAGCGCCTAGACGACGAGATCGAGGCACTCGAGGACATCCTGTTCGATGACAAGCCTCGTTCGGTCGAGGTGCAGCGTCGCTCATTCGAGCTTCGTAAGTCACTGGTGATGCTGCGTCGGGTGGTCCTGCCGACGCGAGAGGTCCTCAACGCGCTCATGCGTCGCGAGCTCGAGCTCGTGGATGCCGACCTGATGCCCTACTACCAGGACGTCTACGACCACGTGCTCCGCGCGACCGACTGGACCGACTCGCTGCGCGACCTGGTGTCGACGATTCTCGAAACCAACCTCACCATCCAAGGCAACCGGATGAACGAGATCATGAAGGCCGTCACGTCATGGGCCGCGATCGCCGCCGTCCCGACGATCATCACCGGCTACTACGGCATGAACGTCCGCATCTTCCCCGGCGCAGGCTCTGTCGCCGGTGGCGTTGCTGCCATCGCGCTCATGGTGGTCGGCGTCGCTGTGCTCTACCGGACGTTCAAGGCCCGCGACTGGCTCTAGCTCGCCGGGCGAGCGTTGGGTCGTCAGCGGTAGTTCTGGAACTGCAGCGGGATGCCGAAGTCGGCCTCGCGCAGCAGCGCGATGACTGCCTGTAGGTCGTCGCGCTTCTTCGACGAGACCCGCACCGTGTCGCCCTGCACTTGCGACTGCACCCCCTTCGGCCCGTCGGACTTGATGCGTTTGACGATCGCCCGGGCCTTCTCGTCGTCGATGCCCTCCTTGATCGAGACGAGCAGTCGGGACGTCCCCCCAGCTGCGGCCTGCGGGTCGGCGTGGTCCAGGGCCTTCAACGAGACGCTGCGCTTGATGAGCCGTTCCTTGAAGACCTCGAGCACAGCCTTGACACGGTCATCGCTGTTGGCGGTGATCTCCACTGCGGCGTCGCCGCTCCAGCGGATCGACGCCCCGGTGTTCTTGAAGTCGAACCGTTGCCCGACTTCCTTGGCTGCTTGGTTGAGAGCGTTGTCGACCTCCTGACGGTCGACCTTGCTGACGACGTCAAATGAAGAGTCGGCCATAGCGACGCCTCCGCTATTCTGTCGAGCGCCGAAAAACCAGGCGGGTTGCCCGAGTGGTCAAAGGGAGCGGTCTGTAAAACCGTCGGCTCAGCCTACGTTGGTTCGAACCCAACACCCGCCACAAGTTCCATCCGTTCCGTCGACGTGATGAGCGTCGACGCCGCCACGCCCAGGGCGGTGAGCCGCTCGACCGACCCGCTCGCGTCGAGGTCCACCAGCACGCCCGAGCACTCCGGGATGCCCAGAACGCCGTGCTCGGCGACGGACCGGGCCGCGCTCACCCAGGCCCGGCGTCCGCCGTCGAAGTGCGGTACGACGACGTAACCCGGCACCAGGCCCAGCCCGGGTCCGGTGTTCGGGTTGCCGCGCCACTGCGGCAGCAGCGTGGCCGCGCACGCGACCATCGCGCCGGCGCTCGAGCCCATGACCGGGACACCGACCGCCGACCGCGCCCTGACCGCAGCACCGACACCCGTTGCGTCCAGGGCGTCGCGAAGCGTCCGCGGCGAGCCGCCGGTCATGACGATCAGTCCGGCGGAGGCGACGGCGGCGAGCGCGTCCTCGGGTGTCTTCCGCGCATCGGGTGCAGCGACGACCTCCGCGCCCAGCCCGCGGAAATAGCTCACCGCGTGGGCAGAGGTGCGTTCGTAGTCGCTGCCGGGCTTGGACGCCAGCGGAACGACGACGACGGGACCGGCGGCCGACCGGTCGAGCAGCAGCGTGTCCATCGACCGGCAATCCGGGGTGAGCTCGTTGCCGCCTTGCAGACAGACCATCGGCATGGCAAGCACGACTCCGCATGGCAGGTGAGGACGTGTAACCTGGCTCCGCTCTCCGCCCCCTTAGCTCAGTCGGCAGAGCGTCTCCATGGTAAGGAGAAGGTCTACGGTTCGATTCCGTAAGGGGGCTCCATCCGCTTCGACGTGTGACCGGCGTCTCAGCAAGGGCCGGAATACCCCATGGTCAGGCGCGGTTTCCTTCAGCGGAAGGAAGTGATCGCGATGTTCGTCGATGCCACTGGCTCGATGGGCGCCGAGCACGCACGCGACCTCCGTCGTACCGCCACGGCTTACCGCCGTGGCCGGTCCGGTCACCGCAGCCATGTGCTGCAGGGCTTCTTCGCGCGCGGCTACCTCGGCCCCGTCGACAACTACCGGGTGCGATGAGCCCGGACCATGCCAGAATGGTTGGGCTGCTCAACCGGTTGATCCGGACGGGGCGGCTGCGGCGGAGTAGCTCAGCCAGGTAGAGCAAGCGGCTCATAATCGCTGTGTCGCCGGTTCAAGTCCGGCCTCCGCTACGCTTGAGCGTCCGTTTTTCTGCGCAGGAAGGTCCGCATCGTGGCAGCCACCGACGTCCGGCCGAAGATCACGTTGGCCTGCAACGAGTGCAAGCACCGCAACTACATCACCAAGAAGAACCGGCGCAACGACCCGGACCGGATGGAGCTCAAGA
>JAICMI010000108.1 GCA_025929315.1 Frankiaceae bacterium
CGAGCAGGTCGAGCGCCGCTCGGCCCGCCGCGAGCTGGGCGACGTACTCCATCTCCTCTTCATCCCCCTCGCGATACCACTCCCGCAGGGCGGGAGTCACCGCGAAGCCACGACCGGGGGGCATCTGCCCGGCATCGAGCCACTGCCGCAGCAGCGGGAGGGTCGCCGGGACGTAGACCCGCACCGGATCAGGCGGCGGGCAGGGTGGACGCGCCACCGGCGAGGGCGGCCGCCGAGGTACGCAGGGAGGTCTCGAAGACCTGCAGGCGCCGGGTGTGGTCCATCAGGTTCACTCCGATGGCCTCGAGATCCTCGCGGCCCGGGCCCAGGATGGTGACAGTCGTGCCGTGCCGGCGGACCTTCCCCGCCTCGTGCAGGACGCGCTTGGTCATGGCCCGGCGGAACCGGCGCTCGAGCCGGCCGACCACCGACTGCGGTTCGTCGTAGTCGAAGCTCACCATCGGCGCGAGCACGATCACCTCGTCGAGGCCGAAGCCGTCGAGCAGGTCGAGCGAGGTCGGCGAGCAGGTGCCGCCGTCGACGTAGGGACGGCCGCCGATGACCGTGGGGGCGTACCACCCCGGGATCGAGCACGACGCCATGACCGCCTCGGCGAGGGTCGCGGGTGGTGCGCCCGGACGGCCGAACGCGACGCGCTTGCCCGTCTCGTAGTCCATCGTCACGATCCAGGTCGCCGGGTGCGACGGCCAGTCACGGTCCGGGTTGGCAGCGCGGATCAGCTCGCCGATGCCGTCGAGGTTGCCCCGGCCGCGCGGCGCCAGCCCGGACAGGATCGCGAGCGGCGGCATCCGGCGGGGGTTGCGGGCAGCGCGCGCGAGCAGCGCGGTCGAGCCGAGCCGGATCTGCGGCCGGGGCGGCAGCGGTCCGCCGCTGGCCGTGTCGGGGTCGAAGTCGATCTGCGGGTCGCCGGGTCCGGGGACGCCGCGCTGATGGTTGACCAGCGTGTCCACCGCGATGCCGCTGCCGAGCAACCCGGCCAGCACCGAACCGGCCGACGTGCCGACCAGCGCCGCGGCCTCCCGCGGATCCCAGTCCTCCTTCTCGCTCAGTGCCTGCAGCGCGCCGATCATCCAGGCCGCGCCGAGCACACCGCCGCCACCGAGCACGATGCCTCGCCGGGTGCCGGGCTCGGTCATGAAACGGTTCCGATGAGCTCGGCGAGAGACTCCTCGATGCACTGGGCGAGCACATCAACGTCGGGCATGGCGTCACGGTCGGCGTTGAGTCCGTAGTAGACGCCGCCGTTGTATGACGTCAGCCCCACCGACACCGCCTGTCCCTTGCTCAGCGGTACGACGGGATAGCACTCGAGCATCGGCGCACCTGCTGCATAGAGCGAGAACTGCGGACCGGGCACATTGGTCACGACGACATTGAACAGGCGACGGCTGAAGCTCGAGGCCAACCTCGCCGCAGCGGAGTGGATAGTCGGCGGCGCAAAGCCGGACAAAGCCACAATCGCGTCTGCGGCGACGGACTGACCCGACTCCTTGTGCGCCTTCATCGCGTAGGAGACCTGATGCAGCCGGATCTTCGGGCTCGGCTCACCGACCGGCAGGTCGACGAAGATCGCGGACACGCGATTGCCCCAGGTGCCGACCTGATCATCGCTGCGGACACTTACCGGCACCATGGCGCGCACGGTCGTCGCGGAGGTCACCGACTCTCCGCGGGTCAGCAGCCAGACCCGCAGTGCCCCGGCGACGGTGGCGAGGACGACGTCGTTGACCGTGCCGCCGTGCGACTTGCGCACCCTCTTGTAGTCGTCAAGGTCGGTCGCGGCCATGCCGTAGCGGCGCTGCTCGCCGATCGTCGCGTTGAGCGGGCTCTCCGGCGCAGCTCGCAGCGAAGTGCGTGCCGCCGCGAGCAGTCCGGTCGCGGCCCCCGCGACCCGGGCACCGACGGCCCGGACGTCCGCAAGCTCGCCGCGGACGGTGTCGATGACCTGGGTCGGCCGGCGGAGCGAGTCGGACACCGCGTTGACGGCGAGGCTCACCGACGACGGCTCGCGGCGCGGGATCCAGCCGTCGTCGGGTATCTCACGCGGGGTCGCCGACGTGTCGAGGATGAGCGTGCCGATGTCGATGGCCGAGATGCCGTCGACCATCGCGTGGTGGGTCTTGGTGATGATCGCGAACCGGCCGTCGGAGAGCCCCTCGACCAGGTAGATCTCCCACAACGGTCGGCTGCGGTCGAGCTGGCGGGACTGCACCCGGCCGACGAGCTCCTGCAGCTGGTCGATCGACCCCGGTCGCGGCAGCGCGCTGCGGCGCACGTGATAGCTGATGTCGAAGTCTTCGTCGTCCACCCAGACCGGGTTGGCGAGATGGCCGGGAACCCAGCGGACCTTCTGCCGGTAGCGCTGGACCAGGCTGATCCGCCGGCTGACCAGGTCGACGAGCGCCTCGTAGTCGAACTCGGCTGGCGCGCCGGCGCCGGCGTGGCCAGCGGGTCCCGTGGGGGGATCGAAGATCGCCACCGCGCCGACGTGCATCGCGGTCGTCGGCGTCTCGAGATAGAGAAAGGAGACGTCGAGCGGGGACAGCCGATCGGTCATTTCGATCATCGTAGGACGAGTCCGAAAAGCGCCTCGAGCTCATCAATGGCCTGCTCGGCGCTCACGAACCTGACCCCGACCATCCCGACCCCGACCGCACCTTTGATGTTGGTGCCGAGGTCGTCGACGAACACGCACTCGGCCGGCTCGACCCCCAGCTTGTCCGCCGCATAGCGGTAGATCGCCGGCTCCGGCTTGCGCATCCCGACCTCGCCGGAGATGACGACGGCGTCAAAGATCTCGTCCCACTCCTCGCGCGGGTACTCCATCCCCCACGAGTTGGACAGCAGCGCCGTGCGCAGGCCATGTTTGCGGGCGCTTCGCACGACGTCGAACATCGGCTGCTGCTTGCTGAACCCGGCGAACATGCGCCCCAGCAGCCCCTCGGGCTCGACCGGCCGGCCGTCGTGGGTGGTGAGCCTGCGGGCCAGCTCTCGCTCGAAGTCCGGGATCGCGATCTCGCCGCGCTCGAGCGCGTGGACCGGATGGACGGCCGCATCACTGCCGAAGGACGCCCCGAGCCATTCGCGGATCACCCGGAGGAAGGTCGCCGTGTCGATTTCGTCGTCCTCGCAGAAGGACCGCATGGTGTCCTGCAGCGGGCTCGTCAGCACTCCGCCGTAGTCCACAACAAGAGCGCGGAGCTGTCGGGCTTGGGGGTCGGCCACGAGCGACCAGCCTAAGGAGCGAAGCGAGGTCACTGCGGCCGGGGACGACCAGCGGTCGCGACGATACTGTCGGCGCAGCTTCCGCCCCGAAGGGAAACCGCCGTGGACTTCGCTCTCTCTTCAACCGCGCAGGACTACGCCAAGCGCCTCGAAGACTTCATGGACAGCCACATCCATCCGGCCGAGAAGGTCTACGAGGAGCAGCGGCGCGAGCTGTTCGCGAGCGACCAGCCGCACGTCGTACCGCCCGTCATCGAGGACCTCAAGGTCGAGGCCAAGAGCCGCGGGCTGTGGAACCTCTTCCTGCCGGACGTGTCGGGGCTGTCCAACGTCGACTACGCGCACCTCGCCGAGATCATGGGCCGCTCCGGCCACCTCGCACCGGAGGCAACCAATTGCGCGGCGCCCGACACCGGCAACATGGAAGTGCTGCACATGTTCGGTACGGCGGAGCAGAAGGAACGCTGGCTGCGCCCGCTGATGGACGGCGAGATTCGGTCGGCCTTCGCGATGACCGAGCCGGCCGTCGCGTCGTCAGACGCCACGAACATCGCGACCGAGGTCAAGCGCGACGGCGACCACTACGTCATCAACGGACGCAAGTGGTGGATCAGCGGTGCGGCCGACCCGCGCTGCAAGTTCTTCATCCTGATGGGCAAGACCGACCCTGACGCACCCAAGCATCGTCAGCAGTCGCAGATCCTCGTGCCAGTCGACACCCCTGGCGTGACGATCCTGCGCAACCTTCCGGTGTTCGGCTATGTCGACCAGCACGGGCACTGCGAGATCACGTTCGACAACGTGCGCGTGCCGGTGACCAACCTCATCGGCGAGGAGGGTGGCGGTTTCGCCATCGCACAGGCACGACTCGGTCCGGGTCGCATCCACCACTGCATGCGCGCCGTCGGCGTCGCCGAGCGCGCACTCGAGCTGATGTGCAAGCGCGCGACGTCACGCGTCGCGTTCGGCAAGACACTCGCCGAGCAGGGCACGGTGCGTCAGCAGATCGCCGAGTCGAGGATGGAGATCGACCAAGCGCGTCTCTACACGCTCTACACCGCCTGGCTGATCGACCAGTTCGGCGCCAAGGGCGCACGGTCGGAGATCGCGGCGATCAAGGTGATCGCGCCACGCGCCTGTCTCAACGTCATCGACCGCGCGATCCAGGTGCACGGTGGTGGCGGCGTCTCGGACGACTTCCCGCTCGCCAGCATGTACGCCCACGCCCGCACGCTGCGCATCGCCGACGGGCCGGACGACGTACATCTACGCAGCGTCGCTCGCCAGGAGCTCGGCAAGTACGTCCAGCATTAGGCGTCGACTGACCGACGTCCCAATCGACGTCGCCGTTTGGGTGCGGGCGCGCCGACGAGTGACGCGGCGAGCGACTGGAGCGCCTGACGCGCTGGTGAGTGCTTCGCGACTTCGCTCAGCATGCGGCCCGAGGCGAGAGCCGCGTCGTACGACGGCACGTCGAGCGGGACGAACCACGCGTCGCGGATGCCCGCAAAACGCTCGAGTGCGCCACGGATCTCGGTCCTCGGGTCGCCGCCACCGACGGCGGCCGCGCGCACGCGATTGACGACCGCGACCGGAGCAACAGCTGGTACGACGTCGGCGAGCTCGCCCAGCGCTCGGATGTAGCGATGAAGCCCGACCGGGTCGCCGGTCACGACCGCGAGGACCGTGTCAGCCGCTTCGAGTGCCGTCAGTGTCGCGCCATTGCGCCGGGGCGCGGCGGTGTCGAACGACAGCTCCTCGTCGCGTTCGAGGCAGAAGCCACAGTCGATGACCGTGACGGCGGCGAGCGAACGCGCCAGCCCCACGACCGCGTCCAGTGCAGATGGCCGCAGCTCCGGCCATCGCTCGGCGCGACTGATGCCGGTCAGCACGCGCAACCCAGGTCGGACCTGGAGGGCAAGCTCCGCGAGAGATCGAAGGTCGAGCGATCCGTTGTTGGCCAACCGGCACGCGCCCGCGAGTCCGGGCGACTCGTCGAGCAGCCCGAGCAGCTGTGCGACCGATCCGCCGTAGACATCGGCGTCCACCAGCAACGTCTCGGCGCCGAGCGCCGCGAGCTCTGCGGCGAGGCCGACTGCCACGGACGTCCGCCCCGGCGCGCCAGTCGGGCCCCAGACCGCGATGACCACTCCGTCCGGATCGTCGGGCGGCTGGTCCGGGAGGTCGTCGCCGGCCGATCGCGGTGCCGGCGGCAGCCCCGTTCCGGGAGCGGTCATCGCGTGCGCGGGTGCCACGGCCCCTGCCGTCACCGCGCTCACGACCTGACGTGCGATGACGTCGGCTGGCGCGTCCAACGGGAGCACGTGCGCCACGCCCAGCCGACGCAACCTGTGCTCGGCCGGGTCGTCGGCAGCCGCGACCAGCCCTACGACAGCCACGCCGGCGACCGCAAGTCGAGTGAGCGCGTCACCGTCGAGGCGACGCAGGTCGGCGGACAGAACTGCGGCGCGAGCAACCCCGGCGGAGGCCGTTGCCACGAGATCGGCGACGTCCACGCAACGACGGACGACGTGGACGCCGTGCGCCTCGCGGCCCAACGCGGCCACGAGGTCAGCCTCCCGCGTCGGGTTGCCGATGGCCGTGAGCAGGCCGACGCTCACGGTGCGTCCGAAGCCGGGTGCGGAGCGGCCTCGGCATCGGTCGGCGGCACGGTGACGAGGTCGATGGTGCCGCTTTCGACCGCATGTACGACGTCGGCGACCTTGGTGATCGGCACCGACAGCACGACCGAGAACGCGGAGCTCGCCGAGAACGTGCGAGTGCCGCCGGCCCGTGACTCGACCGGCACCCCGGCAAGCACCAGCACGGGTGGCGGCACCTGCTCGCCCGCTCCGGCCTTGGCAGTGAGATAGACGTCGACGAGATCACCACGGACGAGCGCATCGGACAGATGGCCCGGCTGCACCGGCACCGTCACCAGCCGGCTGTGCCCACTCGTGGCTGCCGAGGCGAGCGCTGCGACCGGGACGAGCTCATGGGCCCCCACGTAGCGCGTCACGACGTAGCCGACTGGTGGCGCAGCGGCCGCCGCGATGTAGAGACCCGACTGCCCACGCAGCCGGACATGTCGGACGGCGAGGTCACTCGCGCCGATGTGCTCGCCCGGAACCAACCCGTGCGCCGCGACATAGACGGCCGTGAGGTTGTCGGCCGACGCGAAGATCCTCGCGCCGACGGCCACCGAGACGGCGACCAGGAGCACCCCGACCGCAAGCCGAGCGTCCAACCAACGCGGAGCAGCTAGTCGGACCGCCCGTGGCGATGCGACATCAGTCACGTGAAACCCCCTGGAACCTGGCGAAGTCGGGGTCATCGTGCCGCAACCGACCCGGTCTTCGCGCCCGTCGTCCACATGCACGACTTGTGGATGGCAACAGGCGTCACACCCGGCACATGCGAGAGACTGCCGACGATGGCTCCCCGGTTCCTTCAGCTGACTGACGTCGCCGAAGTGTTGAACATTTCCGCTGCGCAGGCCTACGCGCTTGTACGCAGCGGCGACCTCCCGGCCATCAAGGTCGGCGGACGCGGTCAGTGGCGGGTCGAGGTCACCGAGCTCGAGGCCTACATCCAGCGGGCTTACGACGACACCAAGAAGTTCGTCGAGCAGCATCCGTTCGGCCGCGCCGAGGACGAGGCCGTCGACTTCGAGGCCTGAACGTCACTGTCGGCGGAGTGCAGCGAGCGACGCCAACGGGATCATGCGGGTGGACGTGACGGCGGCGCCGCGCCGCGGCTCGTCCAAGGGATGCTCGGCGAGGTCGACGAAGTCCGCGCCGACCCGGTCAATGGTGCCGGTCACCCGGTCGCCGCTGGTCAACAGGACGGTGGTCGGCGCCCGGTCGCGAGCGATCCCACGCAAGGCGTAGCCGAGGCCCAGCCGAGCCGTGACGACCGAAGCCGACGGCTCCGCCGCGGTCGACAGGCCGCGGACCCAGCCGACGGCAGCCAGCGAAACCAGCGTCTCGACCGCGTCGCCTTCGACCAGGACCCAGTCCGGTCCGCAGCCGCCGACGCTTCCACGAACCAGCTCGCCGGCGCCGAGCGCCAGCTGGATCTCACCGTCGGTCGACCGGATCCGATCGACCAGGGTGACCAGCGCCAGCTCGCGGCGACTGCGGTCGGCCACCTCGCTGGCGAACTCGGCGTCCGCAGCAGCGTCGTACTGCGCCTCGAGGTCCGCGAACAGCCGCTCCCACCGCACGTGGCCAGTCTCGCATCGAACTGCTGTCACAGGTAAACACAGGTAAACGAAGGCTATTGACATCTAGCGACCGCAAAGCCATAAATATCCGACATGAGCCCGGATGCGGCGATCGTCGAAGCCGCGACATGGACAGCCGTGGCGGCAGCCGCCTCTCTCGTCATCCAGCTGCGAGGCGTTGTCGCGGTGGCGCTGGCCCTTGCAGTTGCCGGTGGGGGCGTCGCTTTCGCCACATCGGGCGGAGGCGGATCGCCGCGGCCGCCGGCGCTTTCGGTCGACTGGCCGGCGCACTCGCGCAGCAGCCAACGGGGCGCCGTCACGGTCCGGCCCGGCGACTGCCTGTGGGACATCGCCCGACGCCGGCGCGCGCACCCCACGCCCAGCCGCGTCGCCACCGACTGGCCCCGGTGGTGGCACACCAACCGGGACGTCATCGGCCCCGACCCGGACCTCGTTCTCCCCGGCCAGCGGCTCCGGCCGCCCGCATCCTCCTGGAGCCCGTCATGACCGTCCTGCGCCTACTACCGGTCCCACCGCTCGACCCGCCCTACGACGACGAGCGCGAGCAGGTCGTCACCACCGACGGCTCGCTTGCCCTGGCGTTCTCACCGGTGACGGATGCCGTGCCGCTGCGGCTGGTGCCGCCGGCGCTGCCGCGACCCAAGGTGGACGACGTCGCCCCGCCGCCCGCCGTGCGCGACTGGAGCGCCCGGCTGACCCAGGCCATCGTGGAGGTCTTCGTCGGTGTGCGTCCGGCGGCTCAGCTCAGCCAGTTCACCACGCTCGACGTCCTGCACCAGCTCGAGCGCTGGACCGGCCGGTTCAACAATCGCAACGGTCTGCCCACCCGCCGGCCGAAGGTCGAGTCGGTGCACGTGTGTGAGCCCCGGGCCGGCATCGCGGAAGTGTGCGCGACGGTCGACACCGGTCCACGGCGACGGGCATTCGCGATTCGGCTCGAAGCGCGTGGCAGCCGCTGGCTCTGTACTGCGCTGGAGCTCGGCTAGCCAGCTCAGCGGTGCTGCGGTGCTCCGTGGCAGCGCTTGTACTTGCGGCCTGATCCGCACGGGCAGGGCGCGTTGCGCGAGACATCGCCGGAACGGACGGTGTCTGACGAGCCGTTCGGGCGCCCCACCCCGTCTGACGTCTTCTGCACTCCGCCTTCACCGTCGACGCTCGGTGCCGAGTACTGCAGTCCCTGCGCGCGTTTGGGCTGACCCAGCGCCTGGCCGAGCACGTTGGCGACGCGCTCATGTTCGGTCTGCGGCTCGGGGGCCGGCGACTGCTGCTCGACGGAGTCGGCGAACGCTGCCGGAGCGCCGGACGGCACCGGCTCGCCGGCGACGCCGATCGGTTGTGGCGCCGCAGGCGCGTCGTACGACGGCAACCCGGTCGCAGCAGTGGGCGGCGGCGCCTCGTCCTCTTCGGTCTGCACCTCGAGGTTGAACAGGAAGCCGACGGACTCTTCCTTGATGCCCTCCATCATCGCGCCGAACATGTCGAACGCCTCGCGCTGGTATTCGACGACCGGGTCGCGCTGGCCGTAGCCGCGCAGACCGATGCCCTCTTGCAGGTAGTCCATCTCGTAGAGGTGCTCACGCCATTTGCGGTCGAGGACGGACAGGATGACCCGGCGCTCGAGCTCGTGCAGCACCTCCGTGCCCAGCTCGTCCTCACGACGTTTGTAGGCGTCGAGCGCGTCCTGCGTGATCTCCTCGACGAGGAACTCGTCGTTGAGACCGCCGCCACCGCGCTCCTCGAGCTCCTCGGGCGTCACCACGATCGGGTAGAGCTGCTTGAGCCCGGTCCACAACGTGTCGAGATCCCAGTCCTCGGCGAAGCCTTCGCTCGTCGCCGCACTGACGTAGTCGCGCACGGTGTCCTCGACCATGTTCACGACCTGCTCGTGGATGTCCTCACCGAGCAGCACGCGCCGCCGCTCGTCGTAGATGACGGTGCGTTGTTTGTTGAGCACCTCGTCGTACTTCAGCACGTTCTTGCGGATCTCGAAGTTCTGCTGCTCGATCTGCGTCTGCGCGCTGCGGATCGACCGCGACACCATCTTGGACTCGATGGGCACGTCCTCCGGCAGGTTGAGACGGTCCATGATCGCCTCGACCATGTGCGCGTTGAACAACCGCATGAGGTCGTCGCCGAGAGAGAGGTAGAACCGCGACTCACCCGGGTCGCCCTGA
>JAICMI010000079.1 GCA_025929315.1 Frankiaceae bacterium
AGCTCCAGGCCGGTGCGGTCGCCGACGTGTGCGAGTCGCGCGTAACGGTGGCCACCGAAGTCGCGCTGGGAGATCTTGCCCTCAGGGGTGCGGTCGAAGAGGGCGCCCCACTCCTCGAGCTCGTAGACCCGGTCGGGAGCTTCCTGCGCGTGGATCTGCGCCATGCGCCAGTTGTTGAGCATCTTGCCGCCGCGCATGGTGTCGCGGAAGTGCACCTGCCAGTTGTCCTCGGACCACACGTTGCCCATCGCAGCGGCGGCGCCGCCCTCGGCCATGACCGTGTGCGCCTTGCCCAGCAGTGACTTGCAGACGACGGCGGTGCGGGCGCCGGCCTCGTGCGCCGCGATCGCCGCGCGCAGTCCGGAGCCGCCGGCCCCGATGACGATGACGTCGTAGTCGTGTTGCTCGACGGCGTTAGTTGCCTCTGCCATGTCGCCCCGGCCTAGAAGATGTGTCGGAAGTCGTGGAAGGTGCCGTTGCTCACGAGCCTGATGTAGCCGTCGGCAACCACGATCCAGATCAGCGAAGCCCACGCCCACTGCATGTGCTTGTTGTTGAGCTTGCTGACCAACCCCCACAACCGGTAGCGGACGGGATGCTTCGAGAAGTTGTTGATGCGGCCGGCGGTGATGTGCCGGCACGAGTGGCAACCCAGCGTGTAGCCGAGGATCAGGATCGCGTTGACGACGAGGATGCCGCTGCCGACACCGACACCGAAGTGCCCGTCGAAGTTGAACCCGAGGATGGCATCCCAGGTCAGGATGCCAGCGAAGATGCACGCGAAGTACCAGCTGTAACGATGGATGTTGTTGAGGATCAGCGGGAAGCGCGTCTCGCCCGAGTAGGAGCCGTGCGGCTCCGCCACGGCGCACGCCGGCGGCGACAGCCAGAAGGACCGGTAGTAGGCCTTCCGGTAGTAGTAACAGGTCGCCCGGAACGCCAACGGGAAGATCAGGATGTAGATCGCCGGTGAGATCCACATCGGCCCGTTGAGCTGCGCCCAGTCGGCCTGCGGCGGGCACCCCTTCATGAAGCACGGCGAATAGAGCGGCGACAGGTAGGGGTGGGCGTAGTAGATCCGGTGCGTCGTACCGGCGACGATCGGGTGGTTGAAGGCCGCCCAGGTGGAATACACCACGAAAGCCGTGAATCCGACAGCGATGACCAGAGGCTGGATCCAGTAGCGATCCTGGCGCAGTGTGCGCGCCTTGATGTCCGCCCGCGGCCGGGGCGAAGTGACCAGTGACATGCCTTTCATTCTTCCGTGACCGGTGTGGCAACCGACACACCGGGGCAGCATTGGAAGCCTCAGGGCTGTTCGGGTGTTTGATAGAGGCGATGAGTACGACGACTACCACCACCGCTGCGCCGATCTCTCCGGCTGAGCGCTGCGACCGCTGCGGTGCCCGCGCGGTCATCCGGGCCTTGCTGCCCGGCGGCGGGGACCTCGTCTTCTGTGCTCACCACGGCCGGATGCACGCCAAAGAGCTCCGGGCCGTCGCCGCCGAGATACGCGACGACGAAGGCGTCCTCGGCGCCCCCTAGCTCTCAGACTCACGAGGGCCGCGTTCTCCCTCGCTTGCGTGCGAAGCACGCGGCGCTCAGTGCGGCCTTGCCCTCGCGGCCCTGAGAACTAGGGCCGCGTTTCGCCAGAGCTAGTCGATCAGGCCTTCCAGGTCGGACAGCTGGTTGCGGAGCCACTGGCCGACGTCGTTCTTCGTGACCCGGTCTGCGGCCGCGGCGAGCATCTTGGCCCGGTCGGCCCGGTCCATCGTCAGTGCCTCATACATCGCGTCGGCCTGCTGCTGCAGGTCGAACGGATGCACGGTCAGCGCGAAGTCACCCAGCTCGTCGTGCGCTCCCGTGTTCTCCGACAGAAGCAGCACACCGTCGCGCGAGTTGGCGAGGACGGCCTCCTTGGCCACCAGGTTCATCCCGTCGTTCACGGCGTTGACGACGAGGACGTCGGCCAGCTGGTACGACGCCACCGCAAAGGCCAGGTCTTCCTGCAGGCGTATGTCGATCGGCTGCCAGCCCTCGCCGTGATGCCGGGCGTTGACCTCCGCGACGACGGCGCCGACCTGGGCGAGATAGTCGGCGTACTCCGGCACGTCCTGACGGCTCGGCATCAGCGACGCGAGGAACGTCACCTGACCGCGCAGGTCAGGGTGCTGGTCGAGCATCAAGCCGAAGGCGCGGAACCCGCGCACGATGTTCTTCGACGGGTCGGTGCGGTCGACCCGCACGATCAGTCGATGGCCGTCGTTCAGATGCAGCTGCTCGATGACCTGGCGATGTGCCGCGACCTCCTCGCTGGCCGCCAGCTTCTCCACGGACTCGACGTCGACGGAGATGGGATACCACCGCGCGGCCACCTTGCGCGTGCCGCCGCGGGACGTGGGCACCGTCACTGTCATCGCTTGGAAGTCGACGGACAGGTCGAGCATCTCCTGCGCACACGAGAGGAAGTTGCGCGCCGACCGACGGGTGTGGAACGCCACCACGTCGCAGCCGAGCAGACCACGGAGCATCCCGTCACGCATCTGCACCGGAAGCACGCGCCACCCGTCCGGACCCGGCCACGGGATGTGTACGAAGTGGCTGATGATCGCGTCCGGGCAACGCGCTCGCACGGAGTTGCCGACGAGATAGAAGTGGTAGTCCTGCAGCATCACGACAGCGCGACCGCCGACACGCTCGACCTCTTCGACGACGGCGTCAGCGAACTGCTCGTTGACGACGACGTAACCGTCCTCGTAGGCCTTGTGCGTGTCCGCGGTGAACTCCGGATCGTTGGCGAGGCCGTAGAGGCCGTGCTGGACGAACCAGAGCAGCGGGTTGGCGATCTGCGTGTAGAACTGCGAATGCCGGTGCTTGTCCACCTCGACGTAACGGACGTTCACCGACGGGCCCACCGCCGTGTCGTCCTCCTCGACGACGTGCAGCTCGGGCGAGAAGCCGATCTCGATGCTGTGACCCTCGTGCTCGAAGGCGATCAGGGCGTCGGCGGGACTGGCCGCGGCGCACACCCAGACGGCGTCATCGAGGTGCTCGGCCAGGCCCATCAACGCAGTCACGAGGCCGCCCGCGCCACGCTTGAGGGTCAGGCCGGAACGGGTCCGGCGAAAGGTGGCCGGTCCCCGATGCGAGAGCAGGACAACCGGCAACACGGGATCAATTGTCCCCGATAGCCGAGTGAGGACTCAGGGCAGGCGGACGAGCGCCGCTCGAGCGGTGTAACGCTCACCATGGCGATACATGCGGAGCGGCAGCCCGAAACAGGCTGAGAGGTTGGCCGACCGCATGACCTCCGAGAGCGGTCCCGCGGCCGCGATTTCGCCCTCGCGCAGCATCAGCACATGGGTGAACCCGGCGGGGACTTCCTCGACGTGATGGGACACCAGGACGAGCGCCGGCGCGGTGTCGTCGGCGGCGAGCCGGCTCATCGTGCGCAGCAGCGCCTCGCGGCCGCCCAGATCCAGCCCAGCAGCCGGCTCGTCGAGCAGCAGGATCTCCGGGTCGGTCATCAGCGCGCGTGCGAGCTGCACCCGCTTGCGCTCACCTTCGGACACGGTTCCGAAGCGACGCTCGACCAGCTCGCGGCAGCCGACCTGGGCGAGCAGCGTGCGTGCGCGCACTTCGTCGACGGAGTCGTAGCGCTCGGCCGCGCGTCGTACGGTCGCGTAGCTCGCGGTGAGCACGACGTCGAGCACCCGCTCGTCGGCGGGCAGCCGGTCAGCCAGTGCGGCACTGGCAAAGCCGACCCGGGGCAGCAGATCGTCGAGATCCGCCTCATCGAGTGACTCTCCGAGCAAGTCGACGTGTCCCCGGTCGGGTCGGATGGTGCCGCCCGCAACTTGCAGCAGCGTCGTCTTGCCCGCGCCGTTGGCCCCGAGGACCACCCAGCGCTCGTCGGCGCGCACCGTCCATGAGACGTCGCGCAGCAACGTGGAGTCGCCGCGTCGAACCGTGACGTCGTTGAGGCGTACGACGACAGCGGTCGTCGGCAGCTCGACGGCGGCTGTCACATGACCCATCGTCGCGGCATTTGCGCACCGCGCCGACCCGACACGCCGTGCGTCAGAGCTTCTGCATGGCAGCGATACGCGCCTGGAGCTGCTCGACACTTGCCATCGGCGTGGGAGGTCCGCCGGTCCGGCGGCGCAGCTCGGCGTGGATCGCGCCGTGCGGACGCCCGGATGCGAGCGCATAGGCGGAGACCATCGCGGAGAGCTGTCGACGCAACGCGGCCACCTGCTGGTAGCCAGCAAGCTCCTCCGGCTCGGGTTCGTCGTCGGCGGCGGCAACGGCGGCGCCGGCCCGGCGACGGATGTCGCGGTCACGCCGCGCCAGGAGCGACGCCGTCTGCTCGGGCGAAAGCAGCCCTGGCAGGCCGAGGAAGTCCGCGTCATCGGCGCTGATGTCATCGTGGTCGTCGGCCACGACCGCCCGGCCGCCATGGAGGACGTGGGCAAACTCCGCGTCGCTCTCGAGCGCTTCGAAGGCGTTGCCGAGCACTTCGTCCGGAACCTCGAGGTCGAGCGAGTCGAGGAGATCGTTGCCGGGCGCCGGTGGCGGGATCACGTGGTTGCGCTCGGCCTCCATCTCGGCAGCAAGAGTGAGCAGGGGGCGCACTGCCGGCAGGAACACCGTCGCGGACTCGTGGCCCCCTCGTGCGCGGACCACGCGTCCGACCGCCTGCGCAAAGAACAGCGGAGTCCGGTACGACGTCAGCCACGCCAAGCACGCGGCCCGCGGGACGTCGACGCCTTCGCTGATCATGCGCACGCACACCGCGATGCGGTCGGTGGAGTCGGTGAACTCCTTGATGCGCTTGTTGGCGGTCGGGTCGTCGGACAGGATCAGCGCGGGCTTGTGCCCGGTGACGCGCTCGACGATCTGCGCGTAAGCACGCGCGTCGTCCTGGTCGGAGGCGAGCACGAGTCCGGCCGCGTCCGGCATGCCGTGGGCCCGTAGGTGCGTGAGCCGCTCGTCCATCGCGGCGATCACGTGCGGCACCCATCGACCGGTCGGACTGAGCGCGGTCTTCCAGGCAGCCGCTTCGCTCTTCTTCGTCGCAGCCTCGCTGAGTGCTTCCGCGACGACCTCGCCGGCGCTGTTGCGCCACCGGGAGACACCCGAGTAGGCCGCGAACACGACCGGCCGCACGACGCGGTCAGCGAGTGCGTGCCCGTAGCCGTAGGTGAAGTCCGCGCTGCTGGTGAGACCACCGCTGCCGTCGTCGTCGTACCGGACGAACGGGATCCGCTCGTCCGGGCGGGTGCGAAAGGGCGTGCCCGTGAGCGACAACCGCCGCCGCGCCGGGTCGCACGCATCGGCGACCGCATCGCCCCAGGACAACCCGTCCCCGGCGTGGTGGATCTCGTCGAGTACGACGAGCGACCGCTTGGCCGAGATGCTGGCGCGGTGCCGTCGCGGCGCACTGGCGATCTGCGCGTAGGTCGTCACATAACCGCGCAAGCCGGGCCGGACGGGACCGACGGCGTTGGACAGCGTCGGGTCGAGCTCGATCCCCATGCGGTTGGCCGCATCGGCCCACTGGGTGCGCAGGTGGTCGGTCGGGCACACGACCACGACCCGATCGATGACCCGGCGAGCGAGGAGCGTCTGTGCGACCGCGAGAGCAAATGTGGTCTTACCGGCGCCGGGCGTTGCTGTAACCAGGAAGTCGGATCGATCGGCCTCGTGATACGCCGTCAGCGCGGCGCGCTGCCACGTGCGCAAGGGCAACGCGGGCATGCTGAAGGAAGGTTGAGCGCTCATGGAAGGTCTTTGAGCCTAAGCCAGCGACACGACGATCAGGACTCAGGACACGCGCTTGTAGACGCGCACGGCCAGCGGCATGAAGACCGCCAACGCGCCGAGCATCCAGACCAGTGAAAGCCAGAGGTTGTCGCCCATCGGAGTGCCCAGCGCGAGCGAGCGCAAGGCGTTGATCACATGGGTGATCGGCTGGTTGACCGCGAACGCGCGCAGCCAGCCCGGCATGGTGGCAACGGGCACGAACGCGGACGACACGAAGGTCAGCGGGAACAGCCAGATCATGCCGAAGGCCTGCACCGCCTCTTCCTGACGCAACGCGAGCCCGATGAACAGGGAGACGACGCACAGCGTGAGGCCGAAGGCCTCGGCGAGCACGATCATCGCGACGGCAGAACCCACGCCGTTGTGGAACCGGAACCCGACCGCGTATCCGACGCCGACGATCACCAACACAGTGATCAACATGCGAATCCCGTCGGCAGCGAGCCGGCCGGTGAGCACGGCCGACCGCGCGATCGGCATCACCCGCAGCCGGTCGATGACGCCCTTCTGCGCCTCGATGGCGAGTGCGATCGCCGTCCCCATGGTGGCGAATGCCGCGGTCTGGCCGATGACGCCCGGCAGCAGGTAGTCGACGTAGCCGCCCGGGAACCCTTTCGTCGGGATGGCGCCTCCGAACACATAGCGGAAGAGCAGGGTGAAGATCGTGGGCTGGACGACGGTGAACACCAGGTAGGCCGGAACGCGCGCCCAGATGGTCAAGTTGCGCTTGGTCAGCACCCACGTGTCGCTCGCGGCCCAGGCAATGCTGCTCATGAGGCGACCTCCTCGCTCTGCTCGGTCTGCTCGGCCGCATGACCGGTCAACGCCAGGAAGACGTCGTCGAGCGACGGTCGGCGCAGCGCCAGGCCGGCTGACGTGACGCCGGCAGCGTCGAGACGTCGTACGGTCTCGACGAGGGCCTCAGAACCAGCCGAGCCCACCCGTACGGAAACTCGCCCGGCTGCATCGTCGACCACCGGCGGGCCGCCATCGGCCATCGACTCGACCGCTCGCCGAGCAGCTGCCAGCTGCTCGCGGTCGGGCACGGTGAACTCGATGATGTCGCCACCGACCCGACCCTTGAGCTCGTCGGAGGTGCCCGCGGCGATGACCAGCCCGTGGTCGATGACCGCGATCTCGTCGGCGAGCTCGTCCGCTTCGTCGAGATATTGCGTCGTCAGCAGCAGCGTCGTACCCGACGCCACCAGCGCGCGGATGACCTCCCACATGGCGAGCCGGCTGCGCGGGTCGAGTCCGGTCGTCGGCTCGTCGAGGAACAACACGTCCGGATGCGAGACGAGACTCGCAGCAAGGTCAAGCCGGCGGAGCATGCCGCCGGAGTAGGTCTTGGCGGTGCGGTCACCGGCGTCGGCCAGGTCGAACTGCACCAAGAGCTCGTCAGCCCGGGCGAGGGCGGTCGCCCGCGGCATGTGGTGCAGCCGGCCCATCATCTCGAGGTTCTCCCGACCGGTGAGCTCGTCGACGATCGCGGTCGCCTGACTTGTCAGCCCGATCAGCTCGCGGACCTTGGCTGCTTCCTTGACGACGTCGCGCCCCTGCACGAACGCACGCCCGCTCGTCGGCTGCAGCAGTGTCGTGAGGATGCGCACGGCGGTGGTCTTGCCTGCACCGTTGGGTCCGAGAACACCGAGGACGGTGCCCTTGTTGACGGCGAGATCGATCCCACGGAGCGCTTCGACCGGCGCGCTCTTGCGACGTGCGGTGAACGTCTTCTTGAGGTCCTCGACGACGATGGCGAGGTCGGCTGAAGTCACTCCTCCGAACCTAGTCTCCCTATGTGGTGACGTTGTCCTGTTCGAGGATCGACTCGGCCAGCAGCTCGATCGGATGCGCCAGTCGCATGGGGGTGCCGGCACGGTCGAGCGCGTTGCGGATCTGCATGAGACAGCCGGGATTTGCCGTGACGAGGACCTCCGCGCCGGTCGCGGCGACGTTGGCGGCCTTGCGGTCACCCAATGCCAGGGCCGGCTCGGGCTGCAACATGTTGTAGACGCCGGCTGAACCGCAGCAGATCTCGGCTTCGGCGATCTCGCGGAGGTCGAGGCCAGGAATGCCGGCGAGGAGCGCGCGGGGTTGGGCACGGATGCCCTGGGCGTGGCCGAGGTGACAGGCATCGTGGTAGGCGGCCGTCACGGGCACCGGGTGCCGCGTCGCGCGTGGACCGAGCGCCACCAGGAACTCGCTGACATCGACGACCTTGGCCGCGAACGCGGCCGCGCGATCTGCCCAGCCTTTCTCGTCGCGCAACAGCCAGCCGTAGCCCTTCATCGCCGACCCGCAACCGGCGGCGTTGACGACGACATGCTCGACATCGAGCCTTTCGAAGGTCGCGATCAAGTGTTTGGCAAAGCCGATCGCCTCGACTTCGCGTCCGATGTGCAACGACAGCGCACCGCAACAACCTTGGACCGAGGGCGCAACGACCTCGCAACCTTCAGCTGCGAGCACACGCACCGTCGCGGCATTGACGTCGGAGAAGAACTCCCGCTGCACACACCCGAGCAGGACGCCGACGCGCGCGCGCCGGTCACCCTTCGCCGGCGTCACCTCGGCCACGGCAACTGGATCGGTCAGCGGTGGCAGCATGCGCTCCATCGCGGCCAGCGATGCAGGCAGGCGCACGCGGGCGGCGAGACGAGGGCCTCCACTCGCCTGGTAGGCACGAAACAGTGGTCGCAGTGCGCGAAGCCGTTTCGGATAAGGGAACGTCCGGAAGATCAGCGCGCGAAGTGCACGGTCGCGCAGCGTGCGCCGATGACGTTGCTCGACCTTGGATCGAGTCGCCTCGATGAGCCGGTCGTACTGCACGCCGGACGGACATGCCGTCACGCAGGCCATGCAACCGAGGCACTGGTCGAAGTGACGGACCATGGTGTCGTCGAGCGGCTCGCCCTCGAGCTCCTTCTCCATGAGATAGATGCGACCGCGCGGCGAGTCCATCTCCTCGCCCCAGAGCAGGTACGTCGGACACGTCGGCAGGCAGAAGCCGCAGTGCACGCAGTCGTCGAGCAGCTCCTTGAACTCAGATGCCATCGACGAACCTGCCCGGGTTGAGTCGGTGATCGGGATCGAACTGGTCCTTGATCCGTCGCATCAACGAGACTGCTGCAACAGGTCCCCACACATCGACCGCTTGCTTGACCTCGAACGGCGCATCGACGACGACGGTTGACCCGACGGTTCTCAGTGCCTCGACCGCCGCGCGAGCCGAGGCGACGTCAGCAACGGGCCAACCTGCCCAGACAACGCCGCTACCGACATGTGCGGACAACCGGGCACCCGGCAGCTCACGGCGTAGGGCAGCGACCGCCGTATCGAGTGCGGACAGCCGGTGCGTCAGCTTGATGCCGATCTCGCCCGGGCTCCAGGGTCGGGCACCGAAGGTCGCCGGGAGCGTGTCGGTGATCGTCGTCGTACCGAGTGAGCCGGCGAGAGTCGATGCGATCGCCTCGACCGCCGCATGCGCACCTTCGACGAGGACGTGCACGGTCCGACCGTCCCACTCGACCGCGGTCGGTTCAGCCGTCGAGCGAGCGACAGCAGCCCAGACCGCTCCCGGTTCGTCGGCGGCCACCGACACGATTCGCATTGCCGGCGGAATCGGTTGCAGCTTGACCGTGACGGACGCGATCGCGCCGAGAGTGCCGAAGGAGCCGGTGAAGAGCTTGCCCAGGTCATAACCGGCGACGTTCTTGACCACCTTGCCGCCGGACTTGGCGATGGTGCCGTCCGCGAGGACGACGGTGATGCCGATGAGCTGGTCACGCGGGGTGCCGTAACGAAGCCGCCACGGTCCGCTCGCCGCACTGGCGACGACGCCGCCGATCGTGGCATCCCGCTCCGGAGGGTCCAGGGCGAGCCGTTGACCGTGCGCGGCAACAGCGTTCTGTACGTCGGTCAGTCGCGCGCCCGCCTCGACCGTCAGGACGAGGTCGCCCGTCGCGTGCTCGATGACTCGCGCGAGCCGGGTCGTCTCGATGACAACGGACGTCTCGCGACTGAGGGCGCCCCAGCCCTGCTTGGTCCCGGCACCTCGGATGCTGACGCGAGCGTCGTCCGCTTCGACGGCGCGCATGGCGTCGGCGAGGTCGGCCGTCGACTCCGGCGTCACGGTCACCGCGTCAGAAGACATCGGCGACGCCCGCCTCCTGCAACGGGTGCGCACCGGTACGTCGGCCCGGTCGTTCGCCGCACAGTCGTGGCGTCGGGAACACCTTGCCGGGGTTGCACAACGAGGCCGGGTCGAACGCGCATCGCACGAGCTGCATGACGTCGAGGTCGTCAGCGGTGAACATGCGGCTCATCTGCTTCTTCTTGTCGTGGCCGACACCGTGCTCACCAGTGATCGAACCGCCATGCTCGAGGCAGAGCTCGAGGATGCGCGTCGACACTTCTTCGGCGCGTTCTGTCTCACCCTTGGACTCGTCGAAGAGCACCAACGGGTGCAGGTTGCCGTCACCGGCGTGGAAGACGTTTGCGACGCGGATGCCCGTCGACGACGCGAGTGCCGCGATGTCGCCGAGCACCTCCGCCAGCGCGGTCCGCGGGACGACACCGTCCTGGACGATGTAGTCGGCGCTGATCCGACCCACCGCGGCGAAGGCCGACTTCCGGCCACGCCACACCTGCGCCCGCTCCGCATCGTCGACCGCGAGCCGCAGCTCGAACGCACCGGCGGCGCTGCAGTGGTCCTCGACCGCACTCCCGTCCGCCTCGACCTGTGCGGCCGGCCCGTCCAGCTCGACGATGAGCACCGCACCCGCACCTGCGGGGTAGCCGCACGCAACCGCCGCCTCGGCGGCCTCGATCGAGAGCGCGTCCATCATCTCGATGGCCGCGGGCAGGATGCCGGCGCCGATGATTGCGCTCACCGCCGCACCGGCGTCATCCATCGTGCGGAAGGCCGCGAGCAACGTGCGCACGGATTCCGGCGCGCGCATGAGCCGGACGGTCACCTCGGTCGCGATCCCGAGGGTGCCCTCGCTGCCGACGAACGCACCGATGAGGTCATAGCCGACCGGGTCCGGCGCGTAGCCGCCGAGCTTCTCGACCGTTCCGTCCGGCAGCACGACCTCGAGTCCGGTGACGTGATGTGCGGTGAAGCCGTACTTGAGGCAGTGGGCTCCCCCGGAGTTCTCCGCGACGTTGCCGCCGATCGAGCACACCTGCTGGCTCGACGGGTCGGGCGCATAGAAATACCCGTGCGGAGCAGCACGGCGGCTCAGCTCGAGGTTGACCACGCCCGGCTCGACCACCGCCCGCTCGTCCTCGATGTCCACGGCACGCACGTTGGTCATGCGTGACATGACGATCAGGACGCCGGTCTCCATCGGCAGCGCGCCGCCGGACAGCCCCGTCCCGGAGCCGCGGGCCACGAACGGCACGCTTTCTTCGTGACAGCGCCGTACGACGTAGGAAACCTGGGCCGTCGTCCGCGGCAGCACGACAAGACCTGGAATGCAGCGGTAGGCAGTCAGGCCGTCGCACTCGTAGGTACGCAGCGCCGCGCGCTCGGTGATGACGGAGTCGTCACCAAGTACGCGCGTGAAATCGCTGGCGAGCGCAGCGAGCGTCAATCGAGCCGCTCGTAGGCAGGCAGCGTCAGGAAGTCGGCGAAGTCGTCGGCGAGCGCAACCTCTTCGAAGATGTCGCGGGCTTCCTTCCAGCGACCGGCGTCGAATGTGTCCGAGCCGATCTCCGCACGGATCTTGTCGATCTCCTCATCGGCAACCTTGCGCACGAGATCGGCCGTCACCTGCTGGCCCGTGTCTGTCTGCGTCGCGTTGGCGTGCACCTGCTGCCAGATCTGCGAACGGGAGATCTCGGCCGTAGCCGCGTCCTCCATGAGGTTGTGAATCGCCGCCGCACCATTGCCCCGCAGCCACGACTCGATGTAGCGGATGCCGACATCGACGTTGGTACGAAGCCCCGCCTCGGTGATGTCGCCGGGAGTCTCCTTGGCGGCGAGCAACTGGTCGGCGGTGACGACGACGTCGGAGACGGGCTTGTCGCGCTGGTTGGGCTTGTCGCCGAGCACCTTGTCGAACTCGGCCATGGCGACCGGCACGAGGTCGGGGTGCGCGACCCAGGTCCCGTCGAAGCCGTCGTTGGCCTCGCGCTGCTTGTCGGCCGTGACCTTCTCGAGCGCGACCTTGTTGACCTCGGCGTCCTTGCGGCTCGGGATGAACGCGGCCATGCCGCCCATCGCGAACGCGCCGCGCTTGTGGCACGTCTGCACGAGCAGCTGGGTGTAGGCACGCATGAATGGCACCGTCATCGTGACGCTGTTGCGGTCTGGCAGCAGGTATTCCTCGCCACGGTCGCGGAACGTCTTGATCATCGAGAACATGTAGTCCCAGCGACCGGCGTTGAGACCGTAGGAGTGGTCGCGCAGCTCGTAGAGGATCTCGTCCATCTCGAACGCAGCCGGGATCGTCTCGATCAGCACGGTCGCACGCACGGTGCCGTGCGGCACTCCCAAAGTCTTCTCGGCGTGAGTGAAGACGTCGTTCCACAACCGCGCTTCGCGGTGCGACTCCATCTTGGGCAAGTAGAGGTAGGGCCGGGTGCCCTTGTCGAGGAGCCGCTGCGCGTTGTGGAAGAAGAAGAAGCCGAAGTCGAACAGCGAGCCGCTCATCGGCTTGTCGTCGACGAGGAAGTGCTTCTCGGGCAGATGCCAGCCGCGCGGGCGCGGCATCAACGTGGCGACCTCGTCCTTGAGCTTGTAGTCCTTGCCTTCGGGCGAGGTGAAGTCGATGCGCCGCTCGATCGCGTCGGTCAGGTTGATCTGACCCTGGACCATGTTGTGCCAGGTCGGGGTGTTGGCGTCCTCGAAGTCGGCCATGAAGACCTTGGCGCCTGAGTTGAGCGCGTTGATCAGCATCTTGCGGTCGGTCGGGCCGGTGATCTCGACGCGGCGGTCGAGCAG
>JAICMI010000136.1 GCA_025929315.1 Frankiaceae bacterium
CGAGCGTCACCAGTACGACGACAGCGACGACGATGACGGCCACGAGGGCTGCAGTCACGGCAACTCCAACGGAAGGACGACGGCGGTCGCGCCGTCGATCTGGGCGATGTCGACGGGCGCTCCGGCGGCCACGACGTGGCTCTCGTCGTAGGTCCGGGCACTCCAGACCTCGCCGCCGATGCGGACCTGCCCGCCGTGGGTGGTGATCTCCGTCACGGCCGTCCCGCGCTTGCCGACGAGCGCATCGGTGCCGGTCCGGATCGAGGCCGGCATGTGCCGGTGGCGACGAGCGACGGGCCGTACCAGTGCCAGCAGCAGGACCGCGACCCCGGCGAACACCGCGACCTGAGCGGCGGCAGGTGCTCCGAGCGCGGCGATGAGGGCCGAGCCCACCGCAGCCACGCTGAGCATGCCGAGCACGAGGGTGAGCGTGAGGACCTCGGCGGCGGCGAGCACACCGGCCGCGATCAGCCACACCAGCCAGTCCGCCATCACGGCGGAGGGTAACGCGGCGGGGAGGAGTTCGCTCGCTTGTGGCGAACTGTCCTGATCTGGGTGGACACCATCCGTAATCGGATGGGTACTCTAGGTACTAACGGCAAGCGGAGGAGGGCCGGTGCGGTTCGCACGGTCGGCGCCATCCATGGGCCTCCTGGCCGTGGTCGCGCTCGCGGCTCTTGCCTCGCTCGCCGTGGGGGTCGTGGTCGGTGCCGGGCTGTCGGTTTGGCGCGGGTCAACCGCGCAACGCGCCATCGGCGTCGTGCCCGATCAGCAGCTGCGTCCGGGTTCCGCGATCGTCACCGTCCCCAAGAAGACACCCCGGCCGACGCCCGCGGCGCCGTCCGCGCCCGCCCCGCCACCTGCTGCGGTCATCCAGGCGCCTGCCGCAGCGGCGAAGCCGGCGATCGTCCACTCGGCCCGACCGGCGCACCGCACGCGCCCGGTGCACCCCGTGCCGCCCATGCACCCAGCCCACCCGGTCCACCCGGTCCACCCGACTCATCCGGTGACCCCGGCCGTGCAGACGCCTACGGTTCAGACGCCGACCGTCCAGGCGCCGGTCGTCTCGACGCCGGCGGTCCGCCCGGTGGCGGGCGACAAGGCCGACAAGGACGCAGCCAAAGCGGCAGCGAAGGCCGAGCGAGACGCTCAGAACCTCGCGCGTGCGATGCAGAAGCAGGCCGAGAAGGCCGTCCACGACGCCCAGAAGCAGGCGGACAAGGCCGCCCATGACGCCGAAAAGCAGGCCGAGAAGGCCGCGCACGACCTGGCCAAACAAGCCGAGCTGGCGGCCAAGCAAGCGGCGAAGGCCGCGAAGCACTGACGTCGCACATGGACCCTTGCGGTTGAGGTCTGCGACGATGGAGCGCGACGAGCGAGGCTCGTCACCTGCTCGACCAGCCAGAACCCACAACTGCACACACCAGAGGAGCGGCTCATGTCGCGCGCCCCTGGTGGCGGCAAAGGCGCCGCCACCGCGTCTGCGCTATCCGTCCAAGCTGTCCAGCCGTCCGAGGGCCCGGAGCTCGTCCAGCTCCTGACGCCCGAAGGCGAGCGGGTCGAGCACCCCGACTACTCCCTGGACCTCGACGAGGAGGCCTACCGCGGGCTGTATCGGGACCTCGTCATGGTCCGGCGCATCGACACCGAAGCGACGGCCCTGCAACGTCAAGGCGAGCTCGGCCTGTGGGCGAGTCTGCTCGGCCAGGAGGCCGCCCAGGTGGGCGCGGGCCGGTCACTGACCGAACGAGACTTTGCGTTCCCGACTTATCGCGAGCACGGCGTCGCCTACTGCAAGGGCGTCGACCCGGTGACGCTGCTGGGCCTGTTCCGCGGCGTCAACCAGGGCGGCTGGAATCCGCGCGACAAGGGCTTCCAGCTCTACACGATCGTCATCGGCTCGCAGACCTTGCACGCGACCGGCTACGCGATGGGCATCCAGCGCGACGGTGCCGACGGGGCGGCGATGGCGTTCTTCGGCGACGGCGCGTCCAGCCAGGGCGACGTCAACGAGGCGTTCGTCTGGGCGAGCGTGTTCCAGGCGCCGATCGTGTTCTTCTGCCAGAACAACCAGTGGGCCATCTCCGAGCCGCTCGAGCGGCAGAGCCGCATCCCGCTCTACCAGCGCGCCCGCGGGTTCGGCTTTCCCGGCGTACGCGTCGACGGCAACGACGTCCTGGCGGTGCGTGCCGTCACCGAGGCCGCGCTGGAGCGCGCGCGGGAGGGCAGCGGCCCGACGCTCATCGAGGCGTTCACCTACCGCATGGGGCCGCACACGACGTCCGACGACCCGACCCGCTACCGGCTCGCAGCCGAGCTCGAGACCTGGAAGCTCAAGGACCCGATCGAGCGCATGAAGGCCTACCTGTCCCGCAGCGGGATGGGCAACGGCGAGTTCTTCGACCAGGTGGACAAGGCGGCCGACGAGCTGGCTGCGCACATCCGTGCCGGCTGCCTCGCGCTCGCCGATCCCGACCCGATCACGCTCTTCGATCACGTCTACGCCGGCGGCTCGTCGTTGCTCGACGAGGAGCGCGAGCAGCTCGCCACCTACCTCGCCTCGTTCGAGGCGGCGCGGTGATGGCGACGCTCACTCTTGGCAAGGCACTCAACGAAGGCCTGCGCAAGTCCCTCGAGGACGACTCCAA
The DNA here is from genome assembly GCA_025929315.1 of Frankiaceae bacterium. Classification (GTDB taxonomy): domain Bacteria; phylum Actinomycetota; class Actinomycetes; order JAFAQI01; family JAFAQI01; genus DATBDO01. Next base: position 2,649 of record JAICMI010000136.1, read on the forward strand.
GGTCATCATCATGGGCGAGGACGTCGGCCGGCTCGGCGGCGTCTTCCGCGTGACAGACGGCCTGCAGAAGGACTTCGGCGAGGACCGGGTCATCGACACGCCGCTCGCCGAGTCGGGCATCATCGGCACCGCGGTCGGCCTCGCCATCCGCGGCTTTCGGCCGGTCTGTGAGATCCAGTTCGACGGGTTCGTGTTTCCCGCGTTCGACCAGATCGTCAGCCAGGTCGCCAAGATGCACTACCGGTCCGCCGGTCACGTGAAGCTGCCGATCACGATCCGCATTCCGTACGGCGGCGGGATCGGCGCGGTCGAGCACCACAGCGAGTCGCCCGAGTCCTACTTCTGCCACACCCCGGGCCTCAAGGTCGTCACCTGCTCCAACCCGGTCGACGCCTATTGGATGATCCAGCAGACGGTCGCGAACGACGATCCCGTCGTGTTCTTCGAGCCCAAACGGCGCTACTGGGACAAGGCCGACGTCGACACCGTCACCGCGTCGCGCGAGTTGTGGGACGCCGCCGTCGTACGGTCGGGCACTGACGCCACCGTGATCACCTACGGGCCTTCGGTGAAGACCTGTCTCGAAGCCGCTGCCGCAGCTGAGACCGAAGGTCGCAGCCTCGAGGTCGTCGACCTCAGGGCGTTGTCGCCGATCGACTGGCCGACCGTCATCGACAGCGTCACCAAGACTCAGCACGCCATCGTGGTGTGTGAGGCGCCGACCTATGCGTCGCTGTCCAGCGAGATCGCGGCGCGGGTGAGTGAGAAGTGCTTCTTCTCATTGGAGGCACCGGTGTTCCGGGTGACGGGCTTCTCCACGCCCTACCCGACCTCGCGAATCGAGGAGGACTACCTGCCCGACCTCGACCGCATCCTCGACGCCGTCGACCGCTCGCTCGCTTACTAGGGATCCGCATGCCGTCGTACAAAGACTTCAAGCTGCCCGACCTGGGCGAGGGGCTCACCGAGGGCGAGATCCTCAAGTGGCTCGTGCAGCCAGGTGACACCGTGACTCTGAACCAGCCGATCGTCGAGGTCGAGACCGCCAAGGCCGCGGTCGAGATCCCCTCGCCCTATGCCGGCGTCGTGACCGAGCTGCATCACGCTGAGGGCGAAACCGTCGACGTCGGCGTGCCGATCATCACGTTCGACACCGATCCGTCCGGCGAGCCGGTGGCGGCCGGAAGCGCGGTCGAGCCAGCGCAGAGCAAGGTCGCGGCGGCGGCTGACATGGTGCCCCAGATTCCTGCTGAGCCCGGGCTCCTCGGCGGACCGGCACCCAAGGCCAGCACCGAGGAGAAGATCGAGGTCCTCGTCGGCTCCGGTCCCAAGAGCGGCAAGCTCACGCGTCGGGCACGCAAGGCGGCTCCGGAGCCCCCGTTCGCACCCGCGCCCAAGCCACCGGCGCGGGTGTCGGCAGCGGCCGTCGGAGCGCACGCTGCCGACTTGGCCGCAGCCGCGCCCAGCGGTGAGCTGCATGTGCTGGCAAAGCCGCCGGTGCGCAAGCTTGCACGCGACCTCGGGGTCGACCTCACCGTCGTGCAGCCGACGGGCCCCAACGGCACCATCACCCGCGACGACGTCGAGCAGGCCGTCAACGGTTCGGCGACGCCGCGAACGGCCAGCAGTGGGACCGAAACGGGCGGAGAGGAACGCATCCCGATCAAGGGCGTGCGCAAGCAGATGGCGGCCGCGATGGTCGCGTCAGCGTTCACTGCTCCACACGTGACGATCTTCACGACCATCGACGTCACACCGATGATGGACATGGTCAACCGGTTGCGCACGTTGCCGGACTTCGAGGGCGTGCGCGTCTCACCGCTGCTGCTCGTGGCCAAGGCGTTGTTGCTCGCGGTGAAGCGCAACCCGCTCGTCAACGCGACCTGGGACGACGCGGCACAGGAGATCGTGGTCAAGCACTACGTCAACCTCGGCATCGCTGCAGCGACGCCACGGGGGCTGATCGTGCCCAACATCAAGCACGCCGAGTCCTTGTCGCTGCCCGAGCTCGGACGCGCCATCAACCAGCTCACCGACACGGCGCGTGCCGGCCGCACGTCACCTGCCGACATGCAACAGGGCACCGTCAGCATCACAAACGTCGGTGTGTTCGGCATGGACAACGGCACGCCGATCATCAACCCGGGCGAGTCGGCGATCCTGTGCTTCGGCGCGGTCCGCGACATGCCGTGGGTGCACGATGGCGAGCTCGCGGTGCGCAAGGTGACGCAGCTGTCGCTGTCGTTCGACCACCGTCTCGTAGATGGCCAGCTCGGTTCACAGTTCCTCGCCGACGTTGCCGGCTTGCTCGCCGACCCGTCCCTGTTTCTCGTCTGGTCCTAGACACGAAAAAGGCCGGCCCGCGCAAGCGGGCCGGCCTTTTGCTGAAAGCGCTTAGTAAGTTGCCGGGCGATCGTCTACGACGCGCTCCTCGACGACACCACCGGCACGACGGCGCGGGCCGAAGATCATCATCGTGACGATGAGGCCGAGCGCACCGGCGATCATGAGGATCACACCGATGGTCTGAATGCTCACACCTGACACCGTGGCGTGAACGGCAAACGTCAGGATGGCGCCGACGGCGATGAGGAAGATGCTGACGCCGATACCCATGGTCTTTTCTCCTGTCCTTAGGACCGGCTACACCGCCGGTTCTCGACTGAAGATGTGATACCCGCCTGCCGCCTTGTGACACCCGCCGATCGGGTGACGAAACGGACGACTTTTGTTGTCAGAACGCGAGTTCAGGCAGGTCCATGATCTCGAGGTTGGTCCCCTCGACGATGACGCGCTCGGCACTCAGCAGCGGCAGTCTCGTCTGCGCGAAGTACTTGCCTGCAGCGACCTTGCCTTCGTAGAACGCGATGTCTCGCGGGGACGCACCTGCGGTCAACGCGGTCAGTGACACCTCGGCCTGGCGCAACAGCAACCAGCTGATCACGAGATCGCCGAGCGCGAGCAGGAAGCGAGTCGTGTTCAGGCCGACCTTGTAGAGGTTGCGCACGTCGTCTTCGGTGGACGTGAGGTAGCCGACAAGAGCACCCACCATCGACTGCACGTCGGCGAGCCCGTTGGCCAGCAGGTTGCGCTCGTTCTTGAGCTGACCGTTGCCGGCTTCAGAGTTGGCGAACTGACGGATCTCGTCGAGCAACGCGTTGAGAGACTGACCTTGGTCGCGCACGATCTTGCGGAAGAACAAGTCCATGCCCTGGATCGCGGTGGTGCCTTCGTAGAGCGTGTCGATCTTCGCGTCGCGAATGTACTGCTCGATCGGGTAGTCCTGCAGGAAGCCTGATCCACCCAGTGTTTGCAACGACTGCGAGCCAAGCAGCTCGTAGGAACGCTCCGACCCGACACCCTTGACCAACGGCAGCAACAAGTCGTTGAGTCGCTCGGCTGCCTCGTCGGTCTCGCCATTGGCTTCGGCGATCAGCACGGAGTCCTGCTGCACCGCCGCGTAGATCATGAGTGCGCGCATGCCTTCGGCGTAGGCCTTCTGCAACAGCAGGCTGCGTCGTACATCCGGGTGATGAGTGATCGTCACGCGCGGGGCGGTCTTGTCGGTCATCTGCGTCATGTCAGCGCCTTGCACACGTGACTTGGCGTAGTCGAGCGCGTTGAGATAACCGGTCGAGAGTGTCGCGATCGCCTTGGTGCCGACCATCATGCGCGCCATCTCGATGACGTTGAACATCTGCGCGATGCCGTCGTGCACTTCACCGACGAGGTAACCGATCGCCGGCTCCTTGTCGCCGAAGGTCACCTCACACGTCGCCGAGACCTTGAGGCCCATCTTCTTCTCGACGTTGGTGACGTAGACCCCGTTGCGCGCACCGAGCTCACCGGTGGCGA
>JAICMI010000090.1 GCA_025929315.1 Frankiaceae bacterium
CCCCCCGCACCCCCACCAACCCCGGTTTTGGGCGAGTTTTTCAACCACCAACGCGGCCCTGGGTGTTAAAAACCGCCGCACTCAACGGTGGCCTTGCTAGGCAAAGCGGAGCGCGGTCGGCGCTAGTCGTTTGGCGGGTCGACGCTCTTGCCGATGAGCGCAGCGAAGGCGCGGTCCATCGCCGGGTTCGGCGTCGCGAGAAGCGCTGCCAACCGCGGGACAACCGGCCGGTCCGGCTGCTCGATCGCGGTCAGATCGACCGTCGTGCGGTCGCGGACGTTGACGCAGGCCCGCTCGAAGGTCAGGTCGCGGTGCAGCAGCCCGAACGTCACGCAGGGTGCCTCAGTGAGGCAGGTGGGACAGTCGCCGTTCGAGTCGGGCTCGTGCAACGCCTCGACCTCGGCGAGAAGCCGGTCGAGCTCCTCAGCCCGCTGCTCGGCGAGCGAACGCGAATCCAACAGGTCGGTGACCATGGTCGCAAAGATGGGGAAGTCTGCTGCGGCACTCACCGGCCAACCGTACGGCGACCAACCGGTAAAACTCGGGCACGACACGGTGTCAGCCGGTGAGCTCGGCCAGCCTTTCGAGCGCCTCGGGGACGTTGTTGACGACCAGGCAGTCGACGCCTGCTTCGAGCATCAGGGGCATCTCGGCCGAGCTGGGGCACCAGGCGACGACCTCCAATCCGGCGCGATGTGCGACATCGACCGACCACGCCGCCTCGCGGTGGACCGGTGCGGTGTCGGTCTCGTTGGCCGAGAACGAGCCGACATGCGCGGCGATCACTTGCAGGCCCAGGTGCCGGGCAGCGGGAATCGCCTTGCGTAGCGGGAAGCGCACCCAGGTCAGCAAACCGGCCGCCACGGCGGGCGCATGCTCTCGTGCAATGAGAACGGCTGACGGGTCGAACGACGTCATGAGCACCGGCCGGCGCCGTGCTTCCCTGGCCGCCAACCGACCCACGGCCGCGGCCGTCGTCGCGTCGCGTTGGCGCAGCGCATCCTCGGCGGATGACTTGATGTCGAGATCCACACCCACGTGTTCCGGAAGTGCGTCCAGCAGATCGTCGACCCGCAGCAGCTCACCTGCCTCGGCGTAGGGCACGTCGGTGAAGAACCGGTCATCGTCCAGCGTCGGATAGTGCGCCGTGACAAGCACTCCGTCGGAGGTGACACGTGCGTCGACCTCCACCCAGCGCAGGCCACATTCGACGGCGGCCAAGAACGAGTCGAGAGTGTTCTCCCGGTGCCCGCGCACGACGCCGCGACCCAGTCCGCGGTGCCCCGCGAGCACTGGTGGGTCAGTGAAGACGGGCACCGCCGCGCGCTAGTCGTTGAAGAGCGAGTTCGCTCGGCGGAGGTCGTCCTCGACGTCGAGCTCGATGCACGCGAACTCCGAGATGTCGACCGGCCGGACGCGCAAGCCGTCGTCGGCAATTGCGGTTTCGATGGCGCGCTCGAAGTAGTCGTCGTCGCCGCACCGTTCGAGGTGTCGCACGAGCAGGTCGCGGTCCTGCTGGGCGATGTAGTTGATGCCGACGGCCTCGCCCAGCGGTTCAGCCACAGTTTTCGAGAGCTCGCGCACCCACCCGTCGGGGTCCACGGCGTACTTGACCTCCTCCTCGCCGACGGCGGCCCGGTTGACGCACACCATCGTCTCGTGCCCGCCGAGTCGGGGACGCAGCTCATCGAGGAGGCGTGGGTCGAACACGACGTCGCCGTTCAGCCACAGGACGCCACCCGAGGGCACCCGTTCCAGTGCGCGCAGCAGGCTCTTGGACGTGTTGGTCTCGGAGAAGTCCGGGTTGTAGAGAAAGGCCTCGTCCGGGAAGTCCTCCATGATGAGCTCCTTCTTGAACCCGACCACGATGTAGACCGGCGGTCGGGCGAGAGCTCGAAGGTGTTGCAGCTGAAGCTGCATGATGCTGTGGCCGTTGGCCAGCCGGGTGAGCGGTTTCGGGAACGGTCGACCCAACCGCGTGCCGCGTCCGGCAGCGAGGACGACCACCGAGAACTGGGCTTCCATCGGCGTGCAGCCTAACGGCCACTACCCTGCTGGCCTGTGACGTCCGACCCATCAACGACCACGCCGGCCGACGACGAGCCGGGCCACCGGCACCCGGGCGACCTGCGCGAGCAGGTGCTGGCCGGCGGCGCGCCCAAGTATCACGACGCCAACAAGGGCAAGGGCAAGCTCTTCGCCCGCGAGCGCATAGCGATGCTGGTCGACGAGGGCTCTTTCGTCGAGGACGGCCTTTACGCCAACGCCCTCGCGGGCGATCTCCCGGCGGACGGCGTCGTCACCGGTACGGCGACGGTCGATGGCCGGCCGGTCTGCCTGATGGCGAACGACTCGACCGTGAAGGCCGGCTCGTGGGGCGCCCGGACCGTCGAGAAGATCATCCGAAGCATCGAAACCGCTTATCGCACCAGCGTTCCGATGGTGTGGCTCGTCGACTCGGCCGGTGCCCGCATCACCGACCAGGTCGAGATGTTCCCGGGCCGCCGCGGCGCGGGCAAGATCTTCCACACGCAGGTCCGGGCGTCCGGCAGCATTCCGCAGGTGTGCGCGCTGTTCGGCCCGAGTGCTGCCGGCGGTGCCTACATCCCGGCGTTCTGCGACGTCGTCGCCATGGTCGATGGCAACGCGTCGATGTATCTCGGTTCTGCTCGCATGGTCGAGATGGTGGTCGGCGAGAAGACGACGCTCGAGGAGATGGGCGGCGCCAAGATGCACACGTCGGTCTCCGGCGTGGGGCACTTCCTCTGCAAGGACGAGCCCGAGGCGATCGACGTCGTACGCCGCTATCTGTCCTACCTGCCGTCCAACTGGACCCAGCAGCCACCGGTGACAGAGTCGCGTGAGGCGGGCAAGGGCGACTTGCGCGCGCTTGTGCCGGTGAGCGAGCGGCAAGCCTTCGACATGCGCAGATATGCCAAGGCCATCCTCGACGAGGACACCTTCTTCGAGATCCACGCGCTGTGGGCGCGCGAGCTCGTCACCGGCTTCGGCCGGCTGAACGGAGAGGTCGTCGGCGTCGTCGCCAACAACCCGATGTTCAAAGGCGGTGTGCTCTTCGTCGACTCGGCGGACAAGGCGACGAGGTTCATCCAGCTCTGCGACGCGTTCAACGTGCCGCTTCTTTTCCTGGCCGACGTTCCCGGCTTCATGGTCGGCACCGCGGTGGAACGCGAGGGCATCATCCGGCACGGCGCCAAGATGATCACGGCGGTCTCCGAGGCAACCGTGCCGAAGATCTCTGTCATCGTCCGCAAGGCTTACGGCGCCGGGCTCTATGCGATGGCTGGGCCGGGCTTCGAACCCGACGCGACGCTGGCACTGCCGACGGCAATGATCGCGGTCATGGGCGCGGAGGCGGCTGTCAACGCCGTGCACTACAACCGCATCCAGGCGATCGAGAACGAGGACGAACGCGCGGCCTACGTGCAGAAGCTGCGTGACGAATACAACGCCGACATCGACATCGTCCGCCTGGCCAGTGAGCTCGTCGTCGACGCGATCGTCGAGCCCGAGGACCTACGGGACGAGCTCGTACGCCGGTTCGCGGCCTACCGCACCAAGGATCGGACGTTCTCCCGGCGCCGGCACGGCGTGACGCCGGTCTGAGGACGGCGGCTACACCAGAGCGGACTGGAGCGCGTCGTCACTGCTCTGCGGCTCCGGCGCGAGGAAGACCCACCGCTTGAACGACCAGAAGCGGAACACCATCGCCAGGCCGACGCCGACGATGTTGCCCCAGATGTTGCGCGCGAGCAGTGAGTCCTGCCCCAGCACGTACTCGCCGAAAGCCAGACAGCCAAGCGTGATGAGCAACGCGATGGCGCTGAGCACGATGAACGTGCCGTACTCGCGCAACACTCCGCGCCGTGCTTTGTTGCGCCACGTCCAATGCCGGTTCATGAAGTACGACGATGTCGCGGCGATGACGGTCGAGATCGTCTTCGCCGTCAGCGGCTTGTCATGCAGCCCGCCGCTGGTGACCAGGACGTTGAACAGGCCGACGTCGAGGACGTAGTTCAAGGCCCCGACGATGCCGAACTTGGCGAGCTCGTGCAGGAGTCCGCGGAACCTCTCGTAGAGGTGGTTGACGTACTCCGCGGCCACGGCACCCGACGATACCGACATGGAAGACTGCGCCACATGGACTTCCAGCTCAGCGACGAGCACGAGGCTCTCCGCAAGACCGTCGAGGAGTTCGCCCGCGAGGTCGTGGCTCCTCAGGCGGAGCGGCTCGACCGGGAAGAGGAGTTCCCCTACGACATCGTCCGACAGATGGGGGAGATGGGTCTTTTCGGGCTTCCGTTCCCCGAGGCGTACGGCGGGATGGGTGGGGACTTCCTGTCGCTGTGCCTGGCCATCGAGGAGCTCGCCCGGGCGGACTCGTCGGTCGCCATCACCCTCGAAGCGGCGGTCGGTCTCGGTTCCATGCCGCTCTACCGGTTCGGCACCGAGGAGCAGAAGCGCGAATGGCTGCCCGATCTGTGTGCCGGTCGGGCGCTGGCTGCCTTCGGCCTCACCGAGCCGGGCGGTGGTTCGGATGCAGGCAACCCGCGCACCAAAGCAGCTCTCGACGGTGACGACTGGGTCATCAACGGCAGCAAGGCGTTCATCACCAACTCCGGGACCGACATCACTACCCTGGTCACCGTCTTGTGCCGGACTGGTGAACGGTCCAACGGCAAGCCGGAGCTGACGAGCCTGATGGTGCCGGTGCCGCGCGACGGGTTCCGGGTGGCGCCGAAGTACTCCAAAGTCGGCTGGCACGCGTCGGACACGCGCGAGCTGGTCCTCGCGGACTGCCGCGTCCCTGCGGTCAACATCCTGGGCGAGCGGGGCAGTGGCTACCGGCAGTTCCTCAGCACCCTCGACGAGGGCCGGGTCGCCATCAGCGCGCTGGCCGTCGGCCTCGCCCAGGCGTGTGTCGACGAGTCGACGCGCTACGCCAAGGAGCGCGAGGCATTCGGTCAGCCGATCGGCGGCTACCAGGCCGTTGCGTTCCGCATCGCCGACATGGACATGCGCACGCACGTGGCCCGGCTCGCCTACTACGACGCGGCCGCGCGCATGGCCGCAGGACGGCCGTTCAAGCGCGAAGCAGCGATCGCCAAGCTCTACTCCTCGACCATCGCGGTCGACAACGCGCGTGACGCGACGCAGGTCTTCGGCGGCTACGGCTTCATGAACGAATATCCGGTCGCCCGGCACTGGCGGGACGCCAAGATCCTCGAGATCGGTGAGGGCACCAGCGAAGTCCAGCGGATCCTGATCGCTCGCCAGCTCGGCCTACCGGTCTGAGTTCCGCGCAGCGGCTAACGTGGGTCGGGTCATGAGCCCGGACGATCCCACGCGCGCCGGCCCACCTCCTCCGCTGTGGATGCAGCGCATTCACAGCGGCGAGCCGGTGTCCGGCCGCACCGAGGAGGAGAAGGAGCAGCGGCGCAGGCGTCTCGCCCGGTACTACGAGCGACGGCGGGGCGAACTCCAGGTCGAGGACGACCTGACGGTGTTCGCGGCGTACTGGTTCAGCGCAGTCTCCTGCAACCCGCGGGCGATCTACGACAAGCTCGGCGAGCTCGTGCCGGACATGCGCCGGGTCTGGGTGGTCGCCAAGAGGTCCGCGCCCTGGGTGCCGGACGGCGTTCCTTATGTCATCGCGCGTACGAAGGAGTACTTCGACGTCCTCGCCCGCGGGCGTTACTTCGTCAACAACGTCAACTTCCCCGACCACTACGTGAAGCGCGACGGCCAGATCCACGTGCAGACCCATCATGGGACGCCCCTGAAGCGGATGGGGCTCGATCAGGAGCACTTGCCGGACACGCGACCTGAAGAGGACGTCGACCTGCTCCTTGCGCGATGCGCGCGGTGGGACTACAGCATCTCGAGCAATGCCCACTCGTCGCGCGCCTGGCGCACGGCCTACGGGATCGACGCCGAGATGCTCGAGTACGGATATCCGCGCAACGACATCCTCGCCAACGCGACGCCGACCGATGTCCGGCGTGCGCGCGACGAGCTGGGCATCGGCGACCGGCTGGCGGTGCTCTACGCACCGACGCACCGCGAGTACAACCCCGGATTCCGGCCCACCGCCGACGTTGCGCGCTTTGCCGAGCGGCTCGGTGAGCGGGCGGTCCTGATGGCCCGTCCGCATTACGCCTACGGTGACGACCCGGAGCTTTCCGATCTGCACCAACGCGGTCGGCTGCTCGATGTCGCCGACCATCCGTCGATCGAGCAGCTTTACCTCGCCGCGGACGTCCTCGTCACCGACTACTCGTCGGTGATGTTCGACTATGGCGTGCTGGACCGGCCGATCATCGTGCACGCGCCCGACTGGGACGAGTACCGCACCCGCAGAGGCACCTACTTCGACATCGTCGCCGAACCCCCGGGCATCGTGACGCGCACCGATGAGGAGCTGTTCGCGGCCTTCGACGACGAGGCTTACCGGAGCCCGGCGGCCTCGGCGGCCCGGGCGAAGTTTCGCAGCGAGTTCTGCAGCTGGGATGACGGCCGGGCGGCCGAGCGCGTCGTACGACGGGTGTGGCTCGGGGAGAAGCCGGCGCTTCCGGGAACGGGAGGCACATTCTGAGCGCGAGCGGCCGCGACCTCCTGCTTGTCATCGGTGTGGGCCGGAGCGGGACGAGCGCTTTCACCGGCATCCTTCGCGAGGCCGGTTTCCACGTGCCCCAGCCGGAAGTGGCGGCTGACGACACCAACCCGCGCGGGTTCAGCGAGCCACGTTGGGTGGTGGACTTCCACACTCGCGAGCTGAAGAGACGTCGCGTCACCACCATCGACTCGCGCCCGGCAGCGTTCGCCGCGACAGCGAAGAGCGCGACCGACGAGGCCGTCCTCGCGGAGCTGCGCTCGTGGCTCGACGTCCAGTTCGTCGGCGCTCCGCAGGTGGTCATCAAAGATCCCCGGATCTCATGGTTCCTGCCGCTGTGGCGCCGTTGTGCCGGCGATCTCGCTGCCACGCCGTCGTCCGCGACGATGTTGCGCCCACCAACCGAAGTGCTGGCCAGTGCACGTCAGTGGTACGGCACCTGGCAGAACGACGCGAGCCGCGCCGCCGGCTGGCTGAACATCATGTTGCGCACCGAGCAGCAGACTCGCGACTCGGCACGCGTCTTCGTTCGGTACGACGCGCTGCTCGCCGACTGGCGCGGGCAGCTTGCGCGCGTGGGGCAGCAGCTGGACATCAGCCGCCTGGACGCCGTTGAGCCGGCTGCGGCCGAGCGGATCGACTCGTTCGTCGATCCGCAGCTGCGTCGGCAGAGCGTCGGCTGGGACGGCCTCGACGTACCCGCGCCGCTGCGCGAGCTCGTCGACCGCGTGTGGGAGGCGATGGTGCCGCTCGCGGAGGACGGCGGCGACCTGCCGGTCATCGACGCCCTGCGCGAGGAGTACGAGCAGCTCTACACCGATGCCGAGGCGATCGCGCAGTCCACGATCCGAGCCGCGAAGACGAAGGACCGGCCGGCGCCGGCGACGAAGCCCGCCGCCAAGGCGGGCGGTTCGTCGAAGTCCGAGGCGACTCCGAGCAGCCGTCGCCTGCCCGGCCGGGTCGCTCGTCGGGCGCGCAGGGATCTAGGCCGGCTGCGGCGCAGACTCCGTTCATAGGGTGAACGTCGTGACGCCGCGGGTCAGCGTCGTCGTCCCGGTGTTCAACGTGGCGGCGTACCTCGACGAGTGCCTGGAGTCGCTCGCCCAGCAGAGCCTGGCCGATCTCGAGGTCATCATGGTCGACGACGGCTCGACCGATGACAGCCCCGAGCGTGCCGAGCGGTGGACGGAGCGCGACTCGCGTTTCCACCTCGTGCGACAGCCGAACGGTGGTCTCGGCAACGCCCGCAACACCGGCGTGCGCCACGCGATCGGCCAGTACCTCGCATTCGTCGACAGCGACGACGTCGTGCCCAGGGACGGCTTCGAGGCGCTTGTCACGGCGCTCGACAAGTCGGGATCGGACTTCGCGAGCGGCAACGTTCGGCGGCTGACGTCCTACGGCATCTCGCAGACGCTGTTCCTCTCCGACGTCTTCCGCGGCACCCGTCTCGGGACGCACATCACCGACTACCCGGCTCTGCTCGCTGACCGCATCGCCTGCAACAAGCTGTTCCGACGGACGTTCTGGGACCAGCACGACCTGCGCTTTCCGGAAGGCGTCCTCTACGAGGACATGCCGGTGACTCTGCCCGCGCACTTCCTCGCGCGGGCAGTCGACGTCGTCGACCGGACGGTCTACCTGTGGCGGATCCGCGAAGGTGGCGAGCTGTCCATCACGCAGCAGCGCACCGACCTACGCGCGCTCCGCGACCGCTACGCCGCTGTCGACGGTGTCAGCAAGTTTCTCGCCGCGCACGGCTTCGATGAGCCGAAGCGGCACTACGACACGAGTGTGCTGCGGGACGACCTGCGTTATTTCCTCGACGTTCTCGGCGGCGCGGACGACGAGTTCCGGTCCTGCTTCTTCGATCTCGCCGACGCCTTCATCGCCCGTGCTGACAAGGCAGTGGCCGACTCGCTGCCGGCCATCCAGCGCCTCAAGTGGCATCTCGTCCGCCGCCGCATGCTGCCGGAGCTGCTCGAGGTGCTGGAGTTCCAGGAGACGGAGCTGGACCGTCGACCGCCGGTGGCACGTCGCGGCTCTTGGTACGGCGACTACCCGTTCCTCGACGACGCCGCGGTCGGTGTGCCGGCTGAGATCTATCGGCTCGACGCGGAGCTGGACGCACTTGCCGTCCTCGACACCCTGCGTTGGGACGGCGATGTGCTCGTCGTCTCCGGCGCCGCGTATATCGAGGCGCTCGGCGCGGCGACACCGGACGCGCAACAGGTCACCGTGCACGTCGAAGGACCGGAGGGCCGAGTGGCGTCCCTCGAAGCGTCAGCGGTGCACCGGCCGGACCTCACCGCCGACAATGACGCGGCGCTCGCGTCGCTGGACTGGGCCGGCTTCGAGGTGCGCATACCCGCGGCGGACCTGCCGGGCGGACCCAAGCGGCCGGCATCGGTGCATCTCGTCGTCGAGGTGACGACACAGGGACCGACACGAACGGCGACACGACCGGAGTGGGCACCGCTCCATCCACCACAAACCGTGGTGAGCGAGCGGCAAGGCCGCAGCATCCGCGCGCGCATCGCCCCCAACGGCGAGCTGGAGGTCGCCGTTGTTCGCAACCGCGTGACCGCCGACGTCTGCTGGTGGATCGACGGTGTCCTCCAGATCGAAGGGACAGTCCACGGTGGTGCGCAGACCGGCTTGCGGCTGTCCGTGTCCCGTCGCGTCGGGACGGCTGAGCTCGACTACCCGGTGCACGTCGACGCACATGCAGAACCGCCCTCGTTCCTCGCGCGCGTGCCCGTTGCTGACCTGCTCGGAGCCGTCGACGTCGGAGACGAGGCCGGTCACAGCGAGGCCCAGGGCGACGGTGTCGCCTGGGACATCTATCTCGCCGGTCGCGCCCGTCGCCGCGTCACGCCGTCGACGTCGCTGACCGAGCAGGTCTGGCGTTACCGTGGCCGCGAGGTGGCGCTGCAGCGGTCGCGCTACGGCTACCTCTCGGTCATCGACCGACTCCCGCGCCCGGTCATCACCGAGGCCGTGTGGTCGAGTGACGGTGACCTCGAGCTGACGGGCACGTTTGCCGCGGCGGCCGGGCCGTCGGAGTTGTTGCTGCGCCGGCGGCGTGGGTCGGAGGAGCAGTCGTTCGCGTTCGAGGCGGATCCGGCCGGGTCGTTCAAGGCGCGGATTCGGGTCACCGGCCTGGACGCAGACGTCGGCCCCTGGTCCATCGCACCCGGACGCTGGGAGCTCTCGGTTCGTCAGGTCGGCGAAGCGAACGGTGTCGACCTGGTCCTCGCTCACGAGCTGCTCGATCGGCTGCCGCAGTCGTCGACTGTCGGCTCCCGGCAGGTCCGTTTCGGTGTCGGCGGCTTCGACACGCCGTTGCTGTTCGTCGACCGCGACCTCACCGACACGGAGCGCGGCGGGGTCAACCAGAGCCGCTTGGCCGCGCACTACGTCACGCGGCGGGACGAACCGCTGCGTGAGGCAGTGCTCTACCTGTGTTTCGACGGCGCCGAGTACTCCGACAGCCCACGAGCGATCCATGAAGAGCTCGTCCGTCGCAACACGCAGCTGGAACAGCTTTGGGTCGTGCGTGACGGTCGCGTGCACGTGCCCGACACCGCGACGGTGGTCCGCGCGGACAGCGCCGACTACTACGAGGCGCTGGCCCGCGCACGCTACGTCGTGGCCAACGACTACTGGCCCGCCGTGCTCGACCGTCGTCCCGACCAGGTGTGCCTGCAGACCTGGCACGGTCTGTCACTGAAGGCCCACGGCGCGACCCTTGCCGGCCGGCATCCCGCCCGGCGGACGCATCGGCGCGCGCGTGGTCAGCGTCCGCAGAACTGGCAGGTCCTGCTCTCACCCGGGCCGGCGGTGACTCCGTTGCTGCGGCAGACCTTCCCCTTCGCAGCGGAGATCCTGGAGACAGGACTGCCACGGGCCGACCTCCTGCACCGTCGCGACGCCGATGACATCCGCACCGTCGTACGACGACGGCTGGGAATAGAAGCCGACCGACGAGTCGCGTTCTACGCACCGACCTATCGCGATCACCTCACCCAAGGCCGGTCCCGCTACCGGCTCGGTCAGATGCTCGACATGGACCAGCTGCGATCGCGCCTTGGACCGGACTGGGTCGTGCTCTTCCGCCGCTACCGAGATGTCGTCGGGCGACTGACCGGACCGCCCGGTTTCGTCCGCGACGTGTCCGACTACCCATCGCCGGCGGACCTGTTGCTCGCCAGCGACGTCCTCGTCTCGGACTATTCGTCGTACGTCGCCGACATGGCATCGCTCGGACGGCCGATCGTCTTCTTTGTGCCGGACCTCGACCCCTATCGGGAAGACGTGCGCGGGCTCGCGGTTCCGTTGCGCGACGCAGCCCCCGGGCCGTTGCTCTCGACGACCGAGCAGGTCGGTGAAGCACTACGCGACCTCGACGGGACCCGGCGGGCACACGCCGACCGGCTGGCCGCGTTTGCGGCGACGTACTGCCCGCTGGACGACGGGTCGGCTGCGGCGCGTGTCGTCGACGCCGTGTTCGGGTGACTCCCGGCGCACTAGGGTGACGCCGTGACGAGCCGTCCCGCGCTGCCGCGCATCGGCATGGTCGGCGGTGGTCAGCTCGCCCGGATGACGCATCAGGCCGCGGTGTCGCTCGGCATGTCCCTGCGTGTGCTCGCCGAGTCGCCCACGGACGGGGCGGCGCTCGTCACGGCTGATGTCGATCTCGGAGCGCCGGACGACCAGGCCGCGCTGCTCCGGTTCGCCAAGAGCTGCGACGTCGTCACCTTCGACCA
>JAICMI010000123.1 GCA_025929315.1 Frankiaceae bacterium
CGAGGTCGACGCCGTAGGGCTTGCCCTCGACGTGGTCGTCGATCCAGGCGAGCTCGATCTCGAGCTCCTCCGGCGTGAAGGCCAGCGCGCCGAGGACGCCGAAGCCGCCCGCCTTGCTCACCGCGGCGACGACGTCGCGACAGTGGGAGAAGGCGAAAAGTGGGAACTCGATGCCGAACTTGTCGCAAACGGCCGTACGCACGGGAACCCTCCACGGGTCTTAGCGGCTTTCTGACGGGTCGTCAGGTTTGAGGGTACGGTGCGGGTCGTGGGCACTCAACCGGGGCAGCAGGCCAGCCGCGACTTCCGGACCCCGACCCACGAGGAGATCGTCGCGATCAGCGCCCAGCACGTGGCGATGATGGAAACGTCGGACGCGGACGACACCTGGATCTGGGTGGGCATGGAGCATCTGCTCCTGCACACCGTCGGGCGTCGCAGCGGCAACGTGCACAAGGTCGCACTGCCGTTCTGGCGGGACCCCGACGGCAACCGCGTCGTCGTCGCGTCGTTCGCCGGCAGTCCCAAGGACCCGGCCTGGTTCCTCAATCTCTCCGACCGCTCTGCCAACCCGGACGTCCTGGTGCGGGTGCAGGGGGGCACGT
This sequence comes from Frankiaceae bacterium, assembly GCA_025929315.1. Taxonomy (GTDB): domain Bacteria; phylum Actinomycetota; class Actinomycetes; order JAFAQI01; family JAFAQI01; genus DATBDO01. The sequence continues at coordinate 606 of JAICMI010000123.1, forward strand.
TCCGCACCGTTCCCGAGATCCTCGAGGGTGAGGCCTACGCCAAGACGTGGGCGGGGCTCGTGGCGGACCGTCCCTGGTACGACGACTACGTCGCCACGGCCGGCGGTCGACGGATCCCGTTGGTCCGGCTCGCCGAGCCACCTGCTGCCTGACATGCGGGTCGCCGTCACGGGCGGCACCGGTTATGTCGGTGCCCACTGCGTCACCGCGTTGGTGCGCGCCGGTCACCAGGTGCGGTTGCTGCTGCACCCGGTCGAGGCGACGCGACCGCTCGCGTCGTACGGGCTCGATGCCGACGCGGTCGAGGTGGTCGAGGGCGACGTCGCCGATCCCACGGCGTGCGCCGAGCTGCTCGACGGCAGCGAGGCGCTCCTTCACCTTGCGGGCATCGTTGCGGTCGACGACAGCCGTGAGGCCGAAATGTGGCGGGTGAACGTCGAAGCCACCAAGCAGGTCGTCGAGGCCGCGATCGCACGCGACCTTGACCCGATCGTGCAGGTGTCCAGCTATGTGGCGCTGTTTCCGTCCCCGACCGGAGCCATCGGTCCGGACACGCCGACCGCCGCGGGTCGCAGCGCTTACGGACGGACCAAGGCAGCCGCTGACCGGCGGCTCCGTGAGCTCCAGGCGCAGCACGCACCCGTGGTGATCGTCTATCCGCCGGGCATCGTCGGTCCGGCGCTCGGCGATCGGCCAGGGATCGCTGCTGAGGGATGGGCGCCGCTGCTGCGTCACCGGACGACCGTGACTGTCCGCGGCATCATGCCGATGGTCGACGTGCGGGATGTGGCGGATCTGCTCGCACTGCTGATGCGCCCGGGCGAAGGGCCACGTCGCATCCCGATCGGCGGTGAGGTTCTCACCTTTGACGAAGTGCTCGACGTGCTGGAGTCAGCGACCGATCGACGCTTCCGACGGCTGCGCGTCGCGCCGGCGTTGTTCCGAGGAATGGGCCGCGCGTTCGACACTGCCGCGCGGGTCCTGCCGCTGCCTCCGTCGTTCAGCTACGAAGCGGCGTGGTTGCTGACAAAAGGGCAGCGGGTCGACGACTCGGCAGCGCTGGTGCTGCTCGGTCGTCCGTGGCGCGACGTGCGTGCTGCTCTCCGCGAAGCCGTATCCGGCTAGGCGGCCAGAGTCAGGACACCGACGGGTCGGCGTCCTTCTCCGGCACGAAGTCGTCGTCGCGCGCCTCTTTCTCATGCTCGTCGCAGATCGCGACCCAGCCCGTGCCGTCCTTGTGCGGGGCCATGCGTTTTGCGTCGTTCTCGCAGTAGCGGCACTGCCCGAGCGTTGTCATCTCCTCGACCGGGGTGCGGTCTTCCTCTGTGAACGAGCCTTCCTCTTGCTTGGGAGCCATTCGGAGGTCCTACCCGCTATCGCCGAAGAGTCACCGGCAATGATCGGAGGGCGTTGTTGAGGTTGCTGCGCAGCCGGAGCGGTTCGCCAGCCAGCTCGATCGACGGGTAGGTCGACAGCAGCTCTTCGAAGAACAGGCGGGCTTCGAGCCGAGCGAGATGCGCGCCGATGCAGAAGTGCTCGGCAATGCCGAACGACAAGTGCTTGTTGGGCGAGCGGGTGATGTCGAACGACTGCGGATCGGCGAACACGTCGTCGTCGCGGTTGGCCGACGTGTAGTACATCGCCACCTTGTCACCGGCTCTGACTGTCACGCCGTGCAGGTCGATGTCGGTCGTCGCCGTACGACGGAAGTAGTGCAGCGGGTTGGCGTAGCGCAGCATCTCTTCGACCGCGCTTGGGATCAACGAGTCGCCAGCGCGGAGCTTGTCGAGCTGATCGGGGTTGCGCAGCAGCTCCAGCAAGCCCCCGGAAATCAGCGTGGCGGTCGTGTCCTGCCCCGCGGTGACGAGCTGCACGAACAGCGACGCGAATGAGGTGGCGTCATGCCCCGCGAGCATCACCGTTGTCAGGTCATCCGGCGGCTCGGGCTGGGCCAGGCGTTCGGCCGCAAACGTGTAGGCGTAGACGCCCATCTCCTGGCTCGCCTGACCTGCCGTCTCGGGACCGTCACTGTAGGCGGGGTCCTGACCGCGAGTGATCCGCTCGGCGAGAACGTGGATGCGATCCCAGTCCGCGCGCGGCAGACCCATGACCTGGCCGATCACCCGCGTCGGCAGCTTCGCGGCCACATCGCCGACGAACTCCACCTCGCCTTCCGCCTCGGCAAAGACGGCACGGCAGATCGCGCGGATGTCTTCGTCGAGACCCGCGACCTGCCTGGGAGTCAGGCGCGCGACGAGTGGGCGCCGTACCTCCCGGTGTCGTGGCGGGTCCATCGCCAGCAACATGCCGCGCATCTGCTCCAGCCGCGCGCTGTCCAGATCCTCGAGAACGACGCCGCCATTGGCGGACGAGAACGTGGCCGGGTCGCGGGCCACCTGTTCGATGCCGGCATGAGTGAGCACCGCCCAGTAGCGCTCGGCGCCGTCGTTCCAGTAGACGGGTGACGTGCGGCGGAGCTCGGTGAAGAGCTCATGCGGCGGCCCGGAGACGTAGAGGTCCGGGTCGGCGAGATCCAACTCAGCTGACGAGCACGTCGGGGCGGCCGAATCCCTGCGCTTCACACAGGGCGTAGTAGGCGGCGAGCGTGCCCGGTCCGTCGGTGATCGAGTCGACGCTGCCGTCGTCGTTCAGGTTGAGGTTGACGCCGTACATGTGGAACCAGGCCCGAGTGTCGTCCTCGATGCACTCGAGGGTGTGCACCGAGCCCGCGGGCTCATAGAGGAATGAGCCCTCGCGGTTGACGTAGTCGTACTCGCGGTACTTCCACGCGCCGCTCGTCGTGTAGCCGAAGACGGGCCCGGTGTGCCGATGCGTCTGCACGGCGAAGCCGCGCTGGAAGACGTTCTCGACGATCCAGAGACCCTCGCCCTCGTCGACCCTGATGACCTTCAGCAGGTTGCCGCCACCGATCTCGACGAAAGGCAGGTCGTCGCGTCCGACGTGCACGGCCAGCGGGAGAGTCTGAGCGGTCATGGCCGGGAGCGTACGCCGGATCTGACTACCCGTCAGATAGCGGTTAGGCTCCGCTTATGGCTCAGGTTTCTGCTCGAGCAGAGCTCGACGAGTTTCCGCGGATCATCTCGGTCGACGACCACATCGTCGAGCCGCCCGACCTGTGGCAGGAGCGGCTGCCGGCCGCGATGAAGGACAAGGGCCCCAAGGTCGTGTTCGCGCCGAAGGGCGATGTCACGTTCGTCGGCGGCAGGCTCACCGTCGCCATGGGTGAGCCGGGCAGCGGCGAGGACGTCGCGTGGTGGATCTACGAAGACCTCAAGCGTCCGCTGATGCGCCTCGACGCGAGCGTCGGCTTCGACCGCGACGAGGTCGACCTGCGACTCGTCAACTATGAGCAGATGCGCAAGGGTGCGTGGTCGGTCAAGGAGCGTCTGGAGGACATGGACGCCAACTGGACGGACGCACAGATGTGCTTCCCGACGTTCCCGCGGTTCTGTGGCCAGACGTTCTACGAAGCCAAGGACAAGGACGTCGCGCTCGAGTGCGTCAAGGCCTACAACGACTTCCAGGTCGACGTCCTCGGCAAGGAGTCCGGCGGCCGGCTGATCCCGCTGATCATCGCGCCGCTCTGGGACCCGCAGCTGATGGCCGATGAGGTGCGACGCAACGCCGCCCGCGGCGTGCGCGCGGTGTGCTTCAGCGAGATGCCGCCGCGGCTCAACCTGCCGAGCGTGCACACCGACCACTGGGACCCGTTCTTCGAGGCGTGCAACGAGACGGGCACCGTCATCAACATGCACATCGGATCGTCGTCGCAGATGCCGTCGACGTCCAAGGACGCACCCGCGGCGGTGGGCTCGACGCTCACGTTCGCCAACTCGTGCTTCTCGCTCGTCGACTGGTTGATGAGCGGCGTCTTCAACCGGTTCACCGACCTCAAGATCGCCTACAGCGAAGGGTCGATCGGCTGGATCCCCTACGTCATCCACCGCGCCGACGTGGTGTGGGAGGAGAACCGTGGTTGGGGCGGCGTCGCCGACAAGGTGACCCGCCCACCGAGCGAGCTCTACTACGAACATGTGCTGGGTTGCTTCTTCGACGACCCGCACGGGCTGCTCAACCTCGACGCGATCGGCGTGCGCAACGTCGCCTACGAGAGCGACTACCCGCACTCAGACTCGACCTGGCCGAACACGCGTGCGGTCGCCGAGGAGCAGATGAAGCACCTCGACCGCGAGACCGTCGAAAAGATCGTCCGCGGCAATGCCATCGACTGGTACGACCTCACCCCCGACGGCCGCTGGAAGGGCTGACAGTTGTCTCTCGACTACCTGATCAAAGGCGCGACGATCGTCGACGGCACGGGCGAGGCGTCGTACGTCGGCAACATCGGTGTCCGGGACGGCAAGATCGCATCGATCAGCCGCAATGGAGATGCCCCCGAGGCCGCGGAGACGTACGACGCGACCGGAATGGTCGTCGCACCGGGTTTCATTGACAACCACACGCATTACGACGCGCAGCTGTTCTGGGACCCGATGATGACGCCGTCCAACGTGCACGGCGTGACGACGGTGCTGGGCGGCAACTGCGGCTTCACACTCGCCCCGATCAAGTCGGAGGACGCCGACTACATCCGCCGGATGATGCAAAAGGTCGAGGGCATGCCGCTCGAGGCCCTCGAGTCGGGCGTGCCGTGGGGCTGGGAGACGTTCGGCGACTACCTCGACGCTGTCGAGCAGTCGGGGCTGTCGCTCAACGCAGGGTTCCTCGTCGGACACTGTGCGATTCGCCGCTATGTCATGGGTGCCGACGCCACCGATCGCGAGGCGACCGACGAAGAGGTCAAGAAGATCGTCGCGTTGTTGCACGAGTCGATCGAAGCCGGCGGGCTCGGCTTCTCCACGACGCTGTCCAACACCCACTCGGATGGTGAGGGCAAGCCGGTCGCGTCGCGTAAGGCGGGCAAGGACGAGCTGCTCGCCTTGTGCGCGGCGGTGGGAGAACACGAGGGCACGTTCCTCGAAGGCATCGTCCCGGGCTGCCTCGACAAGTTCAGCGACGACGAGATCGAGCTGCTGGCGCAGATGTCGGCGACCGCAAAGCGCTCTCTCAACTGGAACCTCCTCACCATCGACTCCAAGGAGCCGGACCGCATCCCGCGTCAGCTCGAAGCATCGGCCCGTGCGCGTGAGCTGGGTGGTCGGGTGATCGCGCTGACGATGCCGGTGCTCGTGCCGATGAACATGTCGTTGCGCAACTTCTGCGGCTTGTGGCTGATCCCGGGCTGGGGTGAGGTGCTCAACTGCCCGGTGCCGGAGCGCATCGAGAAGCTGAAGGACCCACAAGTTCGCGCGCACATGATCGAGCGGGCCAACAGCAAGGAGGCCGGCGTCTTCCGCCGGCTCGGCAACTTCGGCCGCTACGTGATCGGCGACACCTTCAGCAAGGACAACGAGGGACTCAAGGGCCGCAACGTCAAAGAGGTTGCGGCGGAGCGTGGGCAGGAGCCGTTCGACGCTCTCGTCGACATCTGCATCAACGATGAGCTCAAGACGATCCTGTGGCCGATGCCGACCGACAGCGACCAGGAGACCTGGGAGCTGCGCGGCTCCGCGTGGGCCGAGGCCGACATCATGCTCGGTGGTTCGGACGCGGGCGCGCACCTCGACCGCATGGCCGGTGCTCCGTTCCCGACGCGCTTCCTCGGCGACATGATCCGGGGTCGCAAGCTGATGTCGCTCGAGCAGGCCGTGCAGATGTTGACCGGCGCGCAGGCCGACGTGTTCGGTCTCAAGAACCGCGGTTATCTCCGTGAGGGCTACCAGGCCGACGTCGTCGTCTTCGATCCCGAAACGATCGCGTCCGAGGACGCGTCCCTGGTCGCTGACCTGCCCGGCAACGCGCCGCGGTTGACTGCAGGTTCGATCGGCATCAAGCGAGTCCTGGTCAACGGTGTGGAGACGATCCGCGACGGGGCGGCGACCGGCGCCAAGCCGGGCACGCTGCTGCGCAGCGGTCGCGATACGGAGACGGTCGCTACCAGCTAGTCCGAGTCGTGGGCTGCCGGTCGTCAGTCAGCTGAGCGCAGCTGCGCCAGCCTCGTCCGGGTCTGCTGGGCGAAGCCGGTAGCCCCCTTCTGTTCATGGAGACTTAGCGCTCTCTCGAGTGCTGTTGCCGCCGGGCCCGGCTGCCCAGAGAGCACAAGCAGCTCCGCAAGGTCGCTGAGGACGTCGCACTGCAGAGGCAGGAAGTCGGTGCGCTCGGCGTAGTCGAGGGCTTCGCGCAGGACCCGCTCGGCTTCGTCGAGCTTCCCGCGGCTTGCCAGCAGCTTTGATCGTGCCCGGCGCATGTTGACCTGCCCGTCCAGGTCCTCGGCGATGACCATCTCCATCAGCCGGTCGATGTCGTCGGCGATCTCCTCGATGCGGCCGAGTAGATAGAGAACGTCGGCGAGCGAAGGCAGGCTGCTCACCAGGTGTCCCACGTCGCCCATGTCATCCAGCACCTGGCACGCCGCGCGGAAAACGCGCTCGGCTTCATTCAGGTCGCCGCTGATCAGTGCGAGCCGGCCGCGAACCCGCGCGATGCCTGTATGCGTGGCCATCTTCAATCCGAGGTCTTCCGCGAGCTTGGCTGCCGCCCCGGCGACCCCGGTCGCCGCCTCGTGGTGCCCAAGCGCGAGCTCGAGCTCCGCCCGGCAGCGCAGCACGTTGACGTCGGCACGACTCGCGCCCGTCGTCAGCACCGCCATCTCCTCGACGAGTGCGAGTGCTTTCGGGACAGGCGTCAGCCCGTCCACCATGCCCGACAGCATCGTTCCCAGCGCGAGGAGCTCCTGTACAGAGTCACCTGCAGCTCGGGCATGCGACGCGGCCCGGTCGAGAAGCTCGATCGAGAGCTCGGTCTCGCCGCGCCAGAACGGAAGGCGGGCGGCCTCGATCATGGCGCGGGCGAGACCACGCTGGTCGCCGGCCTGCTCGAACAGGCGCATGGCGTTCTCGAACTCGACGGTTGCATCGGCCTGGGTGATGTCTGCGCTGGTGTGAAGCCTGACGTAGGTCTGGGCGAGTATCGCCTCGGCAGCCGCTCCTGGCAGCCCGAGTGCATCGGCGAGATCCCGAGCCTCCGAGAGCACCCCTAGCGCCGACTCCCATTGACCGAGGTCGACCAGCGCGTGGCCGAGAACAGGGAGCAGGCGAACCCGATCCCGGTCGTCTGCGGGCAGCAGCGATGCGGCGCGCTCGAGCAAGTTCACTGCTGCCGACATGTCACCTCGGTCGGAGGCACGGCGGCCCGCGATGGCCAGGAGGTCTGAGGCCCGTCGGCCGAGGTCGGCGTTGGCCGGGTCCGTAGCTCCGAGCTCGACGCGATATCGATACGCACGTTCGAGGTGGTAGCCGAGCACCTCGGCCGACTCGACGAGGTCGCCCTCGTGGCCGCGCAGCCAGTCGGCGAACCGCTCGTGCAG
>JAICMI010000063.1 GCA_025929315.1 Frankiaceae bacterium
GGACGGCGCCGGCCACCTCGGCTGAAGCCACGCAATAGCCGACGCGGAGGCCGGCGAGCGCGTAGGCCTTGGAGAACGTGCGGGTGACGGCGACGTTGGGCCGGTCGGAGAAGGTCTCGAGCGCGTCCGGGACCACCGCCGGATCGACGTACTCCCGGTAGGCCTCGTCGATGACGATCAGCACGTCGTCCGGGATGCCGTCGACGAGACGCTGCAACGCATCGCGACCGATGGCGGTGCCGGTCGGGTTGTTGGGGTTGCAGAGGAACACCAGGCGGGTCCGGTCGGTGACCGCGCCCACCATGGCGTCAACGTCGTGCACGTGGTCGGAGAGCGGGACGCGCACGGCGGACCCACCGACGACCGCCGCGATGATCGGGTAGGCCTCGAACGCCCGCCAGCCGAACACAACCTCGTCGCCCGGTCCGACGGCCGCGCTGGCGAGCTGGCCGCAGACCTCGACGCTGCCGGCGCCGACCGCGACGCGGGCCGGGTCGACCCGGTGATGCGCGGCGATCGCCTCGACGAGCGCGGTCGATGTCATGTCCGGATAGCGGCTGACTCCGGCGATGTGCTCGTCGAGCACCTTCTGCACCGTCGGGAGCAGACCGTACGGCGACTCGTTGCTCGCGAGGATCACCGCGTCCGGGACCTTGCGCCCCGGCACGTAGGCCGGCAGCGAGCCCATCTCGGCCCGCAGTCGCACGCTCACTCCCCCACCTTCTCCTACAGGTTGCCGCGGCGGTCCTGCTCGCGCTCGATCGCCTCGAACAGCGCCTTGAAGTTGCCCTTCCCGAACCCCATCGAGCCGTGCCGCTCGATCAGCTCGAAGAAGACCGTGGGTCGGTCGCCGACGGGCTTCGTGAAGATCTGGAGCAGGTAGCCGTCCTCGTCGCGGTCGGCCAGGATGCCGAGCTCGCGCAGGTCCTCGATCGGGACCCGCGTCTCGCCGACCCACGAGCCGAGCTCGTCGTAGTAGGCGTCCGGCGTCTCGAGGAACTCGACGCCTGCGCGCTTCATCTCGCGAACGGTGCGCACGATGTCGTTGGTCGCGAGCGCAATGTGCTGCACGCCGGGACCGCCGTAGAACTCGAGGTATTCGTCGATCTGGCTCTTCTTCTTGCCGAGCGCCGGCTCGTTGAGCGGAAACTTCACCTTGCGCGAGCCGTCCGCCACGACCTTCGACATGAGCGCGGAGTATTCAGTGGCACTGTCGTCGCCGACGAACTCCTTCATGTTGGTGAAGCCCATGACGCGGTTGTAGAACGCGACCCACTCGTCCATGTGCCCGAGCTCGACGTTGCCGACGATGTGGTCGATCGCCTGGAACCATCGCTTGGCCGGCGGCTCGACCATCGGCTCGCGCGCGACGAAGTTCGGCAGGAAGACGCCGGAGTAGTCGGAGCGCTGCACGAACGAGTGCTTGGTCTCGCCGTAGGTTTCGATCTGGGCGACGATGACCTTGCCGTGCTCGTCCTCGAACGACGTCGGCTCCATCACGCCCTTTGCGCCGCGGGCGACTGCGAGCTCATACGCACGTGCGGTGTCCGGCACGGTCAGTGCCAGGTCGACGACGCCGTCACCGTGGTCGGCGACGTGCCGGCTCGCGTCGGTGCCGGCATGCACGGCGGCGGTGATGACGAACCGCGCGCTGCCCGACTCCAGGACGTAGGACGTGAGGTCACGCGCACCGGTTTCCGGGCCGCGATAGGCGGTGACCCGCATCCCGAAAGCAGTGGAGTAGTAGTGCGCGGCCTGCTTGGCGTTGCCGACCACGAAGTGCACGTGGTCAATCCCCTCGACCGGAAAGTCGTCGTCCTTCATGGCCAGAGCCTGCCCGCAATAGGCCACTCGTACAACCATCCACGCCTACACTGAGCAATATGTCCAGTCTGGATGACCTCGACCGGCGCATTCTGCTGCTGTTTGCCCAGGAGCCCAAGGTCGGCGTGCTCGAAGCCTCGCGGCGGCTTCGGGTGGCGCGGGGAACCGTGCAGGCGCGGCTGGACCGACTGGAGGACAGCGGCGCCATCACCAGCTGGGCACCCGCGCTCGATCCCGCGGCCCTCGGCTTCCCCGTGAGCGCGTTCGCGACGCTGGAGATCGCGCAAGCGGGCGGGCATCAGCCGGTCGCCGAGCACCTGCGCGCGATCCCGGAGGTCCTGGAAGCCCACACCATCACCGGCGCCGCCGACCTGATGGTGCGGCTCGTGGCCCGGTCCAACGCCGACCTGCAGCGCGTCATCGACGAGGTGGTCTCGTCGAAGTCCGTCGTACGCGCATCAACAGTGATCGTCCTGGCCACCGAGATCCCCGCCCGCGTGACCCCGCTCCTGTCAGGTTGACGGCTTGTCGTCGGTCCAGGCTTCCCACAACGCTGCGTAGGAGCCGCCGACGGCGATGAGCTCGTCGTGACTGCCGAGCTCGCTGATGCGACCGTCCTCGACGACGGCGACGCGGTCGGCATCGTGCGCCGTGTGCAGTCGGTGGGCGATGGCGACGACTGTGCGGCCTTCGACGACGGCCGCGAGCGACCGCTCGAGGTGACGCGCACTGCGCGGGTCGAGCAACGACGTCGCCTCGTCGAGCACGAGCGTGTGCGGGTCGACGAGCACGATGCGTGCTAGCGCCAGCTGCTGCGCCTGCGCGACCGACAGTGCAAGCCCGTCGCCCCCGACCTCCGTGTCAAGGCCGCTCGGCAGCTCGTCGACCCATCCAAGCGCGTCGACAGCGTCGAGGGCCCGTCGTACGGCGTCGTCATCAGCGTCAGCACGACCAAGCGTGACGTTGTCGCGGATCGTGCCGAGGAAGACGTGATGCTCCTGCGTGACGAGGGCAACCTCGCGGCGAAGGTCCTCGAGCGGCAGCCCGACGAGGTCCGCGTCACCAACAGTCACCCGGCCGGCGCGCGGCGGATGGATGCCCGCCAGCAGCCGCCCCAACGTCGACTTGCCCGCGCCGCTGGGGCCGACGACCGCCACCCGCTCCCCCGGCCGCAGCCCGACCGTGATGCCGTGCAGGACATCGCGACCCGACCGGTAGGCGTAGTGGACGTCGTCGACCCGCAAGTGCTCGCCATCGGGACGGACGCCCGAGACGCTGCGGTCGTCGGCGACCTCACCGGCACCGAGCAGCCGGGAGAACGACGCACCACCCAGCTGGAGCTCGTCGGTCCACATGATCAGCCGGTCGATGGGGTCGACCAACATCTGCGCATAGAGCGCGACCGTCGTGACCTCGCCGAGCGAAGCCACGCCGTGCGCGTGCAGCAACCCGCCGACAAGCAGGCACGCGAGCAGCGGCACGACGTAGGTCGCCTCGACGACCGGGAACCAGACCGTACGCAGGAACAAGGTGTAGCGCTCCGCCGCGTAGGCCTCGCGCAGCCCGGCGTCAGTGGCATCGATGCGTGGCCGGCGCAGACGCATCGCGTCAACCGTGCGGGCCCCGGTCGCCGTATCGGCGACAGTGCCCGTGATCGACGCGTAGGCGCGCATCTCACGCTGGTAGCCGGCGGGAGCGCGGCGCGCATACCAGCGGGTCGCGACCGCGAGTGGCGGCACCGCGATGAGCATCGGCGCCGCGACCTGGGGTGCAATGACGAACGCCGCAGCGACGATCACGAGCAACCGGACAGCGGCGACCATTACCTCGGGCACGGCGAGCTGCATCGACCGCGTCAGCGTTTCGACGTCGCCGGTCGCGCGGTTGAGAAGGTCTCCACTGCGGGCCTGCTCGATGACACCGAGCGGCAACGCAAGCACGCGGCCGACGAAGCCTTCGCGCAGCTCGGCGAGCAGTCGTTCGCCCAGCGTGTAGGCGGACAGCCGGGCCGCGCGCGTGGTGATTGCTTGCACGACAACCACCACGACGAGGATCAGCGCGACGACGTCGACGTGATGCTTCGTCGTGCCGTGCTGCACCGCGGCGACAAGGCCGCCGAGGATCCGCGGCGGCAGCACGCTGACGAACGCGGCGAACAAGTGCAGGGCGACAACCCATGTCAGCGTGCGCCGGTTGCTGCTCAGCAGGTGCACGCATTCGTCGCGGAGCCGCCTTGGCGACGCAACGGGAAGAACACTCATGAGGTCACCCGCTCGACGGCTGCGCGCATGTCCGGATGGTGCGCGACCTCGCTGCGCTCTCCTTGTAGGACGACTTCGCCGTCGACGATCAGCGCGGCGTGGTCGGCCACTCGCAACACCAGCGGGCTCGTCGAGACCGCTACGGTCGCCCGGCCACGACGGGACTGCCGCAGCCGCTCCGCGATGCGCATCTCGGTGTGCGCGTCGACGGCGCTGGTCGGGTCGACGAGGACGAGCACGTCAGGATCGGCGAGGACCGACCGAGCGAGGACGACGCGCTGACGCTGGCCGCCGGACAGCGAGCGGCCGCGCTCCCCGACAACAGTGTCCAGGCCTTCGGGCAGACCGTCGACGATCTCGCCGGCGTCGGCAACTGTCAGAGCGCGATCGACGTCGGCGTCAGTGTGCTGATGCAACGGGTCGAGCTCGTCGCGCAGTCGGCCGCCGAACAGCGCCGCCTGCGCGTCGACGACCAGCACGTGCCGGCGCACGGTGTCCTGGGTGAACTCGGCGAGAGGGCTTCCGCCGACGGACACGTCGGCGGCGTCGTACCGTCCGAGGCGGTCGGCGAGGCGCGCGCCCTCGTCAGCGTCGGCGCACGCGACGACGGTCATGCCCTCACCGGGGACGACGAGTCCGGTGTGGCCGTCACGGAGCGCGCCGCCACGCGGCCAGTCGACTCGACTGCCCCAGCTGAGGCCGGGAGTCGCACCGAGAAGTCGCAGCAGGCGATCGACGGCGACATGCGCACGCGTGAACTTGTCGGCCGCCTCGGTGAACGTGCGCAGCGGCAGCACGAGGAACGCTGCCCACCCATAGAACGCGATGAGCTCACCGACCGTGATGTCACCGCTCACCGCCATGCGAGCACCAAGCCAGGTGAGGACGACCACGAAGATGCCCGGCAGAAGCACCTGCTGGGCGTCGATCACCGACACAACGCGACCGGCGTCGACACCCGCGGCGCGGACGCGCTGCGACTGCTCGCGATAACGGTCGAAGAAGGCGCGCTCACCGCCCATCCCGCGCAGTACGCGAAGCCCGGCGATCGTGTCGGTGCCGAGGGACGTCAGCCGGCCGACTTCGGTGCGCTGCCGGGCCTGCCGCTGATGCATGGGCCGGATGAGTGGTGTGACCACGCCGACGAGCAACGGCACACCGATGAGCACGACGAGACCGAGCTTGACCGAAGTCGACAACAAGAGGAACGCGACGAGGACGAACGACATGACCGCACCGGAGAACCGGGCGGAGATGTCGAGCGCGTTACCGATACGGCGGGTGTCGCTCGCGACCATGTTGATGACCTCGCCCGGCGGCAACCGGGTGGGCAACGCGGCGCCGAGGGTCGCGGCCGACCGGGTGACGAGCTGGTCGCAGCGGTAGGTCGCGGTCAGCCAGTTGGTCACCGCGCAGCGGTGCCGCCCGACCCCGGCGGCGGCCTGGACGATCCCGAGGCCGAGCAGCGCGAGCACCCAGCCGACGAGTGCGTCGACGTGGCCGTGCGCGACCCCGCTGTCGAGGGCGCGGCCGACGAACAGCGGCGCGACGGCCTGCGCCAGCATCCAGAGCACGCCGAAGAACACGCCCGCGGCAAGCGTCCGCATTTGCCCTTTGATGAGCCAGCGGAAGAACCTGCTCGGCGAGCGCGTGTCCGGAGTGCCCGGTTCGGGCAGCGGCAAGCGGCGCATCGTCTACCGAGATTGTCACCTTCGGCCGACAGTTCCCACCGGTTATCCGTCCGGCTTCATTCGGACCGGCGGAATGTCGATCCAGTACGACGTGAACCTGTCGCGAGCTCTCGTGGTCACCGGTCTGGTCTGCGCGGTGGCGACCGGGTGTGGCGGTGGGCATGCGATCACGCCGGGCCAGGACCAGGCGGCGCTCGCCTGCCGCAGCACGGGTACGACGGCGGCGCTGGCGGCGACCCGGGCGGCCGCGGTCAACCCCACGTTCACGACGTTGGCAGCGGACGAGAACGCCCTCGCGACGAGCCAGGCGCCTCAGGCGGCGGCCATCTCTGACGGCGACCCCACCGACGACGCTGACGTGGGCGCGGTCGCGGCCGGGGTCGGCCTCGGCTCACCGGCCCAGCAGAAGGTCATCGCCGACTGCATGGACCTGGGCCTGCCGGTCACCAACTCATAGGGGTGAACCGACTGACCGCCGTAGCGGTTCTGGATATGACAGATCGTTGCCGGATCTGCGGACGAGCGTTACATTCGACGCATGTACTCGCAGGCGCTCGACCAGCGGGATGAGTCGCCTCGCGGCGTCGACGATGCGGCTCGGCTGGCCCGCTTCGACGAGCGCGTTGCCGCCGAGGACAAGATCGAGCCCAACGACTGGATGCCGGCGGCCTACCGCAAGACCTTGATCCGGCAGATCTCCCAGCACGCGCACTCCGAGATCATCGGTATGCAGCCAGAGGGCAACTGGCTCACGCGCGCGCCGTCGCTGCGACGCAAGGCGGTGCTGCTCGCCAAGGTGCAGGACGAAGCCGGTCATGGCCTCTATCTCTACGCCGCCGCCGAGACGCTCGGCATCACCCGCGAAGAACTGGTCGACCAGCTGCTGACAGGCAAGGCGAAGTACAGCTCCATCTTCAACTACCCGACGCTGACGTGGGCCGACATGGGCGCGATCGGTTGGCTGGTGGACGGCGCAGCGATCATGAACCAGGTCCCGATCTGCCGCTGCTCCTACGGGCCCTATGCGCGCGCGATGGTGCGCATCTGCAAGGAGGAGTCATTCCATCAGCGGCAAGGCTTCGAGATCATGCTCACGCTGTCGCGCGGCACCGATGAGCAGAAGGCGATGGCGCAGGACGCGCTCGACCGGTGGTGGTGGCCGTCGCTGATGATGTTCGGCCCGCACGACGCCAGCTCGGTACACGGCGAGCAGTCGATGACCTGGAAGATCAAGCGCTTCTCCAACGACGAGCTGCGGCAGAAGTTCGTCGACGCAACCGTGCCACAGGCGGACTTCCTCGGACTGCGGGTGCCGGACGACGAGCTGCGGTACGACGCCGGCTCCGGGCATTACGTGTTCGGGGAGCCCGACTGGGACGAGTTCGCCGCGGTGTTGCGTGGTGAAGGGCCGTGCAACGAACAGCGGATGGCGCATCGCCGCCGCGCGCACGACGACGGCGCTTGGGTACGCGAAGCAGCCGAAGCGCATGCCGCCAAGCACAAGGCGGCGGTGGCATGACGGAGAAGAACTGGCCGTTGTGGGAGGTGTTCATCCGCGCACGCAACGGGTTGCACCACGCACACGTCGGCAGCGTGCACGCCGTCGACGCCGAGATGGCGATCGAGAACGCGCGCGACGTCTACACCCGTCGCGGCGAAGGCGTCTCGATCTGGGTGGTCCCGTCGGCGCAGATCGTCGCGAACGACCCCGGCGACAAGGAGTCGCTGTTCGACCCGGCGCTGGACAAGATCTACCGGCACCCGACCTTCTACGAGATCCCTGATGGTGTCGGCAACATCTGAGCTGCTGCCACTTGCGGACGGCTGTCTGATCCTTTCCCACCGCCTGTCCGAGTGGATGAGCAACGCGCCCACGATGGAAGAGGACATCGCACTCGGCAACATCGCGCTCGACCTGCTCGGACAGGCTCGCGGCCTGCTGCAAGTGATCGGCGACGAGACCGGAGTCACTGAAGACGAGCTCGCCTACTTTCGTGAACCGCAGGAGTTCCGTAACCCACTCATCTGCGAGCTGCCCAACGGCGACTTCGCGTTCACGATGGCGCGGCAGCTGTTCGTCGACATCTGGCTCGCCCACGTGTGGTCTGAGCTTGCGGCGACGGCGAGCGACGAGCAAGTGCGCGGCGTCGCCGAGAAGGCCATCAAGGAGAACGCTTATCACCGCCGGCACTCCTCCAGCTGGGTCGTCCGCCTTGGTGACGGCACCGACGAGTCGCGTCGGCGCATGGAGACCGCGACAGAGGCTCTCTGGCCCTATCGCGGAGAGATCGCCGACGACCGCTGGTACGACGCCGTCGACGCGGCCCTCACCGAAGCGACGTTGACCATGCCCCCGCGTGACGCCTGGACCCAGCGGTCGAGCCTCGACGGCTGGCACACGGAGCACCTCGGTTACCTGCTCGCTGAGATGCAGTCGCTCGCGCGCGCTCACCCCGGAGCGACGTGGTGACCCGCACGACGGAGGCGCGCGGGTGGGCGCTGCTCGAGGCTGTTCCTGACCCGGAGATCCCGGTGCTGTCGGTCGTCGACCTCGGCATCGTTCGCGCGGTCGAAGAGTCCGATGACGGCCGCTCCGTGCAGGTGACGTTGACGCCGACCTACTCCGGCTGTCCCGCGACCGAGGTCATCATGCGCGACGTGCGCACTGCGCTGCAAGCGTCGTACGACACCGTCGACGTGCGCACGCAGCTCTCACCTGCGTGGACGACCGACTGGTTGAGCGACAAGGGCCGGGAACGGCTGCACGGGTTCGGCATTGCCCCACCGTCCGGACGAACGACGCTGCCGCTCATCGATGCGGGCGGGCCGGCGTCCTGCCCTAGGTGCGGGTCGAGCAAGGTGGAGGAGCTCGCCGGATTCGGCTCGACGCCGTGCAAAGCGTTGTGGCGTTGCACCACGTGCAGAGAGCCGTTCGACTACATGAAGGTGCACTGAGCCGTGCCGGCGTTTCACCCCTTGCGGGTCAACGACGTACGTCGCGAAACGGCCGACACGGTGTCCGTCGCGTTCGACGTTCCCGCGGAGCTGGCGGTTGACTATGTCTTCGAGCCGGGCCAGCACCTGACCGTGCGCCTGCCGTCGTCACAGGACGGCAGCGAGGTTCGCCGGTCCTACTCGATCTGCAGCGGCCTCGACGACGGCGAGCTCCGCATCGCGGTCAAGAACGTGCCTGGCGGAGTGTTCGGCGCTTATGCGTGCGAGCAGCTGCATACCGGCGACGTGCTCGATGTGATGACTCCGATCGGCCGGTTCACCGTGGTGCTCGACCCGGCCGCCGAGCATTCTTATCTCGGTGTCGCGGCCGGCAGCGGCATCACGCCGGTGATCTCTCTCACCCGCTCGGTGCTGGTCCGCGAGCCCAAGAGTCGGTTCACGTTGGTCTACGGCAACCGCGGTCCGGCGTCGATCATCTTTCGCGAGGAGCTCGAAGATCTCAAGGACCGTTACCTCGACCGGCTGCACGTGATTCATCTCTTCAGCCGCGAGCAGCAGGGCTCGGCCTTGCTCAACGGCCGCATCACCGGCGACAAGATGCGCGCACTCGGTGCGACGTTGCTTGAACTGACTTCGTACGACGAGATCTTCATCTGTGGCCCCGAGCCGATGACGCTCGACGTCCGCGACACCTTGATCGAGCTCGGCATCGACACGACCCGCGTGCATCTCGAGCTGTTCGGCTCGCACACGCCGACCGCACCGCGCGTGCACCACGAGACCGGCGAGCGACGACACATCACCTACCTCTGGAACGGCGTCCAGACGGAGGTCGAGGCGCACCCGGACGACACCGTGCTGGAGGCGGGCGAGTTGGCCGGTCTCGACCTCCCTTACTCCTGCCGAGGCGGCATCTGCTCGACCTGCCGGGCCAAGGTGCTCGACGGTGCGGTGGAGATGGACCGCAACTACGCGCTGCAGCCCTGGGAGACCGACGCCGGCTTCGTCCTCACCTGCCAGTCCCACCCGACAACGGACGAGTTGACCATCGACTACGACGCTGTGTGAGTCGAAACGGACGTATCGCGCCACCGCCTTGACCTCGGCCTGGGACAAGAGTCCGCTTGCGGCGACGGCGGTGTATTCCGCGCCGCCCAAGGTCTACCTGGGGGGTGGCCGTGAACGAAGCTCGGCTCGAACAGTTCATGGGAAAGGCCGTCACCGACATGGCGGCAGCGATGACGCTGTTGCTGATGACGATCGGCGACAAGCTCGGCATCTACAAGGCGATGGCCGGCGCCGGCGCGATGACGGCGGAGCAAGTCGCCACCAAGACCGGGCTCACTGAGCGCTACGTGCGCGAGTGGCTCGGCAACCAGGTCGCGTCTGGCTACATCGAGTACGACGCCGCCAAGAAGCGCTACACGTTGCCCGATGAGCACGCGATGGCGTTGGCCGACGAGGAGAGCCCGGTGTTCCTCGGCGGGGCCTTCGACCTGTTCGGTGCGACATGGGCGGCAGAGGACAAGATCGCTGACGCGTTCCGCACCGGCAAGGGCCTCGGTTGGCACGAACATCACCCGCGCTTGTTCCGCGGCACCGAGCGGTTCTTCCGTCCCGGTTACAAGGCCAACCTGACGTCGGCATGGATACCGGCGATGAAAGGGGTCGAGAAGCAGCTCCAAGCCGGAGCATCCGTCGCTGACGTCGGGTGCGGGCACGGGGCGTCGACGATCATCATGGCCGAGACCTACCCCAGCTCGACCTTCACTGGTTTCGACTATCACCAGCCGTCGATCGACGAGGCTGAGAAGAAGGCGGCGGCCGCAGGCGTTGCCGACCGGACGAAGTTCGAAGTCGCGTCTGCCAAGGACTACAAGGGCAGCTACGACCTGATCTGCTTCTTCGACTGCCTGCACGACATGGGTGACCCGGTCGGCGCCGCGACACACGCGCGCAAGGCGCTCAAGCCGGGCGGCAGCGTGTTGCTGGTCGAGCCGTTCGCCAACGACAAGCTCGAGGACAACATCAACCCGGTCGGGGCGATGTTCTACGGCGCGTCGACCTTCATCTGCACGCCGGCTTCACTGTCGCAGGAAGTCGGGCTGGGCCTCGGCGCTCAGGCCGGCGAGAAGCGGCTGAAGGGCGTGTTCAAAGATGCTGGCTTCAAGTCGTTCAAGCGCGCAACCGAGACGCCGTTCAACCTGATCTTCCAAGCAATGGCCTGACGCCTCAGGGACGCCGGCGGGTCACCACTCGCCGGCGTCCTGGAACGTCTTGAGACCACTCGCCGCTGCGTAGCCGAGGTGCGGCAGGCCGAACAGGTCTTCCATGCTGCGCAGATACGAGTAGTGGTTGAACTGGTTGACGAGGTCGAGGCTGCCACCGGTGATGTGCGGCGAGACGAGGATGGCGCCGGTCTGGCCACCACCGTCCGCGATCGGCCCGGGGATGGGGTAGCCGTTGTCGGACGTCGACGCCAGGTTGGGCGCCTTCTTCTCGCCGCAGCAGAACAGGTCCGACGTGCCTTCATCGAACGTGACGATGATCAGCCCGTCCTGCTGATACGCCGGCGACGCCATGATCGCGGGCACGAACGCCTTGAGGAACTGGTCCGCACCCGCAAGAGCGTTGTTGCCGTTGCTTGCGCAGGCATCGTGACCGTCATGGCACTGGTCTGGCGTGAGGAAGGAGTACTGCGGCGTCGTACTGATGCTTTGCAGGTCGGTGATGAGCTGGCCCTGCGGTTGTCCGGTTGCGTCGAGGTAACCGAGCGGTACGACGTGCTCCTGGCAATAGGCGTCCTGGTCGAACGTGGAGTGGTAGTAGGCCCACGGGTTGTGCTTGTTCTTGTAGTCCGGGTTCACCTCGGTTCGTGTCGGCGTACCCGTCACGAACGGGTTGCTGCAGGCCGGACGCGTGCCCGGCTGGGCGTCCATGTTTTCCATGTAGCCCTTCCAGGAGACACCTGCGGCCTGGAACTGGTCGGCGATGTTCTGCACGCCTGCCGGGTATGTGCAGCCGATCGGGCTCGCGCCACTGTCGTCGACCGCCTGCCCGTCTGCATCGAAGTGCCACTGGCCGTTGGCCCCGCCCAGCGTCGTCGGCTCGTCGCAGTCGCCCTGCGTCGACGCGTTCGGACCCTGCCCGCTCGTCATGGCGATGTAGTTGTCGAGGCTCGAGTGCCCGGTCCCGTAGTACTGCGTGACGAGCTTGCCCAGCGACGGGAGCGTCTGGGTCAGGTAGGGCGCCGAGCTCCGGCCGCCGATAAACGTCTGGGCGAACTCACTGTTCTCCAGAACGATCGTCCAGACGTGGCCGATCGGCGTGGCGGCGCTGGCCGGCGCAGGGATCGCGACGGGCGCCGTGAGGGCGGCGGCCAGCAGGCCGAGAGCGGGCAACAGGCGGGCTGCGAGATGTGTCTTCATGATGTTTGGACAACGGCGCTGCCGCCATTTCCTCGCGCCGGACATAAGGTCCGGGCGTGGACTATCGCGGACAGATCGCCGTCGTCACGGGAGCCTCATCCGGGCTCGGCCGGAGGCTGGCCCTCGACCTTGCGGCGCTGGGCGCGAAAGTCGTCGCCGTCGCGCGGCGCGAAGACCGGCTCAAAGAGCTCGGCTGCGCCTATCGGGTGCTCGACATGGCCGACGTCGACGGGTTCGTGCGGCTGCTCGAGGACGTCGAAGGCGAACACGGCCGGGTTGACATCCTGCTCAACGTGGCCGGCACGAACGGGCACGCGCCGGACGAGCCATGGCAGCTGGCGATCACCCGCGAGCTGTTCGACGTCAACTTCTTCGCGCCTTACGCCGGGATGCTCACCGTGCTGCCCGGCATGCGCGCGCGTCGACACGGTGTCATCGCCAACATGTCCTCCGACGACGCTCGCTCCCCCGGACCCGGCGCGGGCGACTATCCCGCGTCCAAGGCGGCCCTGTCTGCGGTGACGGAGAGCCTGTCCTACGAGGTACGACGCGACGGCGTCGCGCTGCACGTCATCTATCCGGGCTGGGTGCCGACCGAGATGGGCTTGGCCGCAGTCGAGGACGGCCGGATGCAGATGCCGCCAAAGCCCACCCGTCGTACCGAGGACCAGGTGTCCGCGACGGTTCTCGGTCGGCTCGGTGACCCGCGCGTGGACATCAACTGCACGAAGCTGCCTCTCATGGCGCCGATGTTCCGGACGCTCGCACCGCGCAGCTATGCGCGGATGCGGGCGAGCCGTTAGTGCCGCGACAAGTGGTTGAGACGGTCAACCACACGTAACGGATCACCGATGGCGGCGAAGTCGACAGCGACGAAGTTGGGCATCATGTGCCGTTCGCGCCCGCAACGCGCGGCACGCCGGGCGAGAGCGGCGCGGGCGTTGACCTGTGCGGCCTCGGACCGGCTCGGTGCGTCGGTCGAGATCCAGTTGTTGAGCAGGAACAGACGGGCGTAGGCCGGCCCGCGACCTGGCGCGCAGCTCAAGCGGGACGGGCTGGTCGCACGGAAGGCCGTCTCGGCGCCGACCTGGTGGTAGTTGGTCACCCATGGCGCCAGCGCGTCGGCGCGCTCGGTGAACACCACCAGCCGGTGCCCGGACCGCACCATCTCGCCGAGAGTCGGCCACGGCGCGCCCAGCGCCGGCTGCACCAAGGCATAGCGCTGCAACCCGGCCTGCTCGAGTGTCTTGAGTGTGTCCGCCGGGGTGGTGTGGTCCTCGACGATGAGGGTGAGGACGGCATCGTGATGGGTGCGCAACCAGTCGGCGACGGACCGCAAGGCGGACACCGCGGGAGTGGCGCCGAGCTGGCACGCGACATGACACAGCCAGACACCGGGTCTGGTGCCGATGTCCGTCGTGAGTGGAGCCAGGACTTTCCGGGTCGCTGGTGGCAACCGGCCGAGAAACCGCTGCACTGACTTCGCGGTCGTCCAGTAGTGGAAGTCGATGAGCAGTGCGCGAGCGCCGGTGTTGAGCTGGCCGATGATGGTCGGGTCCTGCTCGGCATTGATGAAACCGGCATCGCTCGACGACATCGAGTTGTGAGTGGCCAGGAAGGCGACACCGTCGTACGGCTTGTGACAGAGGCTCGCGTAACCGTTGCACGTTGCCGGCGGCGTTCCATGGGGAATGACGGTCGCCGCGACGGACGTGGTCGCCGCGGCCGCGCCCACGACGAGCGCCGTACGCAACAGATGCCGGATGGACACGCCATACGTCGCGACGACATAGACCAGAGCGACCGCGCCGGCACCCAGCAGCACGCCTCCGCACAAGTGGAGATAGGTGGTGACGATGCCGCCGCGGAGGTCATTGTCGATATCGGTGAGGATCGAGCCGAGACTCGCGGGAAGGCCATCGTTGCGCACGAGTGCGCGCAGCGGGTCGGGCAGCGTGGCCAGGACGAGCATGCCGACGGCGGAGGCGACGATGGACGCGCCGGCGATTTGGCCCGCCAGGGCAGCGGCCAGTGGCTCGTCGCTGCGGGCGGCGGCATGTGCGGCGAGGCCGAGAGCGGCCAGCGCGAGCAAGGAACCTATTAGCGGAAAGGACCACAGTCCCAGAGGGACGACGGCGTGCGCGGTGCGCAGAGTCCGGACCGTTCCGTAACCGCGCAGCTCGGTGAGCGGGTGCTGCACGGTTGAGACCGCCGCGCTTAGTCCCTCGGTGAGCTCGTCCTGCAGACCGGGATACTGCGCGGCGTAGGCCGGAGCCACGAGCGCGATCGCGTCATCGAGGCGGCCGGCAGACAGCAACAGCCGAAGCTGTCCGTCGAGCGTGGTGCGCTGCTCCTCATCGAGGCCCGATGTCAGGGTCTTCGCAATCCGGTCGGCGGTTGTCCTTTTGAACGGGAACTCCGGAATTGGTGGCAGCCGGCCGCTGCGCAGCCCGGCGATGAACGACGCGAAGTCCAGATCGAAGCGCTCCAGCGACGAGTCGGTGACGTGCGGCGAATCCGTCACGAGCCCGGGCAGGAGATGTTGGGAGAGCTCCGCCGTATGAGCCACGACCGGCCTGATGATGAGCGGCACGTCCAGACGGTCCCGGCCGCCGAGCACGTAAGCGACGAACTGTGCGAGGGCCTGGTCCACGGCCGCGGCAAGCACGTCCGGCGGCAGCAGCAGTCGGTTGTTGGCAAGCACGAACGACGGCGGGATCGGCAACGGGTTCAAAACGTGGCGAAGGAGGCGTTGCGCGGCGGGCGCCGGAAGCACCTGCGTGTACAGCCGCTCATACGCGTGGCTGCGCGCCACTGCGCGCTGGTCATAACCAGCGTCCAGGACGGTGAGCCGGGCGGTGATCGACAGGAAGAGCACAGCAAGTGCGAGGCCGGCGACCACAGGCGCCCACCAGCGAACCGCGCGCCATTCAACGGCGCTGGTCACGACGCCACGCCACCGGTTCACCTGGCGGTCCTACCCCTTGTCTGGCTCGTCACCGCCGAGCATGGGCCGACCGGAGCTGCGACTGCGACCGCGGAACTCCGCGACGACCCGACCATCGGTGGTCGCGACGGCCACGTCGTAGATGCCCGAGCGACCGCGGCGAGTGCGCTCGGCAGCTGTCGCCACGAGAGTTGCGCCGGTAGGCACGGGCTCGAGGA
>JAICMI010000007.1 GCA_025929315.1 Frankiaceae bacterium
CATCGCCTTCTCGATCGTGGCGTCCACGTCGTCCGGTGACTCGCACGCCAATCCCTCGCAGCCGTAGGCGTCGGCGAGCTTGACGAAGTCCGGGACCCGCTTGGAGTCGAGGTCGGTGTTGGAGTACCGCTCGTTGTAGAACAGCGTCTGCCACTGACGGACCATGCCCAGCGACTCGTTGTTGATCACCGCCACCTTGATCGGGATGTCGTTGATCGCGCAGGTGGCGAGCTCCTGGTTGGTCATCTGGAAGCAGCCGTCACCGTCGATGGCCCAGACGAGCTTGTCGGGGCAACCGACCTTGGCTCCCATAGCCGCCGGCACCGCGAAGCCCATCGTGCCGAGGCCACCGGAGTTGATCCAGGTGTTGGGGTTCTCGTAGGAGATGAACTGGCTGGCCCACATCTGGTGCTGGCCGACGCCCGCCACGTAGACGGCTTCGGGACCGGCGATCCGGCCGAGCCGCTCGATGACGAGCTGCGGGTTGAGCGAGCCGTCGGACTCGGGGTCGTAACCGAGCGGATAAGTACGACGCCAGCCGTTGCACTGCCGCCACCACGCGGTGTAGTCCGGCTGCCGACCCGCGTCGAGCTCTGCCCGCACGGCCACCACGAGGTCGGCGATGATCTCGCGTGCGTCGCCGACCACTGGGATGTCCGCCACGCGGTTCTTGGAGATCTCGGCCGGGTCGATGTCGGCGTGGATGACGGTCGCGCCCGGGGCGAAGGTCGAGAGCTTGCCCGTCACCCGGTCGTCGAAGCGCGTGCCGAGCGCAAGCATCACGTCGCACTTCTGCAGCGCAGCGACCGCCGAGACGGCCCCGTGCATGCCTGGCATGCCGAGGTGCAGCTGGTGGGAGTCGGGAAAGGCCCCACGTGCCATGAGCGTCGTGATGACCGGTGCGCCGAGCAGCTCGGCGAGCTGGCGCAGCTCGGCGGCAGCGCGGGCCTTGAGCACGCCACCACCGACATAGAGCACCGGGCGCTTCGCGTCGAGCAGCACCCGGGCGGCTTCGCGCACCTGCTTGGCATGTGCCTTGGCCGCCGGCCGATAACCGGGCAAGTCCATCTCGACCGGCCACTGGAAGTCGGTGCGGGCCTGCAACGCATCCTTGGCGATGTCTACGAGCACCGGACCCGGCCGGCCGGTGTTGGCGATGTGAAACGCCTCGGTCAGCACGCGCGGGATGTCAGCGGCGACCTGCACCAGGAAGTTGTGCTTGGTGATCGGCATCGTGATGCCGCAGATGTCGGCTTCCTGGAAGGCATCCGTGCCGATGGCCGCGGACGGCACCTGACCCGTGATCGCCACGATCGGCACGGAGTCCATGTAGGCGTCGGCGATCGGGGTGACCAAGTTGGTCGCGCCGGGTCCGCTCGTCGCCATGCAGACGCCGACCCGTCCGGTCGCCTGGGCGTAGCCCGTCGCGGCGTGGCCGGCGCCCTGTTCGTGCCGGACGAGGATGTGGCGCACGCGCTGCGAGTCGAACAGCGGGTCATAGGCCGGCAGGATCGCGCCGCCGGGGATGCCGAAGACGACGTCGACCGCAAGCTCTTCGAGCGAGCGGACGAGCGACTGCGCTCCGGTGAGTTCGGTCACGACGATCCTTTCAAGAGTCAGCTCCAACACTGTGTTTGCTCAAAAGAAAACCCCTCGTGCCGACGGCACAGAGGGGCGAGCGCGCTGGCGACTATCAGCCGGCGCGCTCCACCAATACGACGAAGAGGTTGTTCACGCGGTCACGGTAACACGCGTCACCCGGTGATGGCACCCAGAGATGCGGATTGCACGAGCTTCGCGTATTTGGCCAGCACCCCGGAGGTGTAGCGCGGCGCCGGCGGCCGCCAGTCGGCAAGCCGCTTGGCAAGCTCGTCGGCGTCGACCAGCAGGTCGAGCGTGCGCGACGCCACGTCGAGCCGGATCCGGTCGCCGTCACGGACGAGCGCGATCGGGCCCCCGTCCAGTGCCTCCGGTGCGACGTGGCCGACGCAGAGCCCGGTCGTGCCGCCGGAGAAGCGCCCGTCGGTGAGGAGCAGCACGTCCTTGCCGAGACCTGCTCCCTTGATGGCACCGGTCACGGCGAGCATCTCGCGCATGCCGGGTCCGCCGCGCGGGCCCTCGTGCCGGATGACGACGACGTCTCCCGCCTTGAGACTTCCCTCGGTGACCGCGTGCATCGCGGGCTCTTCGGTGTCGAAGACCCGCGCCGTGCCCTCGAAGACGGTCTCGTCGAAGCCGGCCGTCTTCACAACGGCACCGTCGGGAGCCAGCGACCCACGCAGGATCGTGATGCCTCCGGTCTTGTGAATCGGGTTGGACAAAGCGTGGATGACCTTGCCATCGACGTCGCGGGAGTGGACGTCGGCGAGGTTGTCCGCGACCGTGCGACCGGTGACGGTCAGCGCGTCGCCGTTCAGGAGCCCGGCGTCGAGGAGGGCACGCATCACCACCGGGATGCCGCCGACCTTGTCGACGTCGGACATCACGTAGCGGCCGAAGGGCTTCACGTCGGCGAGGTGGGGTGTCCGGTCACCGACGCGGTTGAAGTCGTCGAGAGTGAGGTCGACGCCGGCTTCGTTGGCGATCGCCAACAGATGCAGCACCGCGTTGGTCGAGCCGCCGAGAGCCATGACAACGGTGATGGCGTTCTCGAAGGCAGGCTTGGTGAGAATCTGCCGCGCAGTTATGCCCTGGTCGATCAGCTTGACGACTGCCTCGCCGGACGCGACCGCGTAGTCGTCGCGCCTACGGTCGACGGCCGGCGGCGCGGCGCTGCCGGGCAACGACATGCCCAACGCCTCGGCTGCGCTGGCCATCGTGTTTGCGGTGAACATGCCACCGCAGGCGCCCTCGCCGGGGCAGGTGCTTCGTTCGATGGCGTCCAGCTGCTTGCGGGTGATGCGACCCGCCGCGCATGCGCCGACGCCTTCGAACACGTCGGTGATGACAAGCCGTTCGTCGTCGTCGAGCCGGCCGGGCAGCGTCGTACCCGCATAGAGGAACACGGAGGCCAGGTCGAGTCGGGCAGCGGCCATCAACATGCCTGGCAGCGACTTGTCACAGCCGGCGAGGAGCACGCTTCCGTCGAAACGCTCCGCGAACATCACCGTCTCGACTGAATCGGCGATGACCTCGCGCGACACGAGCGAGGCATGCATGCCTTCGTGACCCATGGAGATGCCGTCGGACACCGAGATGGTGCCGAACTCGAGCGCCACCGCGCCCGCTGCTCGCACCCCGTCTTTCGCCCGCTTGGCCAACCGGTCCAAGGACAGGTTGCACGGAGTGATCTCGTTCCATGACGACGCGACGCCGATCTGTGGTTTGTCCCAGTCGTCGTCGGTGAGACCGACCGCGCGCAGCATCGCACGTGCGGGCGCGCGCTCCATGCCCTCGGTGACGTCGCGACTGCGCGGCTTGCGATCGACCATGTTGCAAAGAGTACGGTCCCGGTCATGACGGAACCGGCATGGCTGGATGCGACTGCTCAGGCGGAGCTCGTGCGCACCGGCGAGGTGAGTGCGAAGGAGCTCGTCGAGGCAGCGATCGCGCGCGTCGAGGCGTTGAACCCTCAGCTGGACGCGGTCACGTGGACGAGGTACGACGAGGCTCGGACCGAGGCCGCGGGTGAGCCGACCGGACCCTTCGCCGGCGTGCCGATGCTGCTCAAGGACCTGGGGTGCAGCGTCGCCGGTGAGCCGCTGACGTTCGGCCTCGGCCCGCTGCGCGGATTCCGCTGGCCGGTGACGTCCTATCTCGCCGAGCAGTTCCGCACTGCCGGGTTCGTGAATCTCGGTCGCAGCAACGTGCCCGAGATGGGCACGACGGTCACGACCGAGGCGAAGAGCTTCGCGCCCGCCCGCAACCCGTGGAACCCGGAGCACTCGACCGGCGGGTCATCAGGCGGTGCGGCGGCGGCGGTCGCAAGCGGCATGGTGCCGATCGCGCATGCGAGTGACGGCGGCGGGTCGATCCGGATCCCGGCCAGTGAGTGCGGTCTCGTGGGGCTCAAGCCGACGAGAGGTCGAGTCTCCAAGGGCCCCCTTGGCAGCGAGGGCTGGGCCGGCGGGTCGATCGACGGCGTGCTGACGCGGACGGTGCGCGACGCCGCCGCCGGGCTCGACGCGATCAGTGCCGCCATGGCGGGCGAGCCCTACTACGCGCCGGCACTACCCGGTCCGCTCGCGGCCGAGGTCGGCAACGACCCCGGGCAGCTGCGCATCGGCTTTCTGGACCGGGCACCCGGTGACTACTACCTCAACGATCCGGAGTGCACCGCAGCTGTCTCCACCGCCACGAAGCTGTTCGAGTCACTCGGCCATCACGTCGAGCCGGGTGGTCCGACGGCCATGTTCGACCCGGAGTTCGGCAAGCACTTCGTCACCGTCATCGCCGCCGACACCGCGCTGTTCTTCCGCGAAGTCGAGCACCTGCTCGGCAAGCCCATCTCCGCCGACGAGGTGGAGCCCCGCAACGCGCGCTACCGCCAGGCAGGCGACTCGATCGACGCACCGACCTACATCGCCGCACGGGCCGGCATCGGCATGTGGGCGCGCCGGATGGCGGACTGGTGGACGTCGTACGACGTGCTCGTGACACCGACGCTTGCTGCGCCGCCACCACGACTCGGTTGGTTCACCGAAGAGGGCCCCGACCGAGAGGGTCCGCGGATCGCCAGCTTCAGCCCCTACACCGCGCCGTACAACATGACCGGGCAGCCGGCCATCAGCCTGCCGCTGCACTGGACGCCGGACGGGCTGCCCGTGGGAGTGCAGCTGGTCGCGGCTTACGGCCGCGAGGACCTCCTGGTCCGCCTCGCGGCGCAGCTGGAAACAGCTGCACCCTGGGCCGACAAGCGGCCCAGGGTGCATGCCTGAGATCGAGCTGGGATCAGGTCAGGACTTGACCTTGAGGACCTTGCTGGCCGACCCCGCAAAAGCGGCGTTGCCAGACGTCTTGGTCTCATACTTGGTCGTCTTCTTCTGAGTCAGACCCTTGAACTTGTACTTGCCGGTCGAGCTGGTCGTCTTGGCCTTGCCGATCTTGGTCAGGCCAGTGCTCTTCACCTTGTAGAGCGTGACCTTGAGGCCGGCGACGGCCTTGCCCGCTGCGGTGACCTTGCCCTTGATTGCGAACGCGGCTCCCTTGGCGACGGACGACGGACCCGAGATCGAGGTCGCCGTCTTGGCCTGCGCTGCGAACGAGACCACAGCGCCACCGATGTTGCCGGCGGCCGGGTTGGCGAGGTTGTCCGTGCCCGCCACGATGCACGTCTTGCCCGCGGTGCAGGCGAAGGGACCCGGGTCGCTGGCGCTGATCGGGAACTTGACCGTGTAGGTGCCCGTGAACGCACCGTTGGCGTCGGTCGTGAACGTCTTGACGAGGCTGGCGTCACAGTGCTGCAGCGCGGTCGGCTTGTCCGGCGAGTTGCACTCGGCGACGTAGACGGTGCCAGTGGTCCCGTTGGAGGTCGGCTTGTAGCCGGCGCCGGAGAGGTTGACGACCGAGCCATTCTTGAGGTTCGACCGCGGCGAGATCTGCAGGCGGTCGAACTGGATCATCGCGGCCGAGGCCTGCGACAGGTCCTGACCAGTCGGGTCGGTCGAGCCCGCGATGAAGCAGGTGCTGTTGGCGTTGCAGGCACCGTCGCCGACTGTGCCGGTGTGGACCTTGAAGGCGGGAACGCTGAAAGCGCCGTTGGCGTCTGTCTGCGTCGGCGTCGCGGTCGCGAGGTCACAGTTGGCCTGGCCCGTCGTGCCACTGCACTCGACGAGGTAGGCAGTCGTGCTGGGCTTGAAGCCGGACCCGGTCACGTTGACGGTGTCACCGTTCTGGAGACCGAAGCCAGCGCTCTGGGTGGCCCACGTCGCCGTCATGGACGCGGCCGCGAAAGCGGGGGTGCTGGGGACGAGGACGGCACCGATCGCGGCGCCGGCTGTCGCCAGTCCGAGGGTTACTCGGGTCTTGAGATGCATCTACTACTCCTGAGTCGACAACGATGTCGACAACCAGCCTGCACAACCAGAAGGACATTCGGTATAGCCCGGGATGACCAGTTCTGCCCTGGTCCAAGATCAACTGCGACCGGTTAGGCCCGTCGGACGTCGAATGTGAACCCTTGGGCGCGGAGCCGCTCGATGAGTGGTTGGCCGATGCCGGTCGCGGGCGTCAGCACACCCGCGCGCGGCGGGAGCCGGTCACCGTCCAGGGCGAGCGACAACCCGGACTCGCCGAACATGACCGCGGTCGCCGCATAGCCCGGATCGCCTTGAGCAGCGACCGTGGCGACGTAGCGCTGGCCGGAGGTCGTCCGGGAGTGGATCTCGATCCGGAAATGCCCTCGGTTCCGAGTCTTCTCCGAGGGACCCTGACCGGGCTTCGGCAGGACCCGGTCGAGCGCCGCGCGGGATGGCTTGAACGCCATCGCGCCCATCATGGCCGCGAGCCCGCCGGTGATCGCTCCCGCTCGTGCGACGCCGAGCGGACCGTTGCCGGTGCCCATCGTCTCCCGGTAGCGGAACCGGCGGCCGTAGCCCCAGTCCTGCAGCGCGTTGCTTCGTCGTACGACGCGCGTGTTGACCTGCGCCATGACGAAGGGCGCGAGCCACTGGCCGATCTCACGGTCGTAGACGGGGCTTCGTAGATCGGTCTCCCGCTGCCAGGCCGGGTCCTGATCCGGCTCCTTGTCGCGCTGGGGACTGAGGACATAGGGGTCGACCACCAGCTTCTGCTGGTCCGGATGCGCCGCCAGCTCCTCGAGCTGGGCACGCATCGAGTCGATGGTGCCGCCGGAGATGCCACCGCGCAGCGCGGTCACGACAAGCGTGGTGTCCTCCAGGTCACCGGCCCCGTCCTGCGCGACCTGCTCGTGCAGGGCGAGCACGCCGAGGTCGGACGGGATGGAGTCGAACCCGGCCGTGTGCACGATCCGCGCACCCGTGCGGCGCGCGGTCTCGTCCAGCTCGTCGATGGTGCGGCGCATGAACAACGGTTCACCGGTCAGATCGGCGTAGTGAGTGCCGGAGTCGGCGCACGCTGCCGCGAGCGGCAAGCCGTAACGCAGGTAGGGCCCGACCGTGGTCGCGACTGCCGTGGTCCGACGCACCATCTCGTCGAGCGCGGCGCGATCCGCGGAGTCAGCGACGATGAGCGGCCAGCTGAGCGCAGGCCCACCAAGCCGCTGTCGGAGCGCTTCGAGCTTTTGCCGGGAGCGGCCGGCGAGACCGATGCGGGCGTCAGCCGGCGCAGAGCGGAGCAAGTAGGCCGCGGTCAGCGTGCCGACGAAACCCGTCGCACCGTAGAGGACGACGTCCAGCTTTTCTTCGCTCATCCGGGTCTCCTCAGCAGGTGGCGTACCAGAGATCGTGCGCACTCATCGCGCCGAGGTCGATCGCGCCGGTCGGCAGCTCCCGATCCGGCCAGATCTGCCCGATGGCGTCGCCGCGCAGGGCGAGGACCGGCGAGTCGATGTGCGCGACGTTGATCTGCTCGACCGACAACCCGGTGATGCGTTCGATCTCATCGTCGATGTCGTGATGTCCGGTTGTCGCGATGACCAGCGGACCGGGCACCCAGAGCAACGCCAGCACCATCGAAGTCTTGAGCAGCCGCACCCAGTCCTCGCCGGCAGTCGAGTCCCATTCACAGCGCAAACCCTCGAACGCAGGCGCCGTCGACCCCGGCAGCGCAGCGATGACCGACTCGACCGGCCACGCTCCGCGCTCGCGCGCGCGGAGGAACACCTCAGTGACGTCCTGCACAGGCCGAACCCTAGAGGCCGTGCCAAACTTTCGGGCGACATGGGGAGCTTCGACGTCACCAGCCACGACGGCACGCGCATCGTGGGCTGGCGCAACCTCGCTGCCGCTGACGACCTGCCCGTCGTCATCTCCAACGGACTCGGCACCAGCCCGGCAGCATGGCCGACAGTCGTGCGTGATGGCGGCGGCTTCCGCGTGGTGACCTGGTACTACCGAGGCACCGTCGGCGACCGGCCGGCTGACGAGAACAGGATCACTGTCGAGGACCATGTCGGCGACATGCTCGCCGTGATGGACCACGAGGGCATCGACAAAGCGCTCATCGCCTGCTGGTCCCTGGGCGTCAACGTCGGGTTCGAGTTCGCCCGCGCCTATCCGGAGCGCGTGGCCGGCGTCATGGCGGTCGCAGGTGTGCCGGGTGGCACCTTCCGGGCGATGTTCGGACCGCTACGCGTGCCGAAGCGGTTCCGGCACTCCCTCGGCGTCAGGGCCGCCCGGCTCGGCCGCCGCTTGGGGCCGCAAGTGTCGTGGGTCGCCGGGCACATCCCGCTCAACCGCGTGACCGCCGGGGTCATCAACCACAGCGGCTTCGTTCTCCCGGCCGCCAAGACGGACCGGCTCATCCCTGCGCTGCAGGAGTTCCGCGAACACGACTTCCGCTGGTACTTCAACCTCGCCGTCGCAGCCGCCGAGCACGAGCCGATGGATCTCGCGTTCGTCAAGGTGCCGGTGACTCTGGTCGCTGGAAAGTACGACGTCCTGACGTCGATGTACGACATGGTCGACGCCGCATCGCGAATCCCGCACGCCGAGCTGCACCTGCTGCCCGGCTCACACTTCCTGCCGCTGGAATATCCCGACGAGCTTGCCACCGAACTGCACCGGCTCGCGGAGCGCACCGACCTCACGGTGCGGCAGCCCGCGGCGCCCTAGGTCAGCCGCTCCAACAACAGCTCCCGGGCGCGCTTGGCGTCGGCGGACCCGCCGGTGGCCTTCATCACCGCGCCCACCAGGGGTCCCAGCGCACCCTGGTTGCCGCCGCGAACCTTGTCGGCGACATCTGCGTTGCCGGCGATCGCTGCATCCACGGCAGCGACCAGCTCATCCTCGCCCGCGACCTTCCAGCCATGCGCCTCGATGACTGCATCCGGCTCACCCTCACCGGCGACGACCGCATCGGCCACCTGGCGCGCAAGCTTGTTGGTGAGCGCACCCTCGTCCTCGAGCGCGCTGATCCGCGCAACCTGCGCGGGCGTGATGGTGAGTGCGGCGGCCTCGACGTCCTTCTCGTTGGCGATGCCGACGAGATAGCCGAGCCACCACCCGCGAGCCTTCTGCGCAGGCGCCCCAACAGCAATGGTCTCGGCCACGAGATCCAACACGCCCGCATTGGTCATCTGCTCGATGTCCAAAGGCTCGAATCCGTTGTCGGCTGCGAAGCGCGCGCGTTGCGCGCTCGGCGGCTCGGGCAGATCGGCGCGCAGCGACTCGACCCAGTCCGTTGCAGGTGCCAGCGGAACGAGGTCGGGCTCCGGGAAGTAGCGGTAGTCCTGCGCTTCCTCCTTGCTTCGACCGGGACTCGTCGTACCGCTGTCCTCGTGGAAGTGGCGGGTCTCCTGCACGATCCGTTCGCCGGCGTCGAGAAGTGCAGCCTGTCGCTCGACCTCGAATCGGACCGCGCGCTCGACCGACCGCAGTGAGTTGACGTTCTTGGTCTCGGTGCGAGTGCCGAAGGTGTCGCCGCCGGCCGGCATCAGCGAGGTGTTGACGTCGCACCGCATGCTGCCCTGTTCCATGCGGACGTCCGAGACGCCGAGCCCGCGCAAGAGGTCGCGCAGCTCGGTGACATAGGCGCGGGCTACGACCGCGGCCTCCTTGCCGGTGCCCGCGAGGGGCTTGGTGACGATCTCGACGAGCGGGATGCCGGCGCGGTTGTAGTCGACGAGCGAGTGCGTGGCGCCGTGGATGCGCCCGGTGGCGCCACCGACGTGGAGCGTCTTGCCGGTGTCCTCCTCCAGATGGACGCGCTCGATCTGCACCCGGTATGTCGATCCACCCGGTAACGGCACGTCGAGATAGCCGTCGACGCACAAGGGCTCGTCGTACTGCGAGACCTGGTAGTTCTTCGGCATGTCCGGATAGAAGTAGTTCTTGCGTGCGAACCGGCACCACTCCGCGATGCGGCAGTTGAGCGCGAGGCCGATCCGGATCGTGAACTCGATGGCGCGCTCGTTCGTGACGGGAAGGCTGCCGGGAAGCCCGAGGCAGACCGGGCACACCTGGGTGTTGGGCTCAGCGCCGAACACAGTCGAGCAGCCGCAGAAGAGCTTCGTCGCCGTCCCGAGCTCGACGTGTGTCTCGAGCCCGAGCACCGGGTCGTATTTGTCGAGTGCCTCGTCGTAGGGCACCAGCGACGTCGCGGCCGTGCTCCGCGCGTCAGAAGAGATAGTCACTGCCCTAGCCTGCCATGGTGGCCGAGCCGGCGCCTCGACGACGGGTCCTCGACATCGAGGACTACGCACTCATCGGCGACTGCCACTCCAGCGCCTTGATCGGCATCAACGGCAGTGTGGACTGGCTCTGCTTCCCGCGACCGGACTCACCGTCTGTGTTCACGCATCTCCTCGACGACCAGCATGGCGGCAACTTCGCGATCCGCGTCGCCGACGCCGAGGTCTCCCGTTCCTACATCGAGGACACAAACGTCCTCCAAAGCACCTGGCGTGCGAAGGGCGGCGAGCTCGTCGTCACGGACTGCATGCCGGTACGGACGGACGAGGCAGGTCAGCTGGAACCGCTGCGTGGTGTGCTGCGCAAGCTCGAGTGCACATCGGGTCGGGTGACGGCTCAGGTCCGAGTAACGCCCCGCTTCGAGTACGCACTCGTCGTACCGAGGCTGCGGACGCCGACGCCGCACGTCGCCGACTTCGTGGGCGGAGGCTCTGCGGTCCGGGTACGCGCCACGCATCCACTGCAGCGTCGAGATGCGCACACCCTCCGTCGCGGTGATGTCCTCGCCGCCGGGTGGGACCTCGAAGAGGGGGAGACCGCATGGGTGCTGGCCACCTGGACGCCCGCGCACCTCGCACCGACCGACGTTCCGGAGCCAGAGCCGGACGCGTGGCAGCAGCTCCTCGATGGCACAGTCGAGTTCTGGCGCGACTGGATCACTGAGTGCGACTACGTCGGCGACCACGAAGACGACGTGCACCGATCCGCACTTGTCCTCAAGGCGCTGACCTACGCACCGAGCGGCGCGCTGCTCGCGGCCGCGACAACGAGCCTGCCCGAGGAGATCGGCGGCGAACGCAACTGGGACTACCGCTACACGTGGATCCGCGACGCCACATTGACACTGACCAGCCTGTTCATCCTGGGCTTGCGCGCGGAGGCCGTGGCATTCAAGGAGTGGCTCGAACGCACCGGAGCCGGGCGTCCGCAGGATCTGCAGATCATGTACGGCGTCGAGGGCGAGCGCATGTTGCCGGAGTTGACGCTCGACCACCTCGGTGGGCATCGAGGCAGCCGGCCGGTACGCGTCGGCAACGGCGCCGTCAAGCAGCTGCAGCTCGACTCGTTCGGCCAGCTGCTCGAGTCTGCATATCTGTTCAGCAAGGCCGGGGGTGACCTCACCGAGGACAACTGGCGCTACGTCTCGGGCCTCGCGGACATCTGCGCGCAGCGGTGGTCCGAACCGGACCAAGGCATCTGGGAGATTCGCGCGGAGCCCCGGCACTTCACCCACTCCAAGGTCAACTGCTGGCTCGCGCTCAAACGCGCCGTGCAGCTGGCCGAACGACGCGGTGAGTCGTCTCCGTCCGAGTGGACGGACAGCCGCGACGAGCTAGCCGATCGGTTGCTCACCGATGCGCGTCAACGGGGCTGGTTCGCCCAGGCCTGGGACGCAGACGTGCCCGATGCGGCCGCACTTCTCGTCCCGGCCGTCGGTTTCATCGCAGCGACCGACCCGCTGGTGAGCGAAACCGTGAAGGTGATCCGCAGCGAGTTGGCGCACGACGGGCTCGTCCATCGTTACAGGGCGGAAGACGGCCTCCGTGGTGGTGAAGGAGCGTTCCTGCTCTGCAGCTTCTGGCTGGTCGACGTACTGGTCCATGCCGGCCAGGTCGACGAGGCGCGCGAGCTGCTCGGCCGGTTGCGCGCGTTCGCCAACGACGTCGGGATGTTCGCCGAAGAAGTCGACCCGGGGACCGGCCGGCATCTGGGCAACACGCCACAGGCGTTCACGCACATGGCGCTCGTCACGTCATGCGCGCACCTGTCGGCCGCCGAGCGCGGGCTGCTACCCCTGGACGAGGTGCCACACGACTTCGCCGAACTCGCACTGGATCGGTTGCTGACCCGACGGGCCCACACGGCGTAGCGTTCCGGTCATGGGTAACAAGGACAAGAGCGGCCGCGAGGCCAAGAAGCCGAAGAAGGACAAGAAGGCGAAGCCTGCTACCGCGCCGACACCCGTCCTGCCGCCGAGCAGTCACTCGCAAGGACAGCCACCGGCCTCGAGCTAAAGAGTAGACGGCACCTCCTGAGCATGTTGAGTGCAACGAAATCCCGCGCTGACGGGGTTGGAAAGCGGGATTACGTCGCACTCAACAATCGCATGGAGCGCCGGTTGTCGATCGCTGGGTCAGGACGGGGGTGGGTCTTTGTCGTCGCATGCTCAGAGAGCCGGGGCTTGCTCCAGGAGCCGGTCCGTTCCCAGCGCCGCCTCCACCGCGGCTGCGACTCGATACATGCGCTCGTCCGCCTGGACCGGTGCCATCACCTGGAAGCCGACCGGCAACCCGTCGTCGGGTGACAACCCGCATGGCACGGACAGCGCCGGTCCGCCGTACAGGTTGGAGGGGATCGTGCAGAGGTCGGCGAGATACATCGCCAGCGGGTCGTCCAGTCGCTCCCCCAACGGGAACGCTGTCGTCGGCGTCGTCGGCGACACGAGCACGTCCGCCTGGCCAAAGGCTGATGCGAAGTCCTGCGCGATGAGTGTGCGCACTTTCTGAGCCTGGCCGTAGTAGGCGTCGTAGTAACCCGCGGACAGTGCGTAGGTGCCGAGGATGACGCGACGCTTCACCTCGTCGCCGAAGCCGGCGTCGCGGGTCACAGCCATGACGTCCTCCGCCGAGGCGGTGCCGTCATCGCCCACGCGCAAGCCGTAACGCATCGCGTCGTAGCGCGCGAGGTTGCTCGACGCCTCCGACGGTGCGATGAGGTAGTAGGCCGCGAGCGCGTAGTCGAAATGAGGACAGGAGACCTCGACGATCTCGGCGCCCATCTTCTCGAGCGTCGCGACCGCCTCGTCGAACTTGGCCAGGACACCTGCCTGGTAGCCGTCGCCCTTGAACTGCGTGACGACACCGATCCGAAGGCCGCTGATCTCGGCGGACCGGGCCGCGCTGACGACGTCCGGGACCGGAGAATCGATCGACGTCGAGTCGCGTGGGTCATGTCCCGCGATCACGGCGTGCAGCAGCGCCGCGTCGAGCACGGTCCGAGCACAGGGACCCGCTTGGTCGAGGGAGGAGGAGAACGCGATCAAGCCGTAGCGCGACACCCCGCCGTACGTCGGCTTGGCGCCGACCGTCCCGGTCACGGCGGCGGGCTGCCGGATCGAACCGCCGGTGTCGGTGCCGATGCCCAGCGGGGCTTCGTACGACGCGACCGCGGCGCTCGACCCTCCACCGGAACCGCCCGGCGTCCGGCTCAGGTCCCACGGGTTGTGCGTCGGACCGTAGGCCGAGTGCTCGGTGGACGAGCCCATCGCGAACTCGTCCATGTTGGTCTTGCCGAGGACGACGATGCCCGCCGCGCGCATGCGCTCGACGATGGTGGCGTCGTACGGCGGGTGCCAGCCCTCGAGGATTCGTGAGCCGGCCGTTGCGGGCATCCCGCGCGCGACGATGACGTCTTTCAGCGCCAGCGGCACACCTGCCAACGGACCGCTGATCTCACCCTCGTCGACGCGCCGTGCCTGGTCGAGGGCGCCATCCCGGTCGACGTGAAGGAACGCATGCACGCGGTCGTCGATCGCGTCGATCCGGTCGAGGTGCGCCTGCGCCACCTCGACGGCCGACACGTCACGCGCCGCGATACGCGCGGCGGTCTCAGCCGCAGAGAGACGGATCAGCTCCATTATTCGGGGTCACCGAGGATCTGGGGCACCCGGAACCGGTCGCCCTCGGCAGCAGGAGCACCTGCCAGCGCGTCGGCTGCTCC
Organism: Frankiaceae bacterium; assembly: GCA_025929315.1. Classification (GTDB taxonomy): domain Bacteria; phylum Actinomycetota; class Actinomycetes; order JAFAQI01; family JAFAQI01; genus DATBDO01. The sequence goes on from JAICMI010000007.1 coordinate 13,992, forward strand.
CAACGGCGGGACCAGCTCGTCGGCGCGGAAGATGTTGGTCAGCGGCACGGCGTGCGAGGTCGGTGCGATGTCCGCAGCGGCGACTTCCTGCACGCGGGCGACCGCGCCGAGGATGACGCCCAGCTGGTCGGCGAGGTGGTCGAGCTCCTCGTCCGTCATGGCGATGCGAGCAAGCCGGGCAAGGTGAGCCACGTCGGAACGTGAAACAGGCGACCCAGGCACGCGGGCCATCCTACGGGCGGGTCCGGATCGCTCAGGCGAGTGCGCTGCGCCGGTCACCCCGCTGGTCCGGCACACCATGGACCGTGGCGGACAGGCGTTCGTGCCGGTTGCGCATCCACTTGTCGAGCTCGCTCGCCGGCTGAGCCTTGGCGAGATACCAACCCTGGGCGGCGTCACAGCCGTAGACGACCAACCGGTCCCACGACTCGCGCGTCTCGACGCCTTCGGCCACGACCCGCAGGCCGAGCGCCGTTGAGAGCTCGATGATCGAGCGCACGATCGCGGCGTCGTCCTCGTGCACGTCCATGCGCTGCACGAACGATCGATCGATCTTCACCTCGCTGACCGGGAGCCTCTTGAGGTGCACCAGCGACGAGTAGCCCGTGCCGAAGTCGTCCAGTGACACGCCGACGCCGAGGTCCGACAGCGAAAGGAGGTTGCTGGCGGCCCGGCCAGGATCGGCCATCAAGACGCTTTCGGTCACCTCGACCATGAGTGCGCGAGGCGGCACGCCGTGGTGGTCCAGCCGGTTGCGGAGATAGCCGGCGAAGTCGCGGTCGTAGAGGTCGCGTGCGCAGACGTTGACCGCGCATTGGATCCGCAGACCCGAATTCCACCAGACGGAGACTTGGCGGAGCGCCTCGTCGACGACGAACTGCGTGATCTGCCGCATCAGCCCGGTCTGCTCGGCCAGTGGGATGAACTCTTCCGGCGAGACCGGACCGCGCTCGGGGTGCCGCCAGCGAAGCAGTGCCTCGACACCGACCACGTCACCGGTACGCAGGTCCGCCTTCGGCTGGTAGTGCAGCTCGAGCTCGTCCTTGTCGAGCGCATTGCGCAGCTCGGCAAGCATGCCCAGTCGCACCGTCGAGTGCCTGTCCGTCTCCGGTGAGTACATCTCGACGCCGGTGCCGCGCTCCTTGGCGACGTACATGGCGACGTCGGAGCGTTGCAGCAGCAGCTCGAAGTCGCGGCCGTGTTCGGGATACACCGCGACCCCGATCGACGCCTCGATCTCGAAGGACATCCCTTCGCAGCGGAATGGCGCGGCAAGCGCGGAGCGCACGAGCTCGGCGAGATCGACGGCTTCGAGTGGGTCGTCGATGCCGGGCAGGAGGATGGCGAACTCGTCACCGCCAAGACGTGCGACGGTGTCGCACGGGCGGACCGTTGACTGGAGGCGCCTGGCCACCAGGTCCAGCAGCGTGTCGCCGACGGGGTGACCGAGCGTGTCGTTGATCTCCTTGAACCGGTCGAGGTCGAGCAGGCAGAGCGCCACCTTGTTGCGCTCCGCCGCCGCATCGTCGATCGCGCCTGCTGCTTGCTGGATGAGGAACTTGCGGTTGGGCAACCCGGTCAGCATGTCGTGCAGTGCCTGGCGTTCGCGTTCCAGCGACATAGCCGCGGTCGCGTAGACAGCGGCGAGGGGAAGCAACAGCAGCGGCACGAGGTCCGGGCCCCGCTCCATCACGATGACGACGATCGGCGCGAGGCCGAGGAGCGCGCCGTTCGCGCCCACTTGGTAGCCCCAGTTGCTGAAGAACTCACTTCGAAAGGCAGAGCGGTTGCGCAAGGCGAGTGCCTGCGAGACAAGGCCGTTGTTGACGAAGAAGTAGGCGACGCCCGCTAGGACGAGCGCGGGAAGCTCGGCCCCGTCGACCGTCATCGGGTTGGTCGGTGCCGCGTGTTGACCGAACACCCACAGGACTGCCGCGGCGGCGGCGAATGAAACCGCTTGCTGGCCCACGTTGAACGCGGTGCGCCACGCGGCCTTCTGCCGTACGGCGTCAGCGAGGATCGTCGCGATGGTCTGCATGAGCAGCGCGACGGCCAGGCCCCAGTGGATGAGCAACGCGAAGACGAACGCCGTCGACATGGCCACGCCGTTGGCATCCGGGGACCCTGCCGTCATCAATGGCCGCAGCTCGCACAGGAGCAACAAAGTAGCGACAACGACGAAGGCACTGCCCATGGCGTTGAAGTCGTGGCCGTCGAGACCCATCAGCAACGCAACGACGAGCCCGACTCCGCCGGACGTGACCACCCCGAGATAGGCCCAGAACGGCCCGCTGCGAGGCGCGACGTTGCGCGCCTCATCTCCGCTGGGCATGTGACCTCCGGGGCAGGGGGAAGTTTCGGACGCAGCCCTCGCGGAGGTATCGGCCGTTCGGAGCAGTACTTGAGGAGTTCGGGCTAATCCGTGCCGACTGCGACCTTGGCCGCGGCTTCGGGTCCGTCGTCGAGCAGGACCTGAAAGCCCGCTTCGTCCAGGATCGGCACTTTGAGTTGCACTGCTTTGTCGTACTTGGTCCCGGGTGAGTCGCCGACGACGACGAACGAGGTCTTCTTGCTCACCGACCCACTGACCTTGCCGCCTCGATCCTGCACGGCCGCCGCGGCCGCGTCGCGACTGAACCGGGCGAGCGTGCCCGTGACGACGACGCTCAGCCCGGCGAGCGGACGCGGTCCCTCGTCGCGCTGTTTCTCCTCCATGACCACACCGGCTGACTGCCACTTCGCGACGATGTCGCGGTGCCAATCGACGTCGAACCACTCGCGCAAAGCCTGCGCGATCGTGGGGCCGACGCCGTCGACGTCGGCGAGCTGATCAGCCGACGCGGCTTGGATGCGTTCGATGGACCCGAACTCTCGGGCCAGCGGCCGGGCGACTTCGGGACCGACATGCCGAATCGACAGCGCGACGAGCAGTCGCCAGAGCTGCCGGTGTTTGGCGAGCTCCAGCTGATCGAGCAGGCGAAGGGCGTTGGCGGACAGCGAGCCGTCCTTCTTGGTGAAGAACGACGAGCGGGCGAGCGCGTCGGCGTCGAGCGCAAACAGGTCTCCCTCGTCAGTGACCAGCTGCGCATCGAGCAGTGCCGCTGCGGCCTTGTAGCCTAGCACTTCGATGTCGAGCGCACCGCGACTCCCGACATGGAACAGCCGCTCGCGCAGCTGTGCCGGGCATGACCGGGCGTTGGGGCAGCGCGCGTCCGCCTCACCAACCGGTCGGACCAACGTCGTGGCACAGGCCGGGCACTTCTTGGGAAACCGGTAGGTCTTCTCGCTGCCGTCTCGGACCGCGACGACCGGTCCAACGATCTCCGGGATGACGTCACCCGCGCGGCGTACGACGACGGTGTCGCCGATCTTCACGCCCTTGCGTTTGATCTCGTCGGCATTGTGCAGCGTTGCGGTGCTCACCGTGACGCCCCCGACATGCACGGGCTCCAGCTCACCGAACGGCGTTACCCGGCCAGTGCGGCCGACGTTGACGGTGATGTTGCGCAGCTTGGTGTTGACCTCTTCCGGCGGATACTTCCACGCCACCGCCCAGCGCGGCGCGCGCGCCGTGGACCCAAGGCGACGTTGCAGACTCAGGTCGTCGACCTTGATCACGACGCCGTCGATCTCGTGCTCGACGTCGTGACGGTGCTCGCCCCAGTGCGCGACGTAGCGGCGAATGCCGGCATCGTCGCTGACAACTTCGTAACGGCTGCTCATCGGCAGGCCGAGCTCTTGCAAGTGTGCATAGGCGGCGGACTGGCTGGCCGGGTCGAACCCTCGGCGGGCCCCGACACCGTGCACAGTCATCGCGAGCGGTCGGCTCGCGGTGACCCGCGGATCCTTCATCCGCAACGATCCCGCCGCCGCGTTACGCGGGTTGGCGAACGGCGCCTTTCCGCCAGCGACGAGCCGTTCGTTGAGCCGGGCGAAAGCCTCCGTCGGCAGGTAGACCTCGCCGCGCACTGCCAGCAGCTCCGGCACCGCAGAGCCTTTGAGTGTTGCCGGGATCGACTCGATCGTGCGGACGTTGAGCGTGACGTCCTCACCGGTGGCGCCGTCCCCGCGAGTCGCGGCTCGCACCAGGCGGCCGTTCTCATAGACCAGATCAACGGCAAGACCGTCGATCTTCAGCTCACACATCCACGCCGGCACCGGCACCTCGCGGGTGGCGCGGACGAGCCACGCCGCGAACTCCTCGTCGGAGAAGACGTTGTCCAGCGACATCATCCGCTCGAGATGCGTGACCTCCGCGAAGTCGGTGGACAGCGACTCCATGACCTTCTGTGTGGGGGAATCGGGCGTCCGCAGTGCCGGCCACTCATCCTCGAGCGCAGAAAGCTCGCGCATCTTGGCGTCATAGTCGGCGTCGGACGCGGTCGGCTGGGCGAGAACGTAATAGCGGTAGGCGAGGTCCTCGACCTCGCGAGAGAGATCCGCGTGCTGCTGCCGGGCCTCGACGGGGACCCCGGTCGGGTCGACGGTCATGACGGGATGGTCTCCGGTGCCTCCGACAGTGCACGCGCGGCCTGGCCGAGCAGGCGGAGCGCGGTGCGCGCCCAGCCCTCAGAAGCGCCGGCAAGCCCGCAGGCCGGTGTGAGCGTCACCTTGCCCGGCAGCTCGTCAGCAGCAAAACCGAGCTGGTTCCACAGCCGGCGTACCGGAGTCAGGACCTCGCGAACGGAAGGCGGTACGCCGGGGCCGAGGGCGGGCACGGCCCCGAGCCACAGTCCGAGGCCCGCCTCGACGGACTCGCCCAGCTCGTCCAGGTCGAATCGATTGCCGATGGAGGCGAGGTCCAGCGAGACCGCTCGGGCACCCGCCTGCTGCATCAGCCGCACGGGCGGCTCGGCCGCGCAGCAGTGCACGACGACAGGGACGCCGACCGCCGCGATCGTCGTGGCGAGCCCGGCCACCACGTCGGGCGTCTCCCGAGCACGGATCTGGCCGAACCCGCTCTCGGTCGGGATCATGCCGGCGAGCACGGCCGGCAGCGACGGCTCGTCGAGCTGGAGGAGCAAGGACGCCGCCGGTAGCCGGCGACTGACCTCGGCGAGGTGCAGCCGGGCCGTCTCGGCCAGCGCGTCGACGACGTCTCGGGTGGCTCCCCGGTCAGTCAGCACCTTGCCGCCGCGAGGCAGCTCGAGGGCTGCGGCGAGCGTCCAAGGCCCGGTCAGCTGCACCTTGAGGGTCCCGTCGTAATCGGCGAACGCCATCAGCGCGTCGATGTCGCGCTCGAGCGTCTCCACGGCGCGGCGCTCCTCGAACCCGGCTCGTTGGGTGAGCCGCCACCCGGCCGGCTGCAGATCGACGTGTAGGTCGACGAGACTCGCCGCAGTCCGGCCGACCATGTCGCTGCCGGCGCCACGGGACGGCAGCTCCGGCAGGTGCGGCAAATCCGGTAGCGCGTCGAAGACGAGCGAGACCGCGCCGTCGATGTCCGTGCCCGGCAGAGAGCCGATCCCGGTCGCCGCTGTCACTCGGTCGAGACTAGGCGAGCACCGCAAAGGGACGTCGTTCATGCAGTGTTTGACGTACGGTCGCAAGGGTGCAACGTCAACGCAGCGAATCCAGCACCGTGCACCGACTCCTGAGTGGCGGCCTCGTCGCAGCTGTCGCCGCGACGGCCCTGGCCTGCAGCTCGGGTCAGGCAACGGGATCGGGCAGCGCGTCTTCCGTCCGCTCCACCGACCGCGTTGCGGCGGCTACGGGCGCCAACGTCCGGCACGTGTTCATCATCGTGCTCGAGAACGAGGACTACAAAGCTGCCTACGTCGACAACAAGAACCCATGGCTGGGGCGCAAGCTCCAGCGCCAGGGCACGTTGCTCACGCACTACTACGGGATCGGGCACAACTCTCTCGACAACTACCTCGCCATGATCTCGGGCCAAGCGCCCAACCCCACCACCTCCGGCGACTGCCCCACCTACACGGATTTCCAGCCCTCCCCCGCGCACTTCGACGCCAACGGTCAAGCCATCGGCATGGGTTGCGTCTACCCGGCCAACGTGAAGACGCTGGCCGACCAGCTGCAGAAGCGTGGCATCAGCTGGGGCGGCTTCATGGACGACATGGGCAAGGACACGAGCCGCGAGCCGAAACGTTGCGGGCAGCCCGGCGACCCATCGGGTGCCGGCATTTCCGATCAGACGCAGGGCGCGACGGCCAAGGACCAGTACGCAGCGCGGCACAACCCGTTCGTCTACTTCCATTCGCTGCTCGACAGCGGCTTGTGCAAGAAGCACGTCGTACCTCTCACTGCGCTGAAGTCCGACCTGCACCGCGTCTCGACCACACCCAGGTTCACGTTCATCACCCCCAACCTGTGCAACGACGGGCACGACACCAACTGCGCCGGCCCGGACGCAAGGGGCAGCAAGGCCGGCGGCATCGTGTCGATGGACCACTTCCTGTCGGTGTGGGTGCCGCTCATCAAACAGTCGCCGGCCTTCAAACGCGACGGGCTGATCATCATCACGTCGGACGAGGCCGAAACCGGGGACGACGCATCCGCGTGTTGCAACGAGCAGCCGGGCCCCAACGACCCGCAGCCGGGAATCCACGGTCCGGGTGGCGGTCGCACCGGCGCCATCGTGCTCGGCCACTGCGTCGGCGCCGGACGCAAGGTCAAGACGCCTTACAACCACTACTCGCTGTTGCGCTCGCTCGAAGACCTCTTCCGCATCCGCACGGGCGGCGTCGACGGCAAGGGCCACCTCGGCTTTGCCGGTGCGAAGGGGCTGAAGGCGTTCGGCAGCGACGTCTTCAACAAGTGCTCCCCGAACTAAGCGTCTAGCGGGCCCGGCGCGTCGCCGTCTTACGGGTCGCGGCCTTGCGCGTAGTTGGTCGCGACGTCGTACGACGGCCGCCTTCGAGCCAGGCGAGATCAGCACGCAGGGTTTGAATGAGCTCATCGCGGTCGGCACTGCCGTGCCGGACCGCAAGGCTGTACCGCGTGATGACGTCGAGCTCGGTCAGATCAACACGGTCGGACTCGTCAGCCATGCCGCCACCCTACTTTCGCTAGACGCAACCGACCCGTTGCTTGGGCTCGAACTTCTTGTAGTGCACAACGACGGTCGCGGCGTCGAGGCGCACTTCATCGCCAGTAGGTGACCGCCACTCCAGCTGAGGCCCCTCACACAAACGCTCTCCTTTGCGCGGCGACACGAATGTGAACGAGAACGCATTGCTCATGCGCTGCGGACTGAAGCTCACAGCACCGGGACGTATCAGATGGTCCCCGTCGCGGAAGCGGATCTCGACCGGGGCACGACTGAACAATCCGCTGAAGGTCAGTGAGATCGGTCCCTTGGAGAAGATCAGTGGAGCAGTGAAGCTGCTGCTCACACATTGGTTGCTGCCGACCGCACAGCCACCGGAGGGCATCGGCAGCGTCTGCCACTTCGTGTTCGTGGTGAAGACGCGGTCGTCCCTGCCCGTACGCCAGACGATGGTCTGCGTGTCGGTGGCTTTCGTGGCCTCACCGTGCCTGTACATCGAGGCAGCGATGACGGAGGTGGCGCCGACGAGAGATGCGCCCAGGGCGATCACCAAAGCGACGACGAGAGTCTTGGAACGCAGAGTCATGCCGTTGAGTGTGACGTTTTGTACCTCAAACCGGGGGCTCGGAGGTACAAGATGTCGAACTCAACCCTGGGGTCAGCGGGTGGAGCTGATCGTGGCGGATCCCACCACCATGTCGTCGTCGTAGAGGACGACGGTCTGGCCGGGTGCGATGCCGCGCGGCTGATCGGCGAACGTCACCATCAGATCGCCGTCGACCACGTCGGCGGTGCAGGCATGCACCTCGCCGTGCGCGCGCAGCTGCGCGCTGCCGGTGAAGGGCAACGCCGGCATGGGGCCGCACCACACAGGATTCGTCGCGACGAGCTCGGAGACATCCAGCTCGTCCAGCGCACCGACCGTGATCGTTCGCGACACCGGTGAGATGCCCAGGACATAACGCGGCGCACCGCCCGGCGCGGGCACCGACAGACCGAGACCGCGCCGCTGCCCCACCGTGAACGCATAAGCCCCGTCGTGCGCACCGACGACGGCACCGGATGTGTCCACGATGTCACCGGGCTGCTCGCCCAGTCGCTCGCGCAACCAGTCCCGGGTGTCTCCATGCGGGATGAAGCAGATGTCGTGGCTGTCCGGCTTGGCCGCGACACCGAGACCCAGTCCGGCCGCCTCGGCGCGCACGTCGTCCTTGCGGCTGTCGCCGAGCGGGAACATTGCGCGCTCGAGCTGGTCCGGGCGAAGGACGCCCAGCACATAGGACTGGTCCTTGCCGGGGTCGATCGCGCGATGCAACCGACCGTCGACGAGCCGCGCATAGTGACCAGTGCAGACTGTGTCGAACCCGAGCGCGACTGCACGGTCGAGCACCGCGCTGAACTTGATCCGCTCGTTGCAGCGCACGCACGGGTTGGGTGTCCGGCCCGCCGCATACTCAGCAACAAAGTCGTCGACGACGTCACGACCGAAGCGCTCAGCGACATCCCAGACGTAGAACGGGATGCCGAGCACATCGGCGGCACGTCGCGCATCTCGCGAGTCCTCGAGTGAGCAGCATCCGCGCGCACCTTCGCGGAACGACGCCGGCGATGGCGACAGCGCGAGATGGACACCGGTGACGTCGTGACCAGCCGCGACGGCGCGCGCAGCAGCGACCGCGCTGTCGACGCCGCCCGACATCGCGGCGAGCACCTTCATCGTGACGCCCTCACCGCAACGCGGTGGCCGCTGAACGTGCGCGCTCTACCGTCGGCACGATCGCCGAGATCAGGGCATCGACGTCAGTTGCTGTCGAGGTGTGACCGAGCGAGAAGCGCAAGGACCCGCGTGCGCGCTCCTCGTCGTGCCCCATGGCCAGCAGCACGTGGCTGGGTCGGGCAACACCGGCAGAGCATGCCGAACCCGTCGAGCACTCGATGCCGCGCGCATCGAGCAGCATGAGGAGCGCGTCGCCCTCGCAGCCGGGGAACGAGAAGTGCGCGTTGCCGGGCAATCGCCCGGCAGCATCTGCGACAGGCACACCGTTGAAGAGGGCATCCGGGACCGAGACCTGCACGCCTGCGACGAGGTCGTCGCGCAGTGCGCGCACCCGGTCCGCACGTGCCGGCTGCTCCTTGACCGCGACCTCGGCCGCGACGGCGAGCCCGGCGATCGCGGCGACGTCGAGGGTCCCGGACCGGACGTCGCGCTCCTGGCCGCCGCCGTGCAGCACAGGAGTGCAGCCCACGTCCCGGCCGAGCAGAAGGACCCCGGCCCCGAGGGGCCCACCGAACTTGTGCCCGGTCGCAGTCATCGCGTCGACACCGGAGGCAGCGAAGTCGACCGGCAGCTGACCCACGGCCTGTACGGCGTCGGTGTGGATCGGCACGCCGTAGTCATGCGCAACCCTGGCCAGAGCCTCGATCGGCTGCACCGTGCCGACCTCGTTGTTGGCCCACATCACGGACACCATCGCGACGTCGTCGGGGTTCTCGTCGATGGCCGCACGTAAGGCCTCAGGGGTCAGTCGACCACCCTCGTCGACCGGCAGCCAGGTGATCGTCGCCGCATCGTGCTCCGTCAGCCACAGTGCGGAGTCCAGCACGGCGTGGTGCTCGACAGCGCTGAGCAGCAACCGTCGGCGGCGTGGGTCGGATCGGTGCCGGGCCCAGAACAGGCCCTTGATCGCGAGGTTGTCGCTCTCGGTGCCACCGCTGGTGAAGATCACCTCACTGGGGCGCGCACCGAGCGCCGCGGCGATCGTCTCGCGTGACTCCTCGACGACGCGTCGAGCACGGCGGCCGGCCGCGTGCAACGACGAGGCGTTGCCCGGCTGAGTGAGGAGCGCAGCCATCGCCTCCGCTGCCTCGGGCAGCATCGGCGTCGTCGCCGCATGATCGAGGTAGGCCATCGGGATCAAGCCTACGGTCCGCGGCGTACGCGGGCTCAGTCGCGCAACCGGATCCGCGGGGTGAGGGCCTCGCCAGGGAGCGCCGCGAGATCCTCCGGCGTCGTGACCACGAGCTGGGTCGGCAGCAACCCCGCCACCGTGCGTATGTCCGTTGCGGCCGCAACCGCGACCTCGCCGGGCTCGCCGTCGGGCAGCAGATGCACGATGACCTGACCGCGGCCGTCTCGGCCGCGCCGGCCCACGACGACGCGCCAGTCCGTCAGGTCGGTGCGCCCGGACAAGGCGCCCGCGACCGCGCGAAGGTCGAGGGTCCGACCGTCGTCGCTGACGAGCACCATGGCGTGAGCTTTCAAGCCGATGACGCGCGGCACCCGTCGCCCGCAACCGGGACACGGCGCCGAGTCGATCGGGGCCGCGGCGATGTCGCCGGTGCGCCAGCGCAACAGTGCACTGCCGAACATGCCCAGCTGGGTGAGGACCACCTCACCGCCTTGCGCGGTCGGCTCGCCACTGTCCGGGTCGACCATCTGAACCAGGTCGAGATCGGGATAGGTGTGCAAGCCCGCCGCTGCACCGCCGGCGCGACACTCGGTCCAGAGCACTCGTGCGCCGGCCGGCGCGTGCACGGCCAGGACCGTGACCGCCGGAAGCAAGCCGGCAACCGCCGCACGCTGCGCTGGTGTCGGCGCACCTACCAACAGGAGGGTGCGCACGGAGTCGATCGACACACCCGCTCCCGCCCATGTGCTGAGCACGTCGGCGGCTTGTGGCGATGGTGCCGCCAGCACGGTCGGAGGGGCCAGCCGCGCGGCGGCGATCAGTGCCGCTGGTTCGGCACCCGGGAAGAGCGCCGGCGCACCGGCTGCCATCGCCGCATAAGAGAGCGCGAGGTGTTCGGTGCTGGAGGTCACCGGGACGGCCGACAGCAGCGCGTCTTGCGCTGTCAGGCCCGCGATCGACCACAACCTCGCCCCGGCGCGCGCGACGACGTCGAGGTCGGCTCGCGTCGACGCGAGTGGATAGCGGAACCCGAGTCCCGACCAGACATAGGACGTCGGCTTGGTCTCGTGCGCGATGACCTTGAGGTAGTCCTTGTTTCCCGTGGCGCGCATCCGCAGGACGCGTCGAACGGTCGGGCCCTTGGCATGCAGGACGAAGCCGCCCTCGCTGGCCTGTACGACGAGCCGCGCCATGCCGGCCGGATCGCCGTCGGGCGCGACGTCGCGCTCACCCGCGGCCGGCAGCGCCTCCAGGGCAGCAACGGAACCGATGGTCGACGCACGCCGGCCGAGCTCGGCCAGCCGCGCCTTCCAGTAAGGCGAGAACGGTCCGACGACGTGCTGAACCTGGTGCGCGACAAGCCGATCCTGCAGCTTGGACAGCGCGCCGGCGCTCAGCCGGTCCCACGAAGCCACCTGACGAGGCTAGTGGCCTGCTTACTTGCGCTTCTCGATCTCTTCCGTCAGCTGCGGTACGACGTTGAACAGGTCGCCCACGATGCCGAAGTCGACGAGCTCGAAGATCGGCGCTTCCGGGTCCTTGTTGACCGCAATGATGGTCTTCGACGTCTGCATGCCGGCGCGGTGCTGGATGGCGCCGGAGATGCCGATCGCCATGTAGAGCTGCGGCGACACGGTCTTGCCGGTCTGACCCACCTGGTTCGTGTGCGGGTACCAGCCGGCGTCCGTTGCGGCGCGTGATGCGCCGACCGCAGCGCCGAGCGTGTCGGCCAGCTTCTCGATGAGCTCGAAGTTCTTGCCCTCGCCCAGACCGCGACCGCCGGACACGACGATCGCCGCTTCCGTGAGCTCGGGCCGACCGCCCTTCTTCTCCGTCACGCGGTCGAGAATCTTTGCGCCCTTGGCGGCATCGGAGATGGTCGCCGACACCTGCTCCTCGGTCGGCTGCGCGGGCGCAGCCTCCGGAGCGGTCGAGTTGGGGCGGACCGTGATGATCGGCGTGCCCTTGCTCACCTTGGACGAGACGTTGATCGCGCCGCCGAAGATGCTCTGCTTGGCAACGAAACCGTCGTCGACGCCGACCGCGTCGGTGATGACACCGGACTCCGTCTTGACCGCGAGGCGTCCGGCGATCTCCTTGCCCTCCGGCGTGCTCGGAATGAGCACGGCGGCCGGTGACGACGACGAGACGATCTGCGCCAGCACCTCTGCCTTGGGTGCAACGAGGAAGCCGTCGAGCTCGGCGTCGGCGGCCACATAGATCTTGCGGGCGCCGTACTCAGCCAGCTTGTCCTTGGCGTTGTCGAAACCGTTGCCGATGAACACCGCCGAGGGCTCACCCAGTGACCGGGCGAGCGTCAGCAGCTCGTAGGTGACCTTCTTGGGAGCACCGTCGACGTGCTCGACCAGAACAAGAACCTCAGCCATCGCTTGCTGTCTCCCTAGATGAACTTCTGCGACGCGAGGAACTCGGCGAGCTTGCTGCCGCCGTCACCCTCGTCCTTGACGATCTGACCGGCCTGCTTGGGCGGCCGCGGTGCAAACTCCGCAACCTCGGTGCCGGAGCCGGCCATCCCGACCTTGTCGGCCTCGATGCCGGCATCGGACAGCGACAGTGTCGTGAGGGGCTTCTTCTTGGCCGCCATGATGCCCTTGAACGACGGGTAGCGCGGCTCGTTGATCTTCTCGACGACGGACACCACGGCGGGGGTCGAGGCTTCGACGACGTCGTAGCCGGTGTCGGTCTGCCGCTCGATCTTGACCGTGCCGCTGCCGACCTCGACCTTGCGCGCGAACGTCAGCTGCGACGCACCGAGCCGCTCGGCGAGCATCGCCGGCAGCACGCTCATCCGCGCGTCAGTCGACTCGACGCCGAGGATCACCAGGTCGTGCTCGATCGTGCCGAGCGCCTTGGCGAGTGCGTAGGACGTGGCAAGTGCGTCCGACCCGTGCAACCCGGCGTCCACGAGGTGGACGGCCTTGTCGGCGCCCATCGACAGCGCCTTGCGGATCGTCTCGACGGACTTGTCCGGGCCCATCGTGAGCACCGTGACCTCTCCGTCGCCTTGCGCTTCCTTGATGCGCAGCGCCTCCTCGACCGCGTACTCGTCGAGCTCGTTCATGACGCCGTCGACGCCATTGCGGTCGACGGTCTTGTCCTGGTCGGACAAGCGCTTTTCGGCCCAGGTGTCCGGGACCTGCTTCACACAGACAACGATGTTCATGGCCGGCGGCCGACCTCCAGTGCAAGGTCGCAACGACGGACTATTGGTGTCCGCAAGGGTCGCATGACGGCCCGGGTCACTCGAACGAGGGCTATGTTACCCGCGAGTAGTAAGTCCTATGCGTGCGGGTGCAGCTCGAGAACGAGGTCACACCGCTCCGCGACCTCGGGGTCGTGCGTCGCGAGCACGAGGGAACCATCGCGATTGCGTACGTCGAACAACCGCTCCAGCACGAGCTGTCGTGAGGCCTTGTCCTGCTCGGCGGTCGGCTCGTCGGCGATCAGCAGCTGCGGACGCAGGGCCAGCGCGCGCGCTACTGCGACTCGCTGTTGCTGTCCGCCGGAGAGCTCTTCGATGAGCTGCTCTTCATGGCCGGCCAACCCAAGGGACTCGAGCGCGGTCGCGGCCGACTCCCCCACTTCGCGCGGGTCTCGACCGGCCGCGCGCAGTGCAGCCTCCACGTTTTCGGCCGCCGTGAACAACGACACGAGTCCATAACCCTGGAGTACGACGGCAAGGTCGGCGTGGCTGATCTCGTCGACCGGACGACCGTCCATGCTCACCGAGCCAGCGCTCGGCTTGGCGAGACCGGCGAGTAGTGCAAGCAGACTCGTCTTGCCGCTGCCGGACGGGCCGACGACGGCCAGACACTCACCGGGCCCGACGTCGAGGTCGACGTCGTCGAGGATGACGCGACCGGCCAGCTCGAAGCGCAGCCCCCGGGCCTCCAGGATCGCCATCAGCGGCCACGCTCTTCGTCATCGTCGGAGCCCGCGTTGGAGTCGTAGATCCGACGCAGATCGACGCCGTGGTCGTGCCGCACTGCCCGCGCCAGGGAGCCGGGGGGCAATGCGTCGTGCATCTCCGGCGGCAGCTGGACAGTGCCGTCGCGACCGACGACGACGTAGTCCTCGCCGGACCGACCTTCCGCTCCCACCCGACCGTCGCGGATCGTGACGGTGCGTCCGAGCACCTCACCCACGGCGGCGTCGTGGGTCACGGCAACGACCGTCGTACCGAACTCCGCATTCGCTTGCTTGATGAGCCCGAGCACCGCGTCGGCCGAGGCAGGATCGAGCTGGCTGGTCGGCTCGTCGGCGAGAAGCAGCGTCGGAGCGTTGGCAAGTGCGATCGCAATCGCCAGCCGCTGTTGCTCACCGCCGGACATCTGCCCCGCGACCCGATGCGCTACGCCCCCGAGCCCCACCGAGTCCAGCAGTGCCAGCGCGCGTCGCTTCTTCGAGGCATGGGAGCGCCGCGTCGGTCGTTGCGCGAACAGCACGTTGCCGAGGGCGGTGTCATACCCGAGCAGGTTGCGTCCCGGGTTCTGCAGGACGACACCGATCTGGCGCAACCGTACATTCGCGAGCTCGCGCGGCGTGAGTCCCGCAAGTCGCTTACCCGCCACCTCGACGGTGCCGGCTGTCGGCCGTAACAGGCCCGCGAGATGCCAGAGCAACGTCGTCTTGCCGGCGCCGGACGGACCGAGCAACGCGACCGTTTCGCCTTCCCGTACGACGAAGTCGACGCCACGAAGTGCGGCCACTTCCGCACCAGGCGTGCCATAGACGTGGACGAGGTTGTCGCAGCGCACGAGAACATCGCTCATACGGGGGCCTCACGCAGCTGCTCGGGCGTGACCGAACGCAAAAGCGCGGCTGCTGCTGCGGCGGCAGTCGCAAGCAGAAGCACAACGGCCGCACCCAGGGTGAGTCCGAGGAACAGGGGGTCGGGCCGATAGGTGATGAGGTGGGCAGACGGCGACTGGACGAACTCCGGAACGCTGTGACCGGCAAGCGCAATGGCAAGTAGGCCCGCACCGACACCGATGACGGTGCCGAACCCGATGACGACGAGTTGCTCGATGGCCAACGCGCTGTAAAGCGAGCGCGTTGTCGCGCCGGTGGCTGCCAGGGCTGCGTACTCATACCGACGACGGCGGGCAGCCGCCGACAGGCTCAGGACCGCGGCAAGTGCTGCGAGGACCGCGGCAGCTCCGGCGTCCGCGAGGAAAAGGACACTGGCGAGCCCCGGACCTTGGCGACTGAGCTCGTCGTTGAGTGCGCTGGTCGACTGGCGGCCAACGACGGCTACATGTGCAGCAGCCAGCGCGCGGGCGACGCGGTCAGCCGGTCCGCGCACCCAGACTTGCGGAAGGGACGGCGAGTCGTTGCCGCCGGCCAGACGCTCGGCGTAGGTCAGGTCCACGATGACACCATTGTCGGGCGCGCTCGGCACAGTCGGTAGCCGGTCGGCGACAGCAACGATGACGCCAGTGCCGTCGAGACCGGTCGCCTGCACCGCGGTGTCCGAGCCCGCCAGCTCTGCTGAGACGAGAGCAGGCAAGGGCGTGGGGTGGTCGTGCACCGTGATGGTGGCCGGCTGACCGCCCGAAGCGAGGAACGACCAGTGCAGTTGCTGGCCGGTGGCGTCCAGCTGCACGTTCTGGTCCTGCGTGTCGGTCCACGCGCCAGCCGTGAACGCGCCGGCCGCAGGGTGCCAGCCGGACTGGTCGTGCACCTCGATGCCCCGGACGGTGACGCTGCCCTGCATCTGGATCCGCTGAGAGCCGGGCGGTGCGATCTCCAGGTCGCGGATGACACCGGGGGCGGGGATGTCCGCCGTGTAGCGGACGGTGCTGTGCGCCCGCCGCAACGGGCCGAGGTCGATCGGCGTCGGGACGAAGCCGCCGGACGCGAACTCGGTCAGCGTGAGCTCTCCCCCGGTGGGCTTCAGCGCGCCGACATCGACTGTCACGCGCACTCGGTCGCCGTCGAGGGCGATCGGAGCATGCGCGGGCGGATGCAGTGCGGACAAGAGATCCTTCCCACTCGGCGCGTTGCCGCCGGACCAGTTGGCGACCGCGGCGAAACGAGTGGGCTGGACCCCCAGCAATGTCACGTCGGCGCTGAAGAACGACTCGACCGCAGCGACGGAGCGACCACCCGGGTCGATCTGGTCCACGACGTCGGCCAGGTTGACGCCGATGCGCGGCGCAACGGTGAACACCGTCGGCGCACCCACCGTCATGTCGGCGACCTGGCTTCGGTTGGTCGAGCTGACCGACCACGACGCAAGACTGAAGGTCGCGAGCGACACTGCCGTGGCGAGGATCATCGTCGTTCGCGTGCCACCAGGTCGACGGGCGATGTAGCGCACCGCGAGGAACGGTCCCAGGCCACCGCCACGTCGAGTGCGGCCGAACATCGCCCGACACGCGAGTGGAAGCAGGCGTGACCCCACGACTGCAAGTGCGATGCCGAGCAGACCGGGGACGAGCAGGGCGAGTGCGCTGTGCCGGGTGGAGTCGAGAGTGCCGCTGATGAAGAGCTGCAGGAGGCCCGCGGTCGCGGCGGTGAGGATGATGGCGTCGAACACCCAGCCGCGATCGGCGGAACGGCGGCCGGTGCGTCGCCACTGCTCGACGACGGGCCGGGTGACGGTACGACGTGCAGCCAATGCAATTGCTGCGACGCCACCGATCGACGCAACCAGCGACGCGATCCACGCCAAGCCAGGCAGTCCCACCGTCGTACCGTCCCGGAGCAGCACAGTCGCGAGTCCGGTGGTCAGCAGCCAACCGAGCAGCGCGCCCAGCGGGAGTGCAACCGCGAGCAGCACTGCAGGTTCAGCGAGACCGAACACCAGCGCACGACCCGAGCTGTAACCGCGAAGCTTTGCCAACGCGACTTCGGTGCCGCGCGCTTCGACTGTTTCAGTGACGACGAGAAACAGCAGCAGCCAGGTGAGAACCAGCAGCTCGGCGGTAACAAGAAACACAGGGATGGCAAGAGCCCGCCAGCTCGCCTTCACGTTGTCAGCGGTGATGTCCATCGTCGTCTGCGCCGCTGCCTGTGCCTGTCGCAAGGCTGTGCTCGTCGCGAAGCGGTCCGCCACCGCACGTAGTGCGCCCACGTCCGCGGGCTGTACGTGTGACGGGATCAGCGCACGGGCCACGGTGTCGGTGCCCTGCGGATGACCCTTCAGCGCAGCGAGGGTGGAAGCAGGTGTGAACAGCGCGTCATAAGGGGCGACCTGGATGAACGGGTTCTCGGCGGGGAAGTAGGTGGCGCCACGAGAGAGCCAGT
This sequence comes from Frankiaceae bacterium, assembly GCA_025929315.1. Lineage (GTDB taxonomy): Bacteria > Actinomycetota > Actinomycetes > JAFAQI01 > JAFAQI01 > DATBDO01. Next base: position 31,182 of record JAICMI010000007.1, read on the forward strand.
AAGTGTTGTTGATGTCCGGCGGGACGTAGATGCCCGTGATCGTGAGCACCGGGCGCCCCTGCGGCTGCACTTTGTCGCCGACCGACCAGCCGTTCGACCTTGCCAGTGACGTGGCGATGATGACGTCGTTCGTCGCTGTCGGACACGAGCCCTTGGCGAGATGCAAGTGGGCACAGAAGTTGGTGCGCGTCGCCAGCAGCACCTGCTGGATCTTGTCGGGGAAGTAGACGTTCGTCTCGAGCGAGGTGATCGGCGGGGCGAACAGCCGGTCGGCTCGTGCCGTGCTGCCGACAGCAAAGCCGACTTCGCGCCGCACGGTGTCTTCGAGCCCCGGAAGGCTGTCCTGGATCGGGCCCTGCTGCACGACCTGGAAGCTGCGCCCGACGACGTTCACATGCGACAACGAGTCCTGCAGGATCGAGGACTTGGCGGCGGTGTAGTACGTCGGTCCGACCGTTGCGGCGGCGCTGGCGCAAAGCGCGACCAGCAGGATGACCAGGGTCGTGCCGATGCGGTGAAACAAGGCGCGAACAAGAGTCAGTGCACCCGTCACAGGTTCATCACTAGCGCATCGGCGGGTGCAAATCAGTACAGCGTTGCCACATCGTGATGAGCAGCTCTTCGGCTGTCGCAAGGTCGGCGACGACGTCCGCAGCCAGCCGCACCGTGTTGACCAAGCCGGCCGCTTGTCCGACCCAGACCGCCGGCTCGTCGCTGCGCACGCCACTGGATTCGAGCTCGGCCTCGCGGCCGTGCCAGGTGTCGGCGAACGTGTTGCGAATGGCACGGCCGCCGTACTCGGACGGCCAGTGCGCGCCGCGGCCGAGATCGAGCACCGTCGTGTAGAGGGTGTCCGTCTCGACGGCGCCGACAACCGCCGACTTGGCGGTATCGGAGTTGGCACCCTCGGGGCAGGCCGTGAAGGCGCTGCCTACCCAGGCACCGGCGGCACCGGCGGCCAGCACGGCGGCAAGCCCGCGCGCCGTGGCGATGCCGCCGGCCGCGAGCACCGGCACGTCGACGGCGTCGAGGACACCTTGGAGCAATGGGAGCGTCGCGACGGCGTCGCGGCCGTGCCCACCACCCTCGCCCCCTCGAGCCACCACGAGATCGACGCCGGCATCGACGGCCTGGCGGGCCTCGTCGACGGTGCCGACCTGGGTCACCGCGACGACGCCGGCATCACGCACTCTGCGGAGATACGGCGCGCAGTCGCCGAAGGACACCGACACCAGCGCCGGGCCGCTGTCCAACGCCGCATCCAGCAACGCCGGTTGATGGTCGAGCAGCCACGCGAGCAGCCCGATGCCGAACGGGCGACCGGTTGCGGCCGCCACGGCGGCTTCGGCTGCCAGCTCCTCGGGCTTCCCGACCGCGAAGCCGATGGTGCCGAGAGCGCCCGCCGCGGAGACGGCGCCGGCAAGCCGGCCGCCGGAGACGCCCGCCATCGGCGCCGACACAACGGGAACGGTCAGATCGAAGCGGTCAGTCAGCCAAGTCGAGATCATGTCGGCATGGTCGCAAACCGAGTGGTGGCGGCTGCACTGCTGTCCGTCCTAGTCGCCGCTTGCGGCGGGTCGGGCAGCACGGCGGCGGTGCAACCGAAGGCGGCAGGCGATCCGGAGGCACTCGTCGGATCGTGGTTCGTCGCCGCGGCTGGCGAGGAAGCCCAGGCGATCCTGACGATCGGTGGCGGCCTGTCGCTGTCTCGCGAGTGCGGGACGCTCGATGGAGGGTGGCGCGCCAACGCACATGCGATGTTCGTCGGCGACTTCTTCGGCGGCAGCGGCCACTGTTTCGAAAACCAGCGGAACCCCTTTCCGGAATGGATGACGAAGGTCGCGGGCTTTCGTCCGGACGGCGACAGTGAGCTCTTGCTCAGCAGCGATGGGCGGACCGTCGCAACGTTGACGCCGGGCGCACGCTCGAGTCTCCAGCCGATCACGCGGGAAATGCGCGACGGCTTCGCTGAACCGGCGAGACTGCCGACAGGCGTGTCGCCCGCCACAGCCGACGACGCCATCGGCCGTTGGCTGCCAATGCCGGAGGACCGGCCCGAGGGGGTCTCCGACAAGGCATTCGTGAAGTTCGACGTCAACGGGACCTATAAGGGCTCCGATGGATGCAACGCGGCGGGCGGCCGCTACGCGGTCGGCCCCGACGGGCTCGTCCTCGCGACCAACGGGCCCACGACGCTGGTGGGTTGCGACAACTCGCCATTGCCCGCCTGGCCGGCAGACGCCGGGCGGCTCGGACTGCGAGACGGCCGCCTCGTGTTCGTGGACCCAGCCGGCAAGGTCCTCGGCGAGGCCGTCCGAGCCTGACTGCATGAAAAAGCGTGGTGGCGGTCCGCCCAGCCAGACCGCCACCACGCGTTCGAGCCCCCGGAGTGCCTAGGGGTTGTGACAAGCGATGTTCAGGCAGCTGCACCCGCGAGTGCGGGCACTGTCGCCGTCAGCGTCGTACCGCAGCAGGAGGCTGCGCTAAACACCTGATTGTCACATCCGTCCCCATAACAGCCGCTTGCTCCGCATGCGGAGCAGTCGAACAGGTCGTTGTTACAGGCACTTCCGTCGAAAAGTCGTCCATCACAATGACGCATGTTGTCCTCCAGGCTTGGTCGTCGTATGGCCTTGGGACTGACGCCTTTGTCAGTGTTGCTCTTGGTCTCGCGCGGAGTCGTGAGCGAAGCGAGCGACTTCGTGCGATTAATGGAACTGCTCTTCCTCGGTGCTGCCCTTGAGGGCAAGGGTCTCGGCGGTCGGGTCAATAGCCGTTGCTACAAGATCGAAGTAGCCGGCGCCCACCTCGCGCTGGTGCTTGGTCGCGGTGTAGCCGTCCTTCTCCGCCGCGAACTCCTTCTCCTGAAGCTCGACGTAGGCCGACATGTCGTTGGCCGAATAGCCCTTGGCGAGCTCGTACATCGAGTAGTTGAGAGCGTGGAAACCGGCGAGGGTGATGAACTGGAACTTGTAGCCCATGGACCCGAGCTCACGCTGGAACTTGGCGATCGTGTCGTCGTCGAGGGCCGCTTTCCAGTTGAACGACGGCGAGCAGTTGTAGGCGAGCAGCTGGTCGGGGAACTCCTTCTTGACCGCCTCGGCGAACTGCCGGGCGAGCTCGAGGTCGGGAGTGCTCGTCTCCATCCAGATCAAGTCGGCGTAGGGCGCATAGGCGATTGCACGCGTGATGCACGGGTCGACGCCGTTCTTGACGCGGTAGAAGCCCTCAGCGGTGCGCTCACCGGTGATGTACTGCTGGTCGCGCTCGTCGACGTCGCTCGTGATGAGGGTCGCGGCCTGTGCATCGGTCCGCGCGACGATGACGCTCGGAACACCTTCGACGTCGGCAGCGAGTCGCGCGGCGTTGAGAGTCTTGATGTGCTGGGTGGTCGGGATCAGCACCTTGCCGCCGAGGTGGCCGCACTTCTTGGCCGACGACAGCTGGTCTTCCCAGTGCACACCGGCGGCGCCGGCGTGAATCATGTTCTTCATCAGCTCGTAGGCGTTGAGGACGCCACCGAACCCAGCCTCGGCGTCGGCAACGATCGGCGCGAACCAGTCGGGCGAGTCGGCCTTGCCCTCGGACCAGGTGATCTGGTCGGCGCGTGCGAGCGCGTTGTTGATCCGTCGCACGACGGCAGGTACGGAGTTGGCCGGGTAGAGGCTCTGGTCGGGGTAGGTCTGCGCGGCGAGGTTGGCGTCGCCGGCGACCTGCCAGCCGGAGAGGTAGATGGCCTTCAGGCCGGCGCGGACCTGCTGCACGGCCTGGTTGCCGGTGAGCGCACCCAGAGCGTTGATGTAGTCCTCGGTGTTGACGAGCTGCCACAGCTTCTCGGCGCCGCGACGGGCGAGAGTGTGCTCTTCCTGGACGGAGCCACGGAGGCGGACGACGTCGCCGGCGCCGTAGGTGCGCTGCACGCCCTTCCAGCGGGAGTTGGTGTCCCACTCCTTCTGGAGCTCGGCGGCCTGCTGCTGCTGGAGATCGGCTGGGCTTTGGCTTGCGGACATCTGCTGGATCGCTCCTCAGCGTCGAGTGAACTTCCTGATCTCTACACATCATGCGCTATACGAGTGGGGTGTTACCAGTTACGCCTCCAAGAATTATTGCGATTCTTCCGTTAAACTAAACATCGTGACCGAACTCACCCCCGATCTCGTCACGCTGGGTCAACGGCTGCGCCACGCGCGCCGGGCCCGCGGGCTGACGCTCGCGCAGCTGGCCGGTCAGGTCGGCGCAGCGTCGTCGGCCCTGTCCATGGTCGAGAACGGCCGCCGCGAACCGCGGCTGACGCTGCTCCGCTCGCTCGCCACCGCGCTGGACACCCCCATCGACGACCTGCTGCGCCCCGAGCCGCCGAGCCGGCGCGCATCTCTCGAGATCGCCCTGGCTCGCGCCCAGCAGGACCCCGCGTTCGCCAACCTCGAGCTCACCCCGCTGCGCCCGAGCCCGCGGATCCCCACCGACGTCCTCGAGCACGTGGTCGGTCTCTACGACGAGCTACGCCGGCGGGACGAGCGGTTCGCGGCCACACCGGAAGCGGCGCGGCGCGCCAATGTCGCGTTGCGGCGGCAGATGCGCGAGCAGGACAACTACTTCCCGGCTGTCGAGGACGAGGCGCGAACAGCGCTCAAGGCCGTCGGCCACGCAACAGGCGCGCTCCCCCAACGTGTGATCACCGATCTCGCCTCGCACTACGGCTTCACCCTGCACAACGTGACAGACCTGCCGGAGTCGACGCGGTCCGTCGCGGACCTGGTGCACCGCCGCATCTATCTGCCCCAGCGACCCGCCGGACACGACCCGAGATACGTCGTCCTTCAGACCCTGGGGCACTTCGCGCTAGGACACACCGATCCCAAGGACTTCGCCGATTTCCTACGCCAGCGCGTCGAGGCCAACTACTTCGCGGCCGCGCTGCTTGTCCCCGAAGATGCAGCGTTGCCCTTCCTGGTGGCCGCAAAGCGCGACCACTCGTTGTCGATGGAGGACCTTCGCGACGTCTTCGGGGTGTCGCATGAGACGGCAACGCACCGGTTCACCAACCTCGCCACGCACCACCTCGGCATCTCCGTGCACTTCGCCCGCACTGACGCCACCGGCACGATCTACAAGGCCTACGAGAACGACAGCCTGCCGTTCCCCACCGACGCCACCGGTGCGATCGAGGGTCAGCTTGCGTGCCGTCAGTTCTCGAGCCGCCGGGTCTTCGCCTCGACCGACCGTTACGGCACCTATACGCAATACACCGACACTCCCAACGGCACCTACTTCTGCATGTCGCACGTCGAGGTGGCCGGCGGTGTGCCGTTCGCCGTCACCGTCGGTGTGCCGTTCCCCCATGCGAAGTGGTTCCGCGGTTCCGACACACAACGACGTCGCAAGTCCGGCTGCCCGTCACCGTCGTGCTGCAAGCGGCCGCCCGCCGAGCTCGCGTCGAAGTGGGAGGGGCAGGCGTGGCCCTCCGCCCGGGCGCACAGCCATCTGTTGGCTGCTCTGCCACCCGGCACGTTCCCGGGTGTCGACACCACGGACGTCTACACGTTCCTGGAAACGCACGCTCCGGCCGACAGCTAGGGGCGCTGGAGAGGCTCCCGGCCGTCCCGCCAGTACGTATAGGCGGCGTACGACGCACCGGCGACGCCGGCAGCCCCGACCGCAATCGCAACCGGCCGCACGATGCGCCGCTGCTCGGGGCGCAGGCTGGTCGCGATGAACAACAGTCCGTAGGCCATGTTGCTGGCGAACTCGGACCGCTTACCGGCACGAGTCACGGCCATCTCGACACCGCGGGACTCGTTCCACACCGTCACCGCGCTGGCCGCCGCCTTCTGCAGCAATGACGCACCGCCAAGGGCTTTCGGGATGACGCCGTTGTGCATGCCCGCCCCTACGACGGCTGCCGTAAAGATCTTGTCGGTGAGCGGATCGGCTTTGCGGCCGAACTCGGACGGACGGAAACCCAGCCGGGCGAGACGCGGTCGGGTTTCCCCGGCGCGGGCCAGGATGCCGTCGAAGTTGTCGGAGAAGGCGAACGCGGCAGCGATCGGCCACGTATGCGGGTCCTCGTGCAGCCGCTTCACCACCCACGGCGTCATGGCCAGGCGCGCAAGTGTCAGCCCGTTAGGGATGGTGAACAGCTCCTGCCGCGACAACCGCACGCCGTGACGCTACCGACCGACGAACGAAGCCTTCCCAGGGCCGTTGTCGATGAAGGACTGCATGCCGATCGTGCGGTCCTCGGTCGCGAACAGCGACGCGAACTTCTGAGCTTCGATCGCCAGCGCGGTGTCGAGGTCGACGGACAAGCCCTGGTCGATCGCCTCTTTGGCCGCCCGCAACGCGTAGGCCGGACCGTTCGCGAACTGCTCAGCCCATCGACGCGCCGCGTCGTAGGTCTCTTCCGCCGGGACGACCTCGTCGACCAAACCGATGCGCAGCGCCTCGTCGGCGGCAACGAACCTGCCGGTGAACACGATGTCCTTCGCTTTCGCGGGTCCGACCAGTCGGGACAACCGCTGGGTTCCACCTGCGCCCGGAATGACGCCGAGCAGGATTTCCGGCTGACCGAGCTTGGCCGTGTCGGCCGCGACGCGCCGGTCCGCGCAGAGGGCGAGCTCGCATCCGCCGCCGAGCGCGTAGCCGGTGACCGCGGCAACCACCGGCTTCGGGATCTTGGCGACTGATGCGAACGCCGCCGTCAGCGCCAGCGAGCGATCGGCCATGTCGACATAGGACATCGTCGCCATCTCCTTGATGTCCGCACCGGCGGCAAAAACCTTCGGTCCGCCGTAGACGATCACGGCACGGACGTCAGACCGGCTCGTGGCCTCCTGGGCAGCCGCGCGGATCTCCTCCTGCACCTGCACATTGAGAGCGTTCATCGGAGGGCGGTCGAGTCGGATGGTGCCGATGCCGCCGTCGACCTCGAGGTTCACGAATTCAGCCATGGCGGCAGCCTAAAAGCCTTCGCGCTCGACCGGGTGCGGGCCGGCTGGAGCGAGTCCTGCCGTCGACGGCGAATGGTGGGCCAGAATCGGTAGGCGATGAGCACCGACCACCCGACCTGCTGGCCTGGCAGCCCGAACCCGCTCGGAGCTAGCTGGGACGGTGAGGGCACCAACTTCGCCCTCTGGGCGCCCGCAGCCGAGAGCGTCGACCTCTGCCTGTACGACGACAACGACAACGAGCAGCGGGTCGAGCTCGTAGAAATCACTCATCACGTCTGGCACGGATACGTGCCCCGGGTGGGACCGCGCCAGCGCTACGGCTTCCGGGTCGACGGACCGTTCGACCCGTCGCGTGGCGCGCGCTGGAACCCGAGCAAGCTGCTCGCCGACCCGTACGCGCGCGCATTCGACGGGACGTTCGTAGCCGACGACGCCGTCTTCGGGTTTCCACCCGGACGTGATGACACGCAACAGGACCATCGCGACTCGGCGCCCTTCGTCCCGAAGTCGGTCGTCGTCCACGACGTCTTTCCCTGGGGCGAGGACCACCACCGCCCGCACGTGCCCTGGGCCGACACGGTGATCTACGAGCTCCACGTGCGTGGCTTCACGATGAGATGTCCGGACGTGCCGTCGGAGCTGCGCGGCACCTACGCCGGGCTCGCACATCCGGCTGCTGTCAGCCATCTCCAGCGGCTGGGCGTGACCTCGGTCGAGCTGATGCCTGTGCACGAGTTCGTCAGCGAGCCGGCACTGTTGCGCCGCGGGTTGGGCAACTACTGGGGCTACAACTCACTCGGTTACTTCGCACCGCATGCGGCTTACTCGTCGAGCGGATCGCGCGGCGAGCAAGTGCGCGAGTTCAAAGCGATGGTGCGAGCGCTGCACGCAGCCGGCATGGAGGTCATCCTCGACGTCGTCTACAACCACACGGCGGAGGGTGACGAGACCGGGCCGACCTTGGCCTACCGAGGCATCGACAACCCCACCTACTACCGGCTGCGCGACGACGACCCACGGCGCTACCGCGACTACACCGGTACGGGCAACACGTTGAACGTGCAACAGCCCCACGTGCTGCAGCTCATCATGGACTCGCTGCGCTACTGGGTCACCGAGATGCACGTCGACGGCTTTCGCTTCGAC
>JAICMI010000069.1 GCA_025929315.1 Frankiaceae bacterium
AGCTCATGTGTCGAGCGCCCGAGCAGCTCCGGCAGCTCGGCCGCCGCGTAGTTGACCAGGCCGCGCGCGACTGCTCGGCCCGACGTGTCGACAAGGTCGACCGGCTCGCCGGCGGCGAAAGAGCCTTCGACCGCGGTGATTCCGGCGGGCAGCAACGACAGCCGGCGATCGACAACGGCCGCGACCGCGCCGTCGTCCAGGGTCAAGCGGCCGCGCGGGCTCGAGGCGTGCGCGAGCCACAGCAACCGGGCCGGCGCCTTGCGACCGGTCGGGTGGAAGCATGTGCCGACGTCCATCCCCGTCAGCGCGGCCACCGCGTCGTCCGCATGCGCGAGCAGCGTCGGCACGCCGGCACCAGCAGCAATGCGCGCGGCGGCGAGCTTGGTCGCCATGCCTCCACTGCCGACGCCGTCGGCACGCAGCTTGCCCAGCCGCACGTGCTCGACGTCAGCCTGACTGTGCACGTCGGCAACCCGGTGCGGCTCACCTCCCGCGGCACGGACATGCGCCGGGTCGGCGTCATAGACCGCGTCGACGTCGGACAGCAGCACCAGCGCATCCGCCCGCACCAGGTGCGTGACAAGTGCGGCGAGGCGGTCGTTGTCGCCGAACCGGATCTCCTCGGTCGCCACCGTGTCGTTCTCGTTGACGATCGGTACGACGCCGAGCGACAGGAGCTTTTCGAAGGTCCGCTGCGCATTGCGATAGTGGGATCGTCGTACGACGTCGTCCGCCGTGAGCAGCACCTGCCCCACAGTGCGCCCACGTTCGCCGAACGCCGCGGTGTAGCGCGCGATCAGCAGTCCCTGCCCGACGCTCGCCGCCCCCTGTTGGGTCGCAAGGTCGCGTGGACGGCGACTCAGACCGAGCGGCTTGAGCCCAGCCGCGATCGCGCCCGAGGACACGAGCACGACCTGCTTACCGGCCTCCACACGAGCCGCGATCGCGTCGACAAGTGCATCGACCCGGCGAACGTCGACGCCACCACTCGGACTTGCGATGGACGACGAGCCGACTTTGACGACGAGCCGCTTGGCGCTGGCGACGACGGCCCTGCTCACGGCTGGTCCTCCGTGGACCAGTCCGTCTCGACCTCCTCGTCGTAGGCAGCGCGACGTGTTCGTCGATCTGCCTTGCGCTCGTCGGCTCCGACGCGATGCGTTGTCTGCAGACGTTCGTCCGTGCCGCGATTGCCCATCGGGCGAGCACTTGCGCGCAGTGTCGGCACCCAGTCGAACGTCATGTCACCGATCGTCACTTCGGCGCCTGACTCCGCACCCAGGTCGGCGAGTGCATCCTCCACGCCGAGTCGAGCAAGCCGGTCGGCGAGATAGCCCACAGCTTCGTCGTTGGTGAAGTCGGTCTGCACGACCCATCGTTGCGGCCGCTCACCGTGCACCGTGAACGCCTGCTCGCCGGTCTGCTCGATGTGAAAGCCGGCTTCTTTCTTGGGCGTGGGCCGCAGCACGATCCGCGTCGGCTCGGTCGCGGGCATCGACACGCGCCATGCGCGGACCGCCTGTCCCAACGCGAAACCCAGCTCACGCAGACCCACATGCGTGGCTGCGGACACGGCAAAGACCGGCCAGCCGAACCGTTCGGTGAGGTCACCCCGAACGAGATCGGCGAGGTCCTGCGCGTCCGGCACGTCAACCTTGTTGAGCACCACGAGGCGAGGGCGTTGCAGCAGGCCCGCCTGTTGCGCCTCGTCGTACTGCGCGAGCTCGCGCTCGATCGTCTCGATGTCGGACACCGGATCGCGGTCGGGCTCGATCGTCGCGCAGTCAACGACATGTACGAGCACCGCGCAGCGCTCCACGTGACGCAAGAACTCCAACCCGAGACCGCGCCCCTCGGACGCGCCCGGCACGAGACCCGGCACGTCCGCGACGGTGAACACGGTGTCGCCCGCCTCGACGACACCAAGGTTGGGGACCAAGGTGGTGAAGGGATAGTCGGCGATCTTGGGCTTGGCCGCCGACATCGACGCGATCAGCGACGACTTGCCGGCGTTGGGAAAGCCGATCAGCGCGACGTCGGCAACAGTCTTGAGCTCGAGCACGATGTCGCGCGCCTCGCCCGGCTCACCGAGCAGGGCAAAGCCAGGCGCCTTGCGCCGCGGCGACGCCAGCGCGGCGTTACCGAGGCCCCCGCGACCGCCGCGTGCGGCGACGTACGACGTGCCTGCACCGACGAGGTCGGTCAGCTGCTCCCCCGTCTCGGCGTCTCGGACGACCGTGCCGTCCGGCACGCCGACGCGCTTCTCCTCGCCCTGCGCACCGTTGCGCAACGAACCCTGGCCGGGACGGCCGTTGCCGGCGTGCTGATGCGGATGGCGGTGCAGGTCGAGCAGCGTCGTCAGACTCGGATCGACGACGAGCAGGACACCGCCACCGTTGCCACCATTGCCGCCGTCAGGCCCGCCGAGAGGCTTGAACTTCTCCCGGTGCACCGAGTTGCAACCGTGACCGCCGCTGCCACCGGCGACATGCAGCACGGCGCGGTCGACAAATGTCGCGGCCATGCGCGTGAGGGAGCTGGAGTCGCGCGCCGCCTAAGCGGACGGCGACACCGAACTCGATGGCGCATGCGACGCGACCGGCACGATGGACACGACACGACGGCCGCGCTTGGCGCCGAACTCGACCGCACCGGCGGCCGTGGCGAACAACGTGTCGTCGCCACCGCGACCGACGTTGTCGCCAGGGTGGAAGTGGGTGCCGCGCTGGCGAACGAGGATCTCGCCGGCCTTGACGACCTGGCCGCCGAAGCGCTTGACCCCGAGCCGCTGGGCGTTGGAGTCGCGACCGTTACGGGAGGACGAGGCGCCCTTCTTGTGTGCCATCTCTGCTAGCGCCTACTTCCCGGCTTCGATGCCGGTGACCCGCAGGGTCGTCAGCTGCTGACGGTGACCCTGGCGCTTGTGGTAACCGGTCTTGTTGCGGAACTTGTGGATCACGATCTTGGGGCCCTTGCCGTGGTCGACGACCTCAGCGGTGATCTTGGCGTTGCCGAGGGCCGCAGCGTCAGAAGTGATGGAGCCGCCGTCGTCGACGAGCAGCACGGCCGGCAGCGTCACCGACTCGCCGGGAGCCGCGGTGACGCGGTTGATCTCCAGCGTGTCGCCGACGGCAACCTTGTGCTGGTGGCCGCCAGCGCGGACGATCGCGTACACAGCAGTGCTCCTCTAAGGCCTCAGGGATCCCGAAAAAGGCTACCGGACGCGCAGCCCTCCGGTCGAACGAGCGGCGGACGTCAGCCGGCCTCGGCGGGGGCTGCGGCCGGCTGGCTCGCGGGTTCGGTCGAGTCGGTCGACTCGGGCTGGTTGCCGCCCGGGCCCTTGCCGCCGCGGCCGCGACCGCCTCGGGACCGGCGCTTGGGCTTGTCGCCGGCGGCCGACTGGTCGTCGGAATCCGGCGTTTCGTCCTTCCGCTCCTGCGAGCCCGCAGGCTTCTGCGGCTTGGGCGGGCGCTTGGAGACGACCGGGTCGTGGGTCAGGATCACCCCGCGCCCGGCGCACTCCTTGCAGGTCTCACTGAACGCTTCGAGCAGCCCCTGGCCGACCCGCTTGCGGGTCATCTGCACCAGCCCGAGCGATGTGACCTCGGCCACCTGATGCCGGGTCCGGTCCCGCCCCAGGCACTCCATCAGCCGGCGCAGCACGAGGTCGCGGTTGCTCTCGAGCACCATGTCGATGAAGTCGATGACGATGATGCCGCCGAGGTCGCGCAGCCGGAGCTGCCGGACGATCTCCTCGGCAGCCTCGATGTTGTTCTTGGTGACGGTCTCTTCGAGGTTGCCGCCCTTGCCGGTGAACTTTCCGGTGTTGACGTCGACGACGATCATCGCCTCGGTGCGATCGATGACGAGATAACCACCCGAGGGCAGCCACACCTTTCGATCGAGCGCCTTGGCGAGCTGCTCGTCAATGCGGTACGCCGCGAAGACGTCCTCGCTCTCGGTCCACTTACGCGTCCGATCGGCGAGATCCGGTGCGACCCAGCGCACGTAGTTGTCGACCGTGTCCCACTCGTCGTCGCCGGAGACGACCAGCTCCTTGAAGTCTTCGTTGAAGATGTCGCGGATGACGCGGATGACGACATCGGGCTCGCCGTAGATCAGCGACGGCGCACTCGCCGTCTGCGCCTTCTTGTCGACGTCCTCCCATTGCGCGTGCAACCGGTTCAGGTCGCGCTCGAGGTCTTCCTCGGTGGCGCCCTCGGCCGCAGTGCGGATGATCACACCGGCGTCCTCCGGCGTGAGTCGCTTGAGGATGCCCTTGAGCCGGCTGCGTTCGGTGTCCGGGAGCTTGCGGCTGATGCCCGACAGCCGTCCGTCCGGCACATAGACCATGTAGCGGCCCGGCAGCGAGACCTGGCTCGTGAGCCGCGAACCCTTGTGGCCGATCGGGTCCTTGGTGACCTGCACCAGCACCGACTGGCCGCTCTTGAGTGCCTGCTCGATGCGTGGTGCCCGACCCTCGATGGCGCTTGCGTCGTAGTTGACCTCGCCGGCGTAGAGCACCGCGTTGCGGCCGCGGCCGATGTCGACGAAGGCCGCCTCCATGCTCGGCAGGACGTTCTGCACCTTGCCGAGATAGACGTTGCCGACCATCGACGCCTGGTCCTTGCGGGCAACGTAGTGCTCGACGAGGACCCCGTCCTCGAGCACCGCGATCTGGGTGCGCTCGGCGTTCTGGCGAACCACCATGACGCGGTCAACCGACTCGCGCCGGGCAAGGAACTCGGCTTCGGTGATGATCGGCGGGCGACGACGGCCGGTGTCACGGCCCTCGCGCCGGCGCTGGCGCTTGGCTTCGAGTCGGGTCGAGCCTTTGACGCCCTGCACCTCGTCGTCGCGGTTGCGCGGTGCGGTGGTCTTCTTGGCCGGCCGAGCTTCACGGACGTGGACGACCGTCTCGACGCCGTCGTCCTCGCCACCCTCTTCGCCGGCCTCGGTTGCGCCGTCACCGGTACGACGGCGCCGGCGACGCCGGCGGCGGGTGCTGCTCGAGCCCTCCGTACCGCCCTCGCCGCCCTCGCCGTCCTCGCCGTCCTCGGCGTCGTCCGCACTCGCGTCCTCGGCGTCGCTCGAACCCGCGGCGTCCTGCGCCGGGGTCTCGTCGCCGGGCTCGGCCGTCTCGTCGGTCCCGGCAGCGCCGCCCCCGCCACCGCCACGGCCGCCACGGCCACGCCGGCCCCTGCGGCGCCGGGAGGAGGACGGGCGATCAGCGCCGTCGCCGTCGGCGGCCTCCGCGTCGTCCGCCGAGCTGTCAGACCGTGGGGCGGCGATAGCCGCCTCAGGTTCTGACAAGTCGCCCGCGGCCGGGTCGACCGGTGCGGCGGCGACCTTCTTGGGCGCACGCTTGCGCGGCGGGCTGACGGCCGGCGCCGACTGGAAGACGGGAGCCAGCGCTGCTGACCCCTCTTCGCCGTCGGGGGCCGCCTCGACCGTCTTCTTGGCCCGGGTGCGCTTGACCGGCGCGTCGCCGTCAGCGGCCGCGGCCGTGGTCTTCTTGGCCCGGGTGCGCTTCACCGGAGCGGCCGGCTCGGCCGCTCCGTCGGCGGCCGCGGGCTCAGCGGCTGCCTTCTTCGTCGTACGACGCCGTGGCGTCGTGGGTGTGGTGTCTGGGCTCTCGCCGGGGTCGGCGCTGGTGCCAGCAGTTGGCTGCTCGTCATCGAGCATGCGGGGTGTTCTCCCGTCCGCTCCCGGGTGCGGCTACGCCTCTCGGCGGTGCACGCTCCGCTCAGGAGCCGATCGTGCCGCCGGTCAGGCCGGCGGAAGTCCTGTGGTTGCGGCGACGTCGGGCACCAGCGGGTCGGTGAGCTGTGGGAGCTCTCCGGGCGCCGGCGGCACCTCACCGAGGAGGCCTTGCGCCAGCCGAGTCACCAACGGGGTGATCGGCGTCGACAGGGCCACCGTCTGGCGAAGCGCGGTCAGGACGTCGTCGGGTCGTACGGCGGGTGTGGTGTGCCTTACGACCAGGGTAATTATCGCACAGGGTTGCCCCGTGTCCGTTTCGCCACGCGAATGCATCCCCACAACGGCGGCCCGGGCGTCGATCGTCCGACGTCCGTCCTTCATCAGCCGCTCGACCGGCGCGGCCTCCAACCGGAGGAACTCGGTGACCGCGCGTTCGGCCTCCTCCGGCGCGACGCCGGGCAGCTCGAGCCGCCAGTGCGAGGCCTCGACCCGGTCGGCCAGGCCCTTGCTGGCCACCTCGACGACGGCGTCGACGTCGAGCCCCGGCGGCAGAGCCGCGTCGAGATCCCGTCGTACGTCGTCCGGCTCGCGGGCCTCGGCCAGGCCGATCTCGACATACTCGGCCTCGCTCGCGACGCCGGTTGGCGCCGCCCCGACCCAGGAGACCTTGGGGTGGGGTGTGAACCCTGCGCTGTAGGCCATCGGCAGCTCGGCCCGGCGCAGTGCACGCTCGAACGCGCGGGCGAAATCCCGGTGGGAGGTGAACCGCAGCCGCCCGCGCTTCGCATAGCGGATCGCCAGTCGCTGCACGACCGGCGGCGGCGGTGGCCCGTCCGGCTGCCTCGCCACTAGACGACGGTCAGGGGAAGGAGCTGGCGACCGGTCGGGCCGGTCTGGATCTCGGTGCCCATCGTCGGGCAGACGCCACAGTCGTAGCAGGGCGTCCAGCGGCAGTCGTCGACCTCGACCTCGCGGATCGCGTCCTGCCAGTCCTCCCACATCCAGTCCTTGTCGAGACCGGAGTCGAGGTGGTCCCACGGAAGGACCTCGGAGAGCTCGCGTTCGCGCGTCGTGAACCAGTCGAGCGAGACCGGCGTGTCCGCGAAGACCTCGGTCGCGCATCGCTCCCAGCGATCGAAGGAGAAGTGCTCGCTCCAGCCGTCGAAACGTCCGCCGCCCTCCCACACGCGACGGATGACTGCACCGACTCGGCGATCACCACGCGACAACAAGCCTTCGATGAGCGCGGGTCGCCCATCGTGGTATCGGATGCCGATCGACTTGCCGTAGTTCTTGTCGTTCATGACCGCGGCCTTCAACGCCTTGAGGCGCCGGTCGACCGTCTCGTGGTCGAGCTGCGCCGCCCACTGGAACGGCGTGTGCGGTTTTGGCACGAACGCGCCGATCGAGATCGTGCACCGGATGTCCTTGCGACCCGCTGCTTCACGACCGGTGGCGATGACGCGCTTGGCCATGTCGGCGATCTGCATGACGTCGTCGTCGGTCTCGGTCGGCAGACCGCACATGAAGTAGAGCTTCACCTGCCGCCACCCGTTGCCGTAGGCCGTAGCAACGGTGCGGATGAGGTCGTCCTCGGTCACCATCTTGTTGATGACCTTACGCATGCGTTCGCTGCCGCCCTCGGGCGCAAAAGTCAAACCGGTACGGCGACCGTTGCGCGACAGCTCGTTGGCCAGCGTGATGTTGAACGCATCGACACGGGTCGACGGCAACGACAACGAGACGTTGTCACCGTCATAACGGTCGGCAAGGCCCTTCGCGATCTCACCGATCTCGCTGTGGTCGGCGCTCGACAACGACAGCAGGCCGACTTCTTCGAAACCGGTGGCGGCGATGCCGCGCTGCACCATGTCGCCCACGGTCGTGATACTGCGCTCGCGCACCGGTCGCGTGATCATGCCGGCTTGGCAGAAGCGGCAGCCGCGCGTGCAGCCGCGGAAGATCTCGACGCTGTAGCGCTCGTGCACGGTCTCCGCAAGCGGCACGAGCGGCCTCTTGGGATAGGGCCACTTGTCGAGGTCCATCACGGTGTGCTTGCTGACCCGCCACGGCACACCTGCACGCTTGGGCACTACGCGCTGGATGCGGCCGTCAGGCAGGTAGTCGACGTCGTAGAGCGACGGCACATAGGCGACACCGTCAGTGGCGATGCGTTGCAGCAACCCGATCCGGCCGTCAGGACGGCCGTCGGTCTTCCACTGCTTGACGATGTCCGTGATGCGCAGCACGGCTTCTTCGCCGTCACCCAGCACGGCGGCGTCGATGAAGTCCGTGATCGGCTCGGGGTTGAACGCCGCATGTCCACCGGCGAGGACGATCGGGTCGTCGTCGGTGCGATCGCACGCGTCGATCGCGATGCCGGCGAGGTCCAGCGCGGTGAGCAGGTTGGTGTAACCGAGCTCCGTGGAGAAGCTGACGCCGAGGATGTCGAAGGCGCGGACCGGTCGATGCGCGTCGACGGTGAACTGCGGGATGCCGTGCGTGCGCATGACCGCTTCCATGTCCGGCCACACGCTGTAGGTGCGCTCGGCGAGCGTGTCCGCCCGCTCGTTGAGGACTTCGTACAAGATCTGCACGCCCTGGTTGGGCAGCCCGACCTCGTAGGCGTCGGGATACATCAGCGCCCAGCGAACGTCGGTTTCGTCCCAGTCCTTGGAGGTGGCGTGCAGCTCGCCGCCGACGTACTGAATCGGCTTCTGCACGCTCGGGAGCAGCGGCTCCAGGCGTTCCCAAATACCTGGGAAATTGGCCGACTCGACAGGCATCTACCCAGACTACGGCTGCCTGAGTACGTTCGGCCCATGGCGATGAGCGCAGTCATCGAGCGGTTCGAGCGGGCGACAGCGCACTTCAGCGACCTCGTCGAGCAGATCACCGATGACCAGTGGGCCGCAGCCACGCCCTGCACCGACTGGGACGTGCGGGCGTTGGTCAACCATCTCGTCTACGAGGCGCGCTGGGTGCCCCCGATGCTCAAGGGACGCACCATCGAGCAGGTCGGGGACCAGTTCGAGGGCGACCTGCTCGGCGCTGACCCCAGGACCGCCTACGACGACGCGCTCGCCGGCGCGCGCACGGCAGTCAAGGAGCCGGGTGCGGGCGAGCAGATCGTGCATCTCTCCTACGGCGACACGCCTGCACACGAATACCTCGCGCAGCTCACGTGCGACTTCGTTGTGCACTCCTGGGACCTGGCGCGCGGCATCGGTGCCGACGACAGGCTCGATCCCGACATGGTCCAGTGGGTCGACGACATCGCACGTCCGCAGGGCGCGATGCTGCAGGCGTCCGGCCTGTTCGACCCGCCGATCGACGTCGACGTCGATGCGGACCAGCAAACGAGGCTGCTCGCCTTCTTCGGGCGTAAGCGCTGACTTGCTAGGGCCGGCTTGGATGGCTGCGTATATGGACGTTTTGTAACAGGCCGACCGCGAGCATCGACGCGAACATCGACGAGCCGCCGTAGGAGACGAAGGGCAGCGGTAAGCCGGTCACCGGCATGATGCCGACCGTCATCCCGATGTTCTCGAACGCCTGAAAGCCGAACCAGCAGACGACGGCGACCGAGACCAGCATCCCGAACGCGTCCTCCGCCCGCGCGGCGATCGTCAGGCCGCGCCAGAGGACGACGCCCACCAGGATCACGATGAGCCCGGCACCGAACAGGCCGAGCTCCTCGCCCGCCACGGTGAACACGAAGTCGGTCTGCTGTTCCGGGACGAACTGGCCGTTGGTCTGGGTGCCGTGGAACAGCCCCTGGCCGAAGAGTCCCCCGGATCCGATGGCTATTCGCGCTTGATGCGTGTTGTAGCCGGTGCCTTGCGTGTCCGCGTGCGGGTTGGTGAAGTTGGTGAAGCGATCGATCTGGTACTGCTTCAGCAGATGTAAGTGCAGGATCACCAACGCCGCGATCAAGGCGACCACGAGCATCCCGATGATCCACCGCGCGGACACGCCGCTGAGCGAGATGACGCCGAAGATCAGGAACGCGATGACCATCACAGTGCCGACATCGGGCTGCTTGAGGATCAGCAGGATCGGCAGTGCAGACGCGGCCAGCGTCCACCACACGTCGCGGTTGTCGGGAGCGGACTCACCGTCGCGTCTCTCCCCCAGCAACATGGCAGCGAGTACGACGAGGGCGATCTTCGCGAACTCGGACGGCTGCACCTCGAAGCCCGGCCCGACCTTGATCCAGGAGTGCGAGCCGTTGACCGTCTGACCGTGAACGAGCACGGCAACCAGACCGATCAGCGACGCGAGATAGAGCACCGGCGTGTAGGCGCGGATGGTGCGGTAGTCGACGATCGCGGCGACAGAGCCGAGGCCGACCCCGATACCGATGTTGAGCAGGTCGCGCTTGAGGTCGCCGTTGGGGTCGAGACCGTGCGCGACATTGCCCGGCTTGGTCGCACCCCAGACCAGCAGCGCACCGAGCGTGCACAACATCGCGACGGCGAACAAGAGCACCCAGTCGAGCCGACGTAGTGGCGACTCGCGGTCGAGCGCCCGGTCGCGCAGCGTCTCCCGGCGCCGCGACGAGTAGGGGGCGCCCCGGGGCGTGGTCCAGTCGGTCATCGGCGCCCACCGACCCGTTCGCGGAACTCGCGCGAGATCACCGCATCCGGTAGCGCGTTGATGCCGCCGGAGCCACCACCGGTGTTAGGAGGTGACGACACCTTCGACGGTCCTCCGTTGCCGACGTGCGGCAGCACCGTCGGGGGGTGGCCCGTGGGGAACGCCGCCAGCTAGCCGTCGACGCCGAAGATCGTGTCCCACACCTGCCGTGCGGCCGGCGCCGCCACGACACCACCGACGCCACCCTTGTCGACCATGATGATCGTCACGAACTGCGGCTTCTCGCCGGCCTTGCCGCCGAAGGACGCAAACCATGCCGAGGTGTAGCTGCGGTTGATCCCGAGCTCTGCCGTTCCCGTCTTGCCGCCGATCCGGAACTTGTGTTGCGGCCAACCGGCGAAAGCGGTCGCACCCGTTCCCTGGGTGTTGACGTCGTACAGAGCATTGCGGATGTAGTCGAGCTCGCTCTTGGGCAACGGGATGTGCCCCCGCACAGGTGCCTTGAGCTGGTGCACCACGTGACCGTCGGGGCTCAGGATGGCCTGGCCGACCCGTGGCTCGAAGACCGTGCCGCCGTTGGCGACCGCGGCATAGGCGACCGCGAGCTGCAACGGGGAGACGAGCACCGAACCCTGGCCGATGTCCTCGATGAGCTGCAGACCGGGGTTGAACCGCCAGCCGTCGGTGCAGTACTCCTTGTCGAACGCCTTGATCGGATCGCCCACCGGGCGTCGCTGGGCGCCCATGCAGTAGTCCTTGTGCGTCGCCTTCCACTGCAGCAGCGTGTTGCGCCGGTCGGCGATGTGGCCGGTGGTCGCGTTGGGCAGGTCGACGTCGGTCGGGCGGCCGATGCCGTAGTTGCGCGCCATGTGCTGCACGCCCTCGACCGGCTTCTTGTGCTGATGCACGAGCGCCTCGTCGCGCAGCCAGTCGTGGTAGGCGAGGTAGTAGTAGACGGTGTCGCACGAGATGACCAGCGTCTTGTGCAGGTTGATCGAGCCGGCCGCTTCACCTTCGAAGTTGCGGAACGAGGTCGCTCCGACCGAGTACGAGGGGCCGCACGGGTAGTAGCCGTTGATCGACGCGGTGCCGTCGTGCAGCAGACCGGACGTCGAGATCGGCTTGAACGACGAACCCGGCGAGTAGGCACTCGAGTAGGCCTTGTCGACCAGCGGGCTGCCGGCCGCCTTCTGCAACCGGGCGTAAGCCTTGGTGTCGATGCGCCCGCCGTCCCACAGGGATGGGTCGTACGACGGATACGAGCCCATCGCGACCACGTGACCGGTCTGCGCGTTGAGCACGACGCCGGCGGCGAAGTCGGCGGGGCCGCCATAGGCGTGGACCCCGAGCTGGCGCGCGTGCTTCACGGCACCGGCGAGCGACGACTCCAACGACGCCTGCACACGCGCGTCGAGGCTGGTGACGAGGTTGTCACCCGGCACCGGTGCCGTCTGGCTGAGTGTTCCGGTCACACCGCCGATGTGGTCGACCGCCACCTGTGTCACACCCGCGCGGCCGCGCAGGAAGTCGTCGTACTCCTGCTCGAGCCCTTGTCGCCCGACGAGGTCGCGCAACCGCGCTTGTCGCTGCACCTTGGGCAGCTTGGCGAGCTCTTCGCTGGTGATCGGCGCGAGGTTGCCGATGGTCTGGCTCGCAAAGGCACCCTTGGGCTTGGGATAGTGCCGCACCGCAGCGAGCTCGGCGGTGACACCCGGGAAGTCTTCCTTGCGCTCGAGGATCTGGAGCGCGAGTCGGGTGGACGCCTGGTCGGCCTTGAGCTGACTGACGGGCACCGGCTCATAGGGCGAGCCGTTCCAGCAGCCCTTGGGCAGCGCTCCCACGCCGCAGAGCTGGATGCGGTTGAAGATGTCGTGGAAGCTGGCGTGAAGCACCTTGGACAGCCGGTGCAGCGTGGTGCACGGATCAGTGATCGCGGTGCAGTCGCCCTGCCGCTGGATCGCGATCCGGTCGACCGAGACGACAAGAGCGGTCTTGTTGCGCGCGAACGCAAGACCGCGGTCGTCGACGATCTCCCCGCGGGGCGCGGTCGCGATGATGTCGCGCTTCTGGTTGTCGGCCGCCGCCTGCGCGTACTGCGGGCCGGCCAGCACTTGCAGGTACCAGAGCCGGCCGAGCAGCGTGAGCAGCAGCGAGACGACGAGGGCACGGAGCACCACGAGACGGAGCCGGGACCGGTCGCTCACAGGTCTCCTGGATGCAGTGCTGACGGTCTGCTGGTTGTGCTCACGCGGCCGGCTCCGCGCGACGTGCAGCGAGCGCGATCAGCGGCACGACGAACGGCGCCAGCACCACATCGTAGATAACTGTCGAGACAAGTGAGTGCGCGACGGCGGAGGCAGTGACCCGGTGATCGGCAACCAGCCCACCTACCCCGGCGTACAGGATGACGGCGACGCCGCTGCCGACGGCCACGACCGCGACCGTGGTGAGCACCGAGCGCTCCTCGACGTCCTCCACCAGTCCCGCGATGTATCCCGCGACGGCGTAGGCGAGGGCGAGTCGACCGAGCGTGTGATCAGCCGGCGGCAGCACGTCGGCCGCGACGCCGGTGATGAAGCCGAGCAGGGCGCCGTACGACGGCCCCGCACCCAGTGCGAACGCCACCACCACCAGCACCGGCAGGTCGGGGCCGTAGCCCGGCACCGGCAGCCGGTTGACCACCACCGCCTGCAGCATGAGGGCAGTGAGCACGACGGCTGCCGCCAGCAGGCTGCGCCTCATCAGCGCCTCCCGGGCATCAGGGGCTACCGGTCGGGCTCGGCGAGCCGCTGGGGGAACTGCTGGCCGACGGGCTCGGTGAGCCGGCCGACGGTGACGGTGTGGGACTCGGCGGCAACAGCGAGTCACGCTTGACGGTCCGCGGCGTGCCCACCACGACGCCGACGATGTCGATGGAGCCGAAGTCGACGTAGGGCGCGACGATGCCCGAGCTGAACAGCTGGCCCGGCGTGGGCTGCACCCGGACGATGTGCCCGATCGGCACCTCGGGCACGAACGGCCGGTCGCCGATCGAGGCGTAGGTGACCAGCTGGTCGCCGACCTTCATCGTGGCCTGTGTCCCGAGCAGCGTGAAGGTCATCGGGTTGCGACCGCCACCGTCGACGTGACCGACGTGCTGGCCGCTGCCTTCGAGGCGGGCGCCCGCGGTGAAGTCCGGGTCGTTGCCGAGCAGGATCGTCGACGTCGTCGGCCCGACCGACAGGGTCTTGCCGACGAGACCGTCGCCGTCGATGACGGTCTGGTTGCGCTTGATGCCGTCCTGGCTGCCGACGTCGATCGTGGCGGTCGACTCGAAGCCGAGCGAGCTGCCGTTGGCGACGACCCGGGCCGCAACGATGCGGAACTGGGCCCGGCCGGCCAGGTTGAGCAGCTTGTCCGCGGCGGCCAAGTGCGCCTTGTCGGCATTGGTGAGGTGCAGCTGCTGGAGCAGGCGCTGGTTCTGCGCCTTCAGCCGGTCGTTCTCGGACTTGTAGCTGCTGAGGTGGCCGAGGCTCGAGAAGAACGACCCGATCGGGTGCGCGACCGCGTTGGCAGCGCGCTCCACCGGACCGAAGACGGCGTTGCCGATCGACCGCAGCGGACCACCGCCGCCGGAGCGGTAGTCGAGCGTGATGAGCGTGAATGCCGTCAGCAGCAGCATCGCGAGGATGAGCCGGGCGCGACGGTTGTCCCTCACACCTCGAGGCTCAGTGGCGCGGTTCGGAGATCAGGACCTGCTGGAGGGCCTCGAACTCCTCGACGCACTTCCCGGCACCCATCGCCACGGAGTGCAGCGGGTTGTCGGTGATGTGGATCGGCATGCCGGTCTCGTGCTTCAACCGCTCGTCGAGACCGCGCAGCAGTGCGCCGCCCCCGGTGAGCACGATGCCCCGGTCCATGACGTCACCGGAAAGCTCCGGCGGCGTCTTGTCGAGGGTTGTCTTGACCGCGTCGACGATCGCGTTGACCGGCTCCTCGATCGCCTTGCGGATCTCCTCGGAGCTCACGACGATCGTCTTGGGCAGACCGGTGACGAGGTCGCGGCCACGGATCTCGGCGTGCGGCTCGTCGGGCGCCGGGAAGGCGCTGCCGATCGCCATCTTGATCTCCTCAGCCGTCCGCTCACCGAGCATCAGGCTGTACTCCTTCTTCACGTACGCGATGATCGACGCGTCGAGCTCGTCGCCACCGGTACGGATCGACTGGCTGGTCAC
>JAICMI010000027.1 GCA_025929315.1 Frankiaceae bacterium
CCGATCATGAGTGAACTCCACGATCTGACGCTGCTCGAGCAGGCGTCGTCGATTCGCAAAGGCGAGATCTCGCCGGTCGAGCTGGTCGACCACTACCTGGAGCGCATCGAGCGCCTCAACAGTGAGATCGGCGCCTTCGTGCACATTGCGCCGGACCAGGCCCGAGCAGCGGCCAAGGACGCCGAGAGCGCGGTGAGCAGTCATAGCGACCTGCCGCCGCTGCACGGTGTGCCGACGGCGATCAAGGACCTCTATCTGACCGCCGACATGCCCACATCGTTCGGCACCGGTGCATTCGAACCGGTCGAGCTCGGCATCGACGAGGCGTTCGTCGGCAAGCTGCGGGCTGCCGGGGTCATCAGCCTTGGCAAGACCGCGACGCCGGAGTTCGGTGCGCCCTGCTACACCGAGCCGGAGGGACACCCGGCGGCTCGTACTCCCTGGGATCTCACCCGCTCTGCGGGTGGTTCGAGCGGCGGTGCCGGCGCCGCGGTCGCGGCGGGACTCGTTGCCGCGGCTCCGGGCAGCGACGGCGGTGGCTCGATCCGCATCCCGTCGAGTGTCAATGGCCTGTTCGGCATCAAGACGAGCCGTGGTCGCATCTCCAATGCGCCGCTCAACGCCGACATCAGCGGGCTCTCGGTGCATGGACCACTGGCTCGCACGGTGCGCGATGCGGCGGCGCTCCTCGACGCGATGGCCGGCCCGACGCCGATGGACTGGATCTGGCAGCAGCCACCCTCGACGGGCACGTTCCTCGCCGCATGTGACGACGAGCCGCGCGGCCTGCGCATCGGCCGCTACATCACACCGGCCGTGCCCGGAGCTGTCGTGTCGCCCGAGTGCGCGGACGCCTACGAGCACGCCTCCGCCCTTCTCGAGCAGCTGGGCCACTCTGTCGAGGACTACGAGACGACGTTCGACGCGGCGCTGATCGAGCTGTTCGAGACACTGTGGTCAGTCGAGTTCTCGACGCTGCCGGTGCCGCCCGAGGCCGAGGACGGCTTGCGTCCGCTCACCAAGTGGCTGCGTGAGCGCGGACGCAAGGCATCGGCTGGTGAGTTCTACGGTGCCCTTGCGACGCTGCGCGGAACGGCGCGGCAGGAGCTCGAGCGCTCAGCGTCGTACGACGCCATCCTTACCCCGACGCTCGCGCAACCGCCGGCGAAGGTCGGAGGGCTGCGCAACGACGCGGACCCGGCGCAGGACTTCGACAACCAGAAGAGGTTCACACCGTTCACCGCGCCGTACAACATGAGCGGGCAGCCGGCAGTGTCGATTCCGTTGCACTGGACCGACGACAACTTGCCGATCGGCATCCAGCTCGTCGGCCGGCCTGGCGACGAGGTGACACTGCTGCGACTTGCGGCGCAAATCGAAACAGCCGAGCCGTGGGCGCATCGGAAGCCGGTCTGCTGGTAAGACACGCAGGGTGACCGACGTCGACGAGGATCTTGCACGACTCGCCGCCCATCACGGCGTCGCGACGTCCTACCTCGACCAGCTGCGCCAGCCGCTCGACGTCGACCGCGCGGCCGTTGTCGGTGTCCTCGCCGCGCTGGGTGTCGACGCATCATCCACGTCCGCACTGCGCGATGCCCTCGCGGCTGTCGATGCGCAGTCACCGACACCTCCGGTGGTCGTCGTCCGGCGTTCGGTCGGTGGGCACGTCGCGGTAGGCGGCCCCACTCAGTTGCGACTCGAGGACGGAACGCATCGCGCCGTTGCGAGCGACGGCGGACGCGCTCGGTTGGCTCCGGGCCTTCCGTTGGGCTGGCACTGCCTCGAGCTCGGCGACCGTGAGCTCCCGGTCATCGTGACGCCCGACCGAGTCACCCCGCGCAGCAAGCGCGGCTGGGGCTGGATGGTGCAGCTCTATGCGATGCGGTCGGAGTCGTCGTGGGGAGTTGGTGACATCGCCGACCTGCGCACGCTGACGTCGTGGACCGCCGAGCGCGGCGGTGACCTAGTCCTTGTCAACCCGTTGCACGCTGTCGCGCCGACGACGCCGATGCAACCATCGCCCTACTCGCCGGCCAGCCGTCGTTTCACCAACCCGCTGTATCTGCGGGTCGAAGACACGCCGTGGTACGCCGCAGCATCCGCGAAGCTTCGTGCCGAGGTTGATGCGCTGCGCCCGACCTCTGACGTCGACCGGATCGACCGCGACTCTGCATGGTCGGCGCGAGCCGCGGCGCTGCAGCTGCTGGCACGTGATGCGCCGACGCTGACTTCCCCGGCACTGCCACCTGAGGACGACGACCTCTGGTTGTTCGCGACGTGGTGCGCACTGTGCGAAGTGCACGGCAACGATTGGCGGCAGTGGCCGGAGTCGTTGCGACGGAGCGACTCACCCGCGGTGAGCCGGGCCCGGCGAGATCTGGATGACCGGGTCCGCTTCTTTGCCTGGTTGCAAGTGTTCGCGGACGACCAGCTCGCGGCGACGCAGGATGAGGCGCGCCTTGCTGGGATGGATGTCGGCGTCGTACATGACCTTGCTGTTGGTGCCGATCCCAGCGGTGCGGATGCGTGGATGCTTCAGGAGGCTCTTGCTCTCTCTGCACGCATCGGTGCACCACCGGACTTGTTCAACCAGCAGGGTCAGGACTGGGGCATGCCGCCCTGGCATCCGCGGGGTTTGGCCGAAGCCGGCTACCGGCCGTTGCGCGACATGCTGCGTTCGGTCTTGCGACATGCCGGCGGACTGCGCATCGACCATGTGCTCGGCATGTTCCGGCTGTGGTGGATCCCCGAGGGCGCGGGAGCAGCGGACGGCACCTACGTCACCTACGACGCGGACGCGCTGCTCGGTGTCATTGCGCTCGAGGCAGAGCGGGCCGACGCCGTCGTCATCGGCGAGGACCTCGGCACGGTCCCACCCGAGGTGCGGCGCACGCTGGCCGAGCGGGGCGTGCTGGGCAGCTCCGTGCTGTGGTTCGAGCGGGAGGAGGTCACGCCGGGAGAGATCGGTGCCCTCCAACCGGCGGACAAGTGGCGGGAGGCCGCTCTGGCCAGCGTGACGACGCACGACCTGCCGACCGCGTTGGGCTGGTTGCGTGGCGAGCACTTGCGCGTCCGGGCCGAGCTCGGCCTGGTCAAGGATGTGAACGCCGACGAGATCACCTGGCGCAATGAGAGGGCGGAGCTGCTCGCTCTTCTCGTCGACAGCGGCGTGATCGACTCGGCCGACCTGCCCGATGAGGAGCTCGCCGAGGCTCTGCACCGGTTCATCGCCCGGACTCCTAGTCGCTATGTGGTGGCCGCACCTGCCGACGCCGTCGGCGACCTGCGCCAGCCCAACGTGCCGGGCACTGTCGACGAATATCCGAACTGGCGCCTGCCGATTGCCGACTCCTCCGGGCGGGCGCTGCTCCTGGACGAGATGCTCTCCGACCCGCGCGTCATCGGGCTTGCCGAGGCGCTCGACCAGGCGGTCCGATAGTTTGCCTGCCGTGACCGCTCCTACCCGTCGTACCGCCCGGCGCCTGCTCACCGTCGGTTGCGCCGCTGCCGTGACTGTTGTCGCTTCCGCCCTTCCGGCCATGGCCCTGGACGACGGTGAGGTGCACGGCAAAGGGCTCGGCCTCGGCCTGACGATCGTCTACTACGTGTTGATCCCGCTCGGTGCCTTTGGCCTGATCGCCTTCTTCGCGTCGTTGCCGTCGATGCTCCGCCGGCCCCGTTATCGACCCGGGCGGCCCTGGAAGCACGACCCGCTGTGGTTCTCCGGCCCCGACGATCCGGACGCTGCGCTGCAACACGCGCGCCCCGGCGCGAGCGCCCGCGGTGGCGCTAGCGCGGAGTGGTAGGCCACGATGCCCGCTGACAACGGCCCGTTCACTGATGGGCAAGTTCGAGAGATAAGCCGCGCCTGCTCCACCGCGAGCGCCGAGAGCGGCCTGCACTTCTCCGTCTACATCGGCGCCGTCGAAGGCGACATCCGTGAGCATGCCGAGCGGCTGCATGCCGCCCTCGGGCCGGGGGCGACGGACGGTGCCCTGGTGCTGGTCGCGCCTGGCGACCGTCAGCTCGAGATCGTGACCGGCAAGCAGTCGGCGCGACGGCTTTCCGACCGTGCATGTGCGCTGGCGGCCCTGTCGATGACGACGGCGTTCGCCGGCGGTGACCTGGTCGGCGGCATCGTCACTGGCCTCCGCATGCTCAGCGAGGCTGCCGGCCACGAGCTCCCCGCCGCCGCTCACTAGCCCCTAGTCGCTCCGAACTTTGAAGGGTAAATCGGACAGGCTGAGCGGCGGTTGCCCGAATCGGACTTCAAAGTTCGCGGACTAGGCGCGGTCGCGGGCCTGCGCGCGCTGGGTGCGGGCCAGGTTGTCGCGGCCTTCGGTGACCAGGCGGCGCAGCGCCGGCACGGGCTGCGACTCGCGTAGCCAAGTGTCGGTGCGGTCGATCGTGCTCTGGTCACCGAACACCGGGAACAGGCCGACCGCGATCTGCTGTGCCATCTCGCTGGTCCGGCTGGCCCACGCCTCGGCGATGCACTCGAAGTAGCGCTGCTCGAACGGGGCAAGCAGCGCGCGGTGCTCCGGCTGCTGGAAGCCCAGGATCACGGCGGCTTGTTCGGCGTTGGGCAGCGACTCGTCGTGAACGGCAAGCTGCCAGGCCTCTTCCTTGGCCTCCGCCAGTGGCTGCGAGGCCCGCAGAGACATCGCGTGCCGCTTGCCCGCGGCCGTGTGATCGCGGTCGAACTCGGCGTCGATCTCGGGCACACCGGCGCGGCCCATGATGACCAGGCGGTGCAGCAAGGCCCACCGCAGCTCGGTGTCAACAGCAAGACCCTCGACAAGGGTGTCACCGGACAGCAGGCCGGCGAGGATGTCCAGGTGCTCGTCGGTGATCGCGTTGACCGCGAACGCGCGCGCGAACGCCAGCTGCATGTCGCTGCTGCCCTTGGCCCCGTGGAGCAGCTCCAGGCACTTGTCGGCCAGCTGCTCCGTCCGCGCGTCGCGCTCCGCCGGGTCTCCGAACGGGTCGATCGACTGGCGGGCGAGGCGCAACAGCGACTGCACCGTTCCGATCTCGGTTTCCTGCGCGATCCCGGCAAGGACGAGCGCGAGATAGTCCGAGGCGCGCATCTCCGCGTCACGGGTCATGTCCCACGCGCTCGTCCAGCACAGCGCACGCGGGAGCGACTCCCGGAAGTCGCCGACATGCTCGACGAGGGTCCGCAGTGAGCGCTCGTCGAGCCGGATCTTGGCGTAGGCAAGGTCGTCGTCGTTGATGAGGATGAAGTCGGGCTGTCTCTTGCCGACCAGCGCCGGGACGTCGGTGCGGGCACCGGAAACGTCCAGCTCGACCTGCTCGTGGCGAAGGACGCCCTCACTGGTCCGGTCATAGAGACCGACACGCAGTCGATGCGACCGCAGCGTCGGGTGTTCCTCCGGCGCCTCCTGCACGATCTGGAACGACGTGAAGTTGCCGTCGCCGTCCACCTCGAACTGCGACCGCAGTGTGTTGACCCCGGCTGTCTGCAGCCATTCCTTCGACCATGTCGACAGGTCGCGGCCGCTGGCTTCGGCCAATGCGTCGAGCAGGTCCTGCAGCGTCGTGTTGCCGTACTCATGCCGGCGGAAGTAGCCCCGCAGCGCCGACATGAAGACGTCCTCGCCGACGTAGAACGCCAGCTGCTTGAGGACCGACGCGCCCTTCGCGTAGGTGATGCCGTCGAAGTTGACCTTGACGGCCTCGATGTCGACGATGTCGGACGCGATCGGGTGAGTGGTCGGCAGCTGGTCCTGACGGTAAGCCCAGGCTTTCTCGATGTTGCAGAACGTCGTCCAGGCTTCACTCCACCGCGTGGCGTCCGCAGTTGCCCGCGTCGACACGTATTCAGCGAAGGATTCGTTGAGCCACAGGTCGTCCCACCAGCGCATCGTCACGAGATCGCCGAACCACATGTGCGCCATCTCGTGCAGGATCGTCACGGCACGGCGCTCGTAGGCCGCGTCTGTGGTCCGCGACCGGAAGACGTAGTCCTCGAGGAACGTCACGCAGCCGGCGTTCTCCATCGCCCCCGCGTTGAACTCGGGTACGAAGAGCTGGTCGTATTTGGGCCACGGATAGCGATAGCCGAACTTGTCGTGGAAGTAGTCGAAGCCTCGCTTGGTGACCGCGAAGATCTCGTCGTGGTCGAGGAACTGGGCAAGCGACTCGCGGCAGAAGACGCCGAGTGGGATGCCGTCGTGCTCGTCGTAGACCGCGTGATAGGCGCCGGCGACAAGGGCGGTGATGTATGACGACTGTCGGGGCGTCGGCTCGAACTGCCAGACGACCCGTTCCTCGTGCTTGGCACCCGTCGTCGACTTGGTCGACGGCATGTTGGAGATGACCGTCCAGTGCGACGGCGACTCGACGATGAACTTGAACGTCGCCTTGAGGTCGGGCTGGTCGAAGCACGCAAACATCCGGTGTGCGTCGAATGTCTCGAACTGCGTGTAGAGGTAGGTCTCCTTGTCCACCGGGTCGGTGAAACGGTGGAGGCCTTCGCCGGTGCGCATGAACACGCAGTCGGCGACGACCGTGAGCTCGTTGGACTCCTTCAGCGCCGGCAGCCGGAGTCGCTGTCCGGTGAACCCGGACGAGACGTCGACCGGCTCGCCGTTGAGAGTGGCTTCCTTGATCTGGTCGGCCGTGATGTCGATGTGCGTGGTCGCGCCCACCTCAGTGCAAGTGAAGCGGACGGTGGAGATCGACCGGAAAGTGCGACTGTCGGTCGGCGCCGAGGTCAGGTCCAGGTGGACGTCATAGTCGGAAACGGACAGCAACCGGGCGCGCTCACGGGCCTCGTCGCGGGTCAAGTTCTCGGCCGTCACGTGTTGGAGTCTGTCACGAGGGAGAGGATGGGACTCATGGCGAGCGCGGACTTCTGGTTCGACCCGATCTGCCCCTGGGCGTGGATCTCCAGCCGTTGGATCCTCGAAGTCGAGCAGGTGCGGGACATCGATGTCCGCTGGCATGTCATGTCTCTCGCCGTGCTCAACGAGGGACGTGAGCTGCCGGAGGATTACCGCCAGCTGATGGAAGCGGCATGGGGGCCGGTGCGGGTCTGCATCGCGGCTGCTCAGGACCACGGCGACGAGGTGCTGCTGCCGCTCTACACAGCGCTCGGCAACCGCTATCACCACGAAAAGGCGCCTAAAGACCGCGCGACCATCGAGAGCGCGCTCGAGGAAGTCGGGTTGCCGCTGACTCTGGCGGACGCAGCGACGGACACGGCCTACGACGATGCGCTACGCAAGTCTCACCACGAGGGCATGGATCCGGTCGGCATGGACGTCGGTACGCCGGTGATCCACGTCGAGGGGATCGCGTTCTTCGGTCCGGTCTGTACGCCGATCCCGCGCGGAGAGGCCGCAGGCAAGTTGTGGGACGGCGTCGTACTCGTCGCCGGCACCGACGGTTTCTACGAGCTCAAGCGCACCCGCGACCGGCCCCCGATCTTCGACTAGCCGCGCTCGTTGAGTGCGACGAAATCCCGCTTTCGAAGCCAATCAGGGCGGGATTTCGTTGCACTCAACATGCTGGGAGGTGTCGTTATCGGGAGGGGCGGAGGGCTCGGCCGAGCAGCTCGCGCGCGTCCTTGAGTGCGGCTCCGTAGTCGTAGGTCCCCGCGTCCTTCAGCTCCTTTGCCGCTTCGATGAATCCGGCGTAGGCGACCCAGGTGAACGACCCACCGACGGAGATCCGTGCCGCGCCTATCTCCGCAAGCTCGGCAATCGACGGACAACCGGGTACGACGAGGACGTTCACCGGCAGGCCCACCGACGAGATGACAGTGCGAATGTCCTCCGCCTTGCGCAGACCGGGCATGAACAGGACGTCCGCACCGGCATCTTGGTAGGACTGCAGTCGTTTGAGCGCATCGTCGAAGTCACCCCCGTGCAGCAGGTTCTCCGCACGCGCGGTCAGAACCAGCTGCTGCGCACCTGCGTGCGCGGCTTCGGCCGCAGCAGCTATGCGCTCCGCCGCAAGGCTTGCGTCGTAGATCTCCGCCCCGGACCAGTCCTCGACCGAGCACCCGGCGAGGCCCGTTTCGCCCGCGAGCCGGACGGTTTCGGCCACGTCGGCGGGTGCGTCGGCGTAGGCGTTCTCGGTGTCTGCGGCGACGGGGATGTCGACGCAGGCGGCGACCGACCGGCAGTGCGCGAGCACCTCGTCCCGGCTCACGTGCCCGTCGGGCCGCCCGAGCGTTGCCGCGAAGCCGCTGCTGGTCGTCGCGATCGCCCGGTAGCCGAGCTCTTCGAGGATTCGAGCGGAGCCGAGGTCGAACGCGTTGGGCTGAAGCAGCGGCCGCCCTGGCACGTGCAGGTCGAGAAACGCTTTCGCCTTGCCGGTGAGCGTCGTCATGATCGGGACGCTATTCCGCGAATCGCTGGACGGCACCCGAATAGCGCGGCACCCTGGGTACGTGGGGGACAAGCCGGACAAGTACTGGGATCACAACGAGTGCCGCTGGGTCAACAGCCCAGCGCCGATCGAGCCGGTCAGCGTGCCTGCGCAGCAGGACGTCGAGTCGGCGGAGGCTGACGACCAGACCGTCATGGGCGCGCCCATCTAGCTCGACGTACGCTCCGGGGAGACGTCGCGCTGCACGCGCAGGCAACTAACCGTCCCCGGAGGCACACGTGGCTGAGATCATCGTTCGCGACAGCATCTACATCGACGGGGCCTGGGTGGCCTCCGAGGGCAACGAGACCATCGACGTGGAGAACCCGGCGACCGAGGAGGTCATCGGCCGTATCCCCTCGGGCACCGCAGCTGACGTCGACAGGGCGGTCAAGGCCGCCCGAGCCGCCCAGGACGACTGGGCCGCAACGTCGCCCGAGGAGCGCGGCAAGCTCATCGCCCGTCTGCAGGAAGCCGTCCAGGGCAAGCACGCCGAGATCGCCAAGACCATCACCCTGGAGCTGGGCGCGCCGGCCAAGATGTCGGAGATGATCCAGGCCGGGCTGCCGCTCGCCGACATCGCCACAGCCGCCGGGCTCGCGACCTCGTTCGAGTGGGAGCGCCAGCTCAACAACTCCACCGTCGTCATGGAGCCGCTCGGCGTCGTCGGCTGCATCACGCCGTGGAACTACCCGCTGCACCAGGTCACCGCCAAGGTCGCCTATGCCCTCGCGGCCGGCTGCAGCGTCGTACTCAAGCCCAGCGAGGTCGCGCCACTGTGCGCGTTCTTGTTCTTCGACGCGATTCACGAGGTCGGCTTCCCGGCCGGCGTCGTCAACCTGGTCCCGGGTTACGGCCAGACAGTCGGCGAAGCGATCGCCGCACATCCCGACGTCGACATGGTGTCGTTCACCGGCTCGACGCGCGCCGGCAAGCGCGTGGCGGAGCTCGCCTCGCAAACGGTCAAGAAGGTGTCGCTCGAGCTCGGCGGCAAGTCGGCCAACGTGATCCTTCCGGATGCTGACCTCGCCAAGGCCGTCAAGGTCGGCGTCAGCAACTGCTACATGAACTCCGGGCAGACCTGCACCGCGTGGACCCGGATGCTCGTGCACTCTTCGCAGTACGACGAGGCAGTCGAGCTCGCCGCCAAGACGGCCGAGAGCTTCACCGTCGGCGACCCCAACGACGAGTCGACCCGTCTCGGACCGCTGGTGTCGAAGGCGCAGCACGAGCGTGTCTCGTCCTACATCGAGAAGGGCAAGGCCGAAGGCGCCCGCGTCGTTGCCGGCGGTGACACCAACCCGCTGGAGAAGGGCTACTTCGTCACGCCGACTGTGTTCGCCGACGTCACGACCGACATGACCATCGCGCAGGAAGAGATCTTCGGTCCGGTGCTGTCGATCCTCAAGTACGAAGACGAGGACGAGGCGCTTCGGATCGCCAACGACTCCATCTACGGGCTCGCGGGTGGGGTGTGGTCAGGTGACGCGGACAAGGCCAAGGCGTTCGCGCGCAAGATGAAGACCGGCCAGATCGACATCAACGGCGGCGCCTTCAACGTCGCGGCGCCGTTCGGTGGGTTCAAGCAGAGCGGCGTCGGCCGTGAGCTCGGACCGTTCGGTCTGGAGGAGTTCACCCAGCCCAAGTCGCTGCAGCTCTAGAGGAGGCCGCACTCACGCATCCGCACGAGCAGCAGTCGTCGTACGAGGTGCTGAGGTAGCGGCTGGTCGATGGCGAAGTGCAGCGCGCTCTTCGTCTGCTTGTAGTCACCGATCTCGTCCTGCACCTGGGCGAGAACGGAGCCGCTGTGCGGCAGATAGCTCAAGTGGTTCTTGAAGGCTGCGAGGCCGGCGATCATCTTGCCTTGCACCTGGAAGCCCGGAACGGCATAAGAGATGACCTCGTCCGCCTTCGGGACGACATCGAGGATGCGGCGGCGCATCTCCTCGAGCGTGCTGCGTTTCGGGTCATCGAGAGCAGCCAGGTAGTCGTCGATGTCTCTCGCGGCCATGAGCGGATGATGTCAGGAGGCAGCTGTCAGGCCGCCAGTTCCCGCTTGGCCCGGCGGTGGACGCGCATCGCGTGGGCGAGCACCCGGGGTGACAGCAGCGCGGCCGGTGAGGCGTTTCGGGTGCCGTAGCGCCAGAAGGCGTTCGCGACGACCTCATCACGAGGCGCACCGCCGAAGAGCAGCTTCTCCAGGGTGTTGAACGGTCGCACTTTCGAGAAGTCCGCGGCCAGCTTGAAATGCGGCCGCAGTGTGCGGGCGTGCTTCTTGGCGTAGCGCTGTGTCGCCCGGTCGACGTCGCCGCCCGCGCGCAGCACCGGCGAGACCTCTTGTGTCAACCACTCGCCCGTCTGGAACGCATAACCGCAACCGAGCCCCCACAACGGGTCGAACACCATCGCCGCGTCACCGATCAGTGCGACCCCCGGTGCCGTGATGCGCGGTCGCAGGATGCTCGGGTAGTCCAGCGCACCGATGACGTCGGACACCCGTTCAGCCGACGACAGGTCAGGTGCTTCCGGCAGCCCGTCGTACATCGCCAGCAGGGCCTGCTCGGTGTCTCCGCGCCGGAACTCCTCGAGCCGCGACTTGCCGGGCATCGCCGCGAGGACAGTGACACCGGCGTCGTTGGGGAAGACATAAGCGGTGTCACCGTTGTCGAGCAGCCAGAGCTTTGAGCGCTGGTCCTTGAGACCGACGTTACGGAACTGCGCCAGGTAGCCGAAACGGTTGTTGGGAACTTCGTGTCCGCTCAGATCCGCGAGCTCGGCGACCTTCGAGGCCTTGCCGTCGGCACCGACGACAAGCCGGCCGCGAATCTCTCGCCGACCGCCGGAAGTGCGCACGTCGACACCGCCGACCCGGCCGTCGGCATCGAGCACCAGGTCGACAACCTTCGCGCCGAGGATCAGATCGACACATGGCTCGGCTGCCGCGGTGCGGCGCAGCAGGGGATCGAGCACCTCGCGACGGACGCTGTAGCCGTAGGCCGGGCAACCGGGCAGGGTCTCGGGCTCCCGCGCCCAGCCGTAGGAGGTCCAGAGGTCACCGCTGTTGTGTACGGCGCCGGCTGCGTCGAGCTCCTTCGCGATGCCGAGTCGCTCGATCGTCGGCGTCGCCGAGCTCTGGATGAAGTGCGTGCACAGCCGCTTGTACATGTTCTCGTCGCGATGAGCCTCGACGAGTGCGACCTTGAGTCCGTCCCGCGCGAGGAACGTGGCCGCGGTGCAGCCCGCGATGCTGGCGCCCACGACGATGACGTCATACCGATCCATGGCGGGAGTCTGCCCCATCCGTCAGGCGATGGGAGCGATACGCATCGGCAAGTTACGAACGTCACGTTGCCCGTCGCCCAGCGTGAGTCGTTCGCCTCGCGCCCATCGCTCCGCGACCCATAGGCAGGCGAGCGCGTCCAGCGCGTCATCGACCGGGACGCCTCTCGGCACCCGCTCCAACAATTCGAGGACGTCGTTGCGCCATCCGCTCAGGGCGCGCAACCGCGCGGCGAGCCCTGACGTCGTCTTCTTTGCGGCGAGCAGTGGGGCGCCGGACAGCAGCTGGAACGCCAGCTCGGGATGCGTCTCTACGACGCGGTCGTCGTCGCTCGATTGAACGCACTGGTCGACATCTCGCACCGCCTTGACGATGCCGAAGGCCTGCGCAGACATCGAGGCGCCCCCGAGGGATGCGAGCACCTCGCGTGCCTCGGCGTAGGTCGCGCACGACAGGACAGCCCGCACCGGTGCCGCGAAGACACTTGTGCCGCGCCGACCGAGCCGTGCTCGGGCGGCAACGTCACAAGCCCGACGTCCCGCATCGGGCAGGCCGATCGGCACGTCGATCGCGATCACCGCCAGCGCCCTGTCGTCGTACAGAGCTGCGAACGTCGGCACGAGCCGCCACGAGACCTCAGGCCCGTCACCGACCGCGGCCAGCCATTGGCCCCGGCAGCCGTCGACGCCGGCGAGTGCCATGTCCGCAATACTTCCGGATCGTGCGCGTCTATCTGGGATCGGATCACGCCGGCTTCGAGTTCAAGCAGCGCGTCGTCGACCACGTGGCTTCACTCGGCCACGAGCCGGTCGACTGCGGCCCGCATGCCTACGACGCCGAGGATGACTACCCGCCGTACATCATCGAGACCGCGACCAGGGTGGCCGCTGACCCGGGCAGCGCGGGGATCGTGCTCGGCGGCAGCGGCAACGGCGAGGCGATCGCGGCCAACAAGGTCCGTGGGATCCGTTGTGCGCTCGCGTTCAGCGCGGACACGGCGCGGCTCGCGCGCGAGCACAACGACGCCAACGTGATCAGTCTCGGTGCGCGGATGTACGACGAGGCGGCGGCGCTGGAGTTCGTGGACATCTTCCTGTCGACGCCCTTCAGCGGTGAGGAGCGGCACGTGCGTCGGCTGGCGCAGCTGGGCGCCTACGAAGCGTCGGGGGAGCCGCCGGCACTGCCGGCGGGCTGATCTTTCGCAGTCTCTTTGCGTGCTGTTGGAGTGCCGGGCAGTGGCGGCCGGGGCGCGCTCCGCGGCCGGTAGGACACCTGAACGAGGCGCTCGGCCTCGAGCTCGTGTTCGGTGCTGGGGCGGGACACGTCGCGGCCGCGCATCGAGGCGTCGACGCCCAGCTGTGACGGCCCGCTGCCGGTGAGCGCCGCGGCTGCGCGCTCCTCGCCGCCCGGCTTTGCAGGCCGGCGGGCCTGGCTTCCCATGAACGCAGCGTAACCAGTTCGGCGCAGAGCGCGTTGCTCCGTATGGACCACCCGTTCGGAGGCTTTCGGGCGAATCGTCACAAGCGTTACGCTGCTCTGGATCATGGAAGCAGACGGGGCGGGAACTTCCGGAGGGGCGGTCGCGCGCGTCCGCGCAGCGCGTCGCCGCGTTGCTCTGCTGGCGGGTCCGGAGTCGCCGCGCGCCAAGAGCCTGACGCTCGGAGCACTCGTCGTACTCACCGGTGTCATCGCGGCGCTCACGTCCACGGCGGGCACGGCGTACGCGCCTCCGCTCGCCCTCGCCGTGCCGTTGATGCTCGGTGGGGTGCTGCTCGAGCGACCGGCGATGCGCGTCCTCTCGGCGATCACCGGCGCGGCACTCGTCGCCGAGCTGATCGACCTGGGTTGGCGCGTCGTCCGACCGGGTTCGGTCGTGGTCCTGGCGATCACCGCTGCGATCGCGTTCGAGCTCGTCCGCGACCGGGAGCGGCTCGGACTGTCGACCGGTCGTGGCGAGTCGATGCTGCTCGAGCTCCGCGACCAGTTGCGCAGACAAAGCGACGTGCCCAACCTGGCGGACGGCTGGTACATCGACGTTGCCCAGCGTTGGGCCGGCGGTGGAGCGTTCGGTGGCGACTTCCTCGTCTCGACACTCACCGACCACGGCAAGCGGCTCGAGCTCGCGCTGGTCGACGTCTCCGGCAAGGGCATCGACGCGGGCACGCGTGCGTTGTTGCTGTCCGGTGCGCTCGGCGGTCTGCTGGGCGCAGTCGCGCCGGAGCGGTTCTTGTCGGCAGCCAACGACTACCTCGTGCGGCAGGAATGGGACGAAGGCTTCGCGACCGCACTACACATCACGATCGACTTGGCGAGTGGTCACTACCGGCTGACCAGTGCCGGTCATCCGCCGGCAGCGCACTACGCCGGGGGCAGCGGACGTTGGTCGCTCATCAACCAGGAAGGCATGGTCCTCGGCCTGGAGTCCGACGTGGAGTTCGGTGTGGCCGAAGGGCACCTGGCACGCTTTGACGCGCTGCTGCTCTACACCGATGGGCTGGTCGAGGTTCCTGGTCGTGACCTGTCGCTCGGTATCGACCGGATGCTGGGCGCGGCCGAGTCGCTCATCCCGCGCGGCTTCGAGGGCGGGGCCGAGCGCATCGTCGACAAGGTCGCTCCCGAAGGCAGCGACGACCGCGCCGCCGTCCTCCTCTGGCGCAGCTAGTCGACCTGGTGAGCAACCGCCGGCGTCGACGTGGCCGCGAGGTGTACCGGCCGCCGGCAGGCGCGTCGCCGGGGCGGTGGCGGCGAGCTCTCTTGTTCGTTGCCTGGTTCTTTTCTCCCCGCGTTGCTCCGAGGGCATGGCAGCGAAAGCCATACCTGCGCAACCGTGATCGCCGGCCGGGCAGGTTCCACTAGGGACGGGGCTGGACCTTCGGGTCGCGGTGCGCGCTTTGGCGCAGGACGTCGTACGACGACCGCACCCACTCACACAGCAACGGACGCGTGTCCGCCGGATCGATGATGTCCTCGACCAGGAACGACTCAGCGGTCCGGAACGGTGATCGCACCGCCTCGAGCCGTTCGGCGATCTCGCTCTTCACCCGCTGGGCGTCATCGCCGGCCTCGGCGAGCATGCGCTTGAACGCAACCTCGAGTCCGCCTTCGATCGGCAACGACCCCCAGTCGCCGGAAGGCCACGCGACGCGGTAGGTGTAGCGGTGATGCGGCCGGTGCCCGGCCCCGGCGACACCGAACACGCGCCGGATCAGCACCGACGCCCAGGGGACAGTCGACTGGTAGACAGCCGCAAGTGCGCGCGCTCCATGCCTGATCGTCCCGGCTCGCTCTGCCGCCGACCCGATGACGAAGCCCGGCTGGTCGACGAGGTGCACGACCGGCAACCGGAAGGTCTCGGCCAGGTCGACGAACCGCGCCATCTTGTCCGCGCCGTCGGCCGTCATTCCGCCGCCGTAGACGCGTGGATCGCTTGCCATCACTGCGACCGGCCAACCGTCGAGTCGTGCGAGTGCGGTCACCGTCGACGGTGCGAACGTGCGGCCCAGCTCAAGGACCGAGTCCTCGTCGAGCACGGTGGTGATGAGACAACGGACGTCGTACGGCGCCCGCCGGTCCTTGGGCACCAGGTCACGCAATGACTCCTCGCGTCGGCGCGAATCGTCGGCCGGCTCGATGCGCGTCGGCAACGTCGCCGTGTTGGGCGGCAGGAGCGCAAGCACTCGGCGCACGGCTGCCAAGGCGGCCTCCTCGTCGTCGACGACGACGTCGACAGTGCCGGCGCGGGCAACGACGTCGATGCCGCCGAGTGCCTCCTTGTCGACCGACTCGCCCATGCCGGCCTCGACGACTGCTGGACCGGCGACGAACACCTGCGAGATGCCACGCACACCGATGGCGACGTGGGACGACACCAGCCGCGCGGCGCCGAGACCGGCGACCGGACCGAGAGCGCACGACACGACAGGGATGCGCCCGAGGTTGGCGACGACCTGATCCCAGCCGGGGTTGTAAGGAACGTATGTGCGACCCGCGTCTTCCAGCGTCTTGACGCTGCCGCCACCACCGGTCCCGTCGATCAGCCGCACCAATGGCAGGCCGGTCTCTCCCGCCATGCGTTCGGCCCAGACCTGCTTCTCGTGAATCGACGCGTCGGCCGCACCACCGCGCACGGTGAAGTCATCACCGGCAACGACGACACGCTGACCGTCGACCGCGCCCGTGCCGGTGACGAAGTTGGTTGGTGTGAACTCCTTGATGTTGCCGTCGTCGTCGTCGTAGGTCGCGGTCCCGGTCAGCGCACCGGTCTCGCGCCACGTGCCGGTGTCGACAAGTTGCG
This sequence comes from Frankiaceae bacterium, assembly GCA_025929315.1. Taxonomy (GTDB): domain Bacteria; phylum Actinomycetota; class Actinomycetes; order JAFAQI01; family JAFAQI01; genus DATBDO01. Next base: position 15,978 of record JAICMI010000027.1, read on the forward strand.
CGATGCGTTCGCGCACCGTCTTGCGGCCGGCGGTGTGCTGACGCGCGACTCGCTCCTCACCGCCCATCGCGGCGCCAAGCTCTTTGCGATGACTGAGCTCAGCGAGCTCCGCGTCCCATTCGTTCATGGCCTGGCCCCGTAGACGCCGTGCTCCGGCTCATGGGGTCGGGCGGCGACGCCCGCGTCGATGAGCTTCCTGACCTCGTCGGCGTCGAAGCCCCAGTCGGCGAGCGCGTCGACGGTGTCCTCGCCCGGTGAACGCGGACCGCGTTGCACTGCTCCAGGTGTCCGGCTGAACCGTGGTGCCGGCGCCGGTTGGACGACGCCATCCGACTCCACGAGCGTTTGTCGTGCTCTCACGTGCGGATGGTCGAACGCCTCAGTGAGTCCCATGACCGGAGCAACACATGCGTCGACGTCGGCGAACACGGCCGCCCATTCGTCGCGTGTCTTCGTCATGAAAGTCTCGGCGAACATCGCACGCATCTCCGGCCAGCGCGCCATGTCGTGCTGACCCGGGACTCGATCTTCGAGGTCCAGCACCCGCACAAGCTCGGCGAAGAACTGTCGCTCGAGTGCGCCAACCGCGACATACCTTCCGTCCGCGCATTCGTAGGTGTCGTAGAACGGTGCACCGCCATCGAAGAGGTTGACACCTCGTTCGTCCTGCCACATGTCGGCCGCGAGCATGCTGTGTGCCATTGCCGTCAGCGTCGCAACGCCGTCCACCATGGCGACGTCCACGACTTGTCCGCGGCCGCTCGTCATGCGTTCAACCAGTGCCGCGAGTACGCCGATGACGAGGAACGTCGAACCGCCCCCGAAGTCGGCTAGCCAGTTGGCCGGCGGCACCGGCTTGCGGCCACGTTCGCCGATCGCGCCGATCGCACCCATCACCGATGCGTAGTTGATGTCGTGCCCCACCCGATCCGCAAGCGGTCCGTCCTGTCCCCAGCCGGTCATCCGTGCATAGACGAGTCGGGGGTTGCGGGTCATGAGGTCGTCCGGGCCGATGCCCAGTCGTTCCGCAACGCCTGGACGGAAGGCTTCAACGAACACGTCGGCCTTGTCCGTCAGGCGTCGTACGACGTCGGCCCCGCCTTGGGCCTTGAGGTCTATCGCCACCGACCGCCGGCCGCGCGTGAGCGTGTCCTGCTTGAAGGGCACCAGCGACAGGCCGGGGCCCGTCGGACGGTCGATGCGCAACACGTCGGCGCCGAGATCGGCCAGCATCATGCATCCGAGCGGCGCCGGCCCTAGTCCGGCGATCTCGACCACCCGCTCGCCTTGCAGCGGTCCGGCCGACATGTCAGGGATCCTGCCATTGAGCAGTCAGGAGGCGACATGACGGATCAGCCGAGCCATAGCCCGGTGGTGCTTCGGCACATGGAGAAGCGCGCGGCAGACGTCCAACTGCGGATCGCCGATGCGATCACGTCGTTCGCGGGTTCGATGAAGTTCGTCTACATCCATGCGGTGCTCTTTACGGTGTGGATGCTCCTCATCGAGTCCAACCCATGGCCCACGCTGACGCTGGTCGTGTCGCTGGAGGCCATCTTCCTGTCGACGTTCGTGATGATCGGGCAGAACCGGCAGGCGGCGTTCCAGCAGTCCAAGGCCGATCACGACTTCGTCGAGCAGGAGCAGGAGCTCAAGACCAACACCGACATCACTCGGGCCGTGCACGAGCTCGCCAAGCAGATCCACGCCTCGGTCGTGGCCGGCAGGGAATAGCGCGCTTGCGCCGAATCCACGCGCATGCCCAGACGCTCTGTCATCGCCGTAGGCACGTTGGTAGCGCTCGCGGCGTCCGCGTTGACCGTTGGCGCGCAGGCGGACTCTCCGCGTGCCCTTTCGCGCTCGCACTCGCTCAGCTCGCTACAAGCCGCGCAGGCGCGGGCACTCGTCGCAGCAGGCATGGCACCCAACGTTGTCGCCGCTGCGTGGACAGCGGCAGGTCGCGCAGCGCCCGCGCCCGTCGCGTCGGCGTCGTCGGGGGAGGCCATCAGCGCGTTCGGGACGGGTTCACTGTTGTTGCCGGCGGGCGACATGAACGGCGATGGCGTCGACGAGGTGCTGGACACGCGCTACCACGCCGAGGGGTCCAGCGGTGAGCGGCTGGTGCTGTTCTGCCGCGACGGCGCGACCGGTGAGGTGCGCTGGCGCAAGGTGCTCGGCCCGGAGCCGGACCACGTCTACCTGCCCGGACCGCAGCTGCTCGGGCCGAAAGGTCTGCCCGGGGTCGTCATCGCCGACCTCGGCAGCACCACGGCGGGTCAGTCCATGACGGTCTCGCTACGGTTGCTCGCCCTTGACGACACGGGTGCGAAGTTCTGGTCCCACCGCCAGTCCGGGACGATCAACTCGACAACGGGCGCGGAGAAAGCGTTGCCGTTCCCGATCGGCTTGGACACGTTCCAGGGCAAGGCAGAGGACTGGCTGGTTGCCCGGCTCGATTCGCCGGGTGGTGACAGCGCACCGGTCACGTTGACGCCTGAACGCGTGCGCGGCACTGATGGCACCGTGGTTCACGTCGGCGCAGCGGTCACCAGCCCCACGGGCGCGCCATCGATCGTCAACGTTCCGGATCTGTCCGGCGACAATCTCGCGGACGTCGTTGTCGTCGTACCCGGTTCGGGTGATGGCACGGGGGTGTTCGCGCGCCGGGGAAGCGACGGCAGCCAGATCTGGAGCAACACCGCACTCGCCCTCAACCCCGGCGCATCCGCGCAGCCCGTGGGCGACGTTCACGCGAGTGCCGCCGGCAGCCCGGCCGTCGACGACGTGGCCGTCAGCACCGGGTCACCAAGCGGCGCCGGTCTCGGACTGCCCGTGCCGATCCCGGACCCGACCGCCTCCTCAGGTGGTCACGGTCAGGTGGCGCTCCTCGACGGCGTCGGCGGGACACAGGTGTGGGCCAACGACGGTGACTACGCCTATCCGGTGCTGCAGGCCGGAAAGCCGCTCAAGCCCTCGGTCGGCGTCGTGACCACGGACTTCACCTCCGACGACACGACAACGACCGCGACGGCGACGTTGGTGACCTACGACGATGCCGGCAAGCAGATCTGGTCGCAGAGCTGGAAGGCGACGACAAAGACCGACTCGTCCGGCGATGGCAGTGCGCTGGCCATCATCTTGTGGGTCGGGGACTTCGACGGCGACCACTCCAGGGACGGTTTCGTTCTCGTCGACGTGACGTCCGGCAACAACATCGCGTCCTTCCAGACGTTCTTCCGTGGCGCGGACGGCTCGAGGCTCAAGACCGGGACCGCGGATCCGCTCGGCGGCAGCACCACCGGTCATGGCGACGACCTTGTCGTCGTCACGGCGCATCACGGGCTGGTCGTCTCGGTTCACAAGGGCGTCGACAACAGCGAGCTGTTCCGCACTCGCATCCCGCATACGCGTGGTGTCGGGCTCGGCACCGCCCTGGGCGCACCGTTGCATGACACGTCGTCATGCGCGGATGTGCTGGTCGCTGCCGACGGTGCGCGGCACGGTGCGGTCGGCGTGCTGACCGCCAAGGGACGGCTCGAGTGGGTCGTGCGATTCGACCCACGCACCAAGGCGGCCGGCACGGTGTTCCGCCCGACGTCCGCGCCGCACATCCCGACCTGCGGCGGCTGAGCGCCTAGGGCAGATCGAGACTTCGCGCGGCTCGCGCGACCGTCTCGTCCAACAGCGGCGCCAAGTCGGCTCGCTCGTCCGCGAGCCATTGCTCGTAGGCAGCGACCGCGGCGCCCAGCATCAGATGCCCAGCGAGCTGGGGGAGCAGATCGCTCGCATCAGCGCCGATGTGCGCGGCGACGAAGTCGGCAACGACAGCGCGCCATTCGGCATACATGAGTGTTGAGTGCGCCTGCAGGCTCGAGACCGTGAGGATCAGCGTCATCCGCTGTCGGTGGACCGACACCTCGTCCGGCGGGAGCGCGTTGAACGCCACGATCGCCTCGCGCAGCGCGTCGCCGAGCGGCGTGTCCGTGGACGTCGTCAACGACGCGCGGAAGTCCGCGAGGCCCTCTGCGAACCGTCCCCACACCACGTCGTTCTTCGACCCGAAGTAGCGAAAGAACGTACGACGTCCGATCCCGGCCGCCACCGCGATGTCGTCCACCGTCGTCTCGTCGAACCCGCGTTCGCTGAACAGCCGCATGGCGACGCGCTCGAGCTCCTCGCGAGAGGTCACCTGCGGCCGCGGCATACCGCCACTATGGACGGTTGTGGCACCCTGTGCCAATATGCGGGGATGACAACTACCGCTGCTGAGAGCGAGCTCGTGATCCCGGCCGAGGACGTCGACGAGGTTCTCGCCGAGGTGCTCGTCGAAGAGATCTCCATCGACGGCATGTGCGGCGTCTACTGACCGTGCCCGCCTACGCGTTGCACCCGCAGGTCGGCCTGCGGCCGGAGAAGTTCGGCGCGCTCGCCTACCACTACGGCAATCGCCGGCTGACGTTTCTCAACGACGACAAGCTCGTCGCCGTCGTACAGAAAGCGCATGAGTACGACGACGTCGATGGCGCCCTCGCCGCTGCCGGTGTGCCTGAGCAGAACTGGCCGGCTTATCGGACCGTGCTCGCCCGCCTCGCCGAGTCCGAGGTCCTGCAGTGCAGGTGACCGACAGACTCAGCCACGGGCTCGAGGCGCCGATCTGCCTGACCTGGGAGCTCACCTACGGCTGCAACCTCGCCTGCGTGCACTGCCTGTCGTCGAGTGGACGGCGTGACCCCCGGGAGCTGACGACCGAGGAATTGTTCGGGGTCGTCGACGAGCTCGAGGCGATGCAGGTCTTCTACGTCAACATCGGTGGTGGCGAGCCGACGTTGCGGCCCGACTTCTGGGACCTGCTCGACTACTCGGTGGAGCATCACGTCGGCGTCAAGTTCTCCACCAACGGCTCACGCATCACGACCGCAGCGGCCAAACGACTGGCATCAACCGACTACGTCGACGTGCAGATCTCCGTCGATGGAGCCGACGCCACCACCAACGACGCGATCCGTGGCAACGGTTCGTTCGACGTCGCGACCACCGCGATGGGCCATCTCGCCGATGCCGGGTTCAAGGACTTCAAGATCTCGGTCGTCGTCACCCGCAACAACGTCGAACAGCTCGACGACTTCGCCGCGCTGGCGGCGTCCTACCAAGCGCAGCTACGACTCACCAGGCTGCGCCCGTCCGGTCGCGGCGCCGACGTCTGGGACGAGCTGCACGTCACCGCCGAACAACAGCGCACGCTCTATCGGTGGCTGCTCGACCACCCCGACACCCTGACCGGCGACTCGTTCTTCCACCTGTCCGCGCTTGGTGAACCGCTGCCCGGTCTCAACCTGTGCGGAGCCGGTCGGGTCGTCTGCCTGATCGATCCGGTGGGCGACGTCTATGCCTGCCCGTTCGTCCTGCACGACCAGTTCAAGGCTGGCAGCGTGCGCGACGCCGGCGGATTCACGAAGGTGTGGCGCGAGTCGCCGCTGTTCACCGAGCTGCGCGAGCCCGGGTCCGCAGGCGCGTGCGCGTCGTGCGGCTCCTACGACGCCTGCCAGGGCGGATGCATGGCAGCTAAGTTCTTCACCGGCATTCCGCTCGACGGTCCCGACCCGGAGTGCGTGCACGGCCACGGTGAGGCTGCACTGGTCGCCGCGAGCGCCGGTCGTCCACCGGCATCTCCCGGCCACACACGGAGCGGTCCGGTGCCCGTCTCGATCGGTCGGCGTCCGGCGTGAGCCGCAACCCGTGGTTCGAGAGCATCGCGGAGGCCCAGCGGCGCGCGAAGCGACGGCTACCCAAGGCCGTCTACTCAGCCCTGCTTGCCGGGTCGGAGGCCGGGGTTACCTATCGCGACAACATGACCGCGTTCGGGGAGCTGGGGTTTGCGCCCCACATCGGCGGGCTGTTCGCGCAGCGGGAGCTCGCCACTCATGTCATGGGCTGCGACATCGCTTTGCCGGTCATCCTGTCGCCGACCGGCGTGCAGGCGGTGCATCCCGACGGTGAGGTCGCCGTCGCGCGAGCGGCGGCCGCTCGCGGCACCGCGCTGGGACTGAGCTCGTTTGCCAGCAAGCCGATCGAGGACGTCGCCGCGGCCAACCCGCTGACGCTTTTCCAGATCTACTGGAACGGCACTCGCGAAGCGATGGTGCAGCGCATGGATAGGGCTCGCGATGCGGGCGCAAAAGGTTTGATCCTCACCCTCGACTGGTCGTTCTCGCACAGCCGCGACTGGGGCAGCCCGGCGATCCCCGACACCATGGACTGGCGCACGGTCTTGTCGTTCGCGCCGCAGGTCGTGACGAAGCCCGCCTATCTGCGCGACTGGTTGCGCAGTGACACCCCGGTCCCGAATCTGACGGTGCCCAACCTCGTCGAGCCAGGTGGCACGCCGCCGACGTTCTTCGGCGCCTACGGCGAGTGGATGATGACGCCGCCCGCCACGTGGGACGACGTGAAGTGGTTGCGTGCGGAGTGGGGCGGCCCCTTCATGCTCAAGGGCGTCATCCGCGTCGACGACGCCAAGCGTGCCGTCGACGCCGGCGTCTCGTGCATGTCCGTGTCCAACCATGGCGGCAACAACCTGGATGGCACACCCGCCGCAATCCGCGCTCTGCCCGACATCGCCGCTGCGGTCGGCGATCAGGTCGAGCTCGTGATGGACGGGGGAGTACGACGCGGAAGCGACGTGGTCAAGGCGATCGCCCTCGGCGCCAAGGCGGTCATGATCGGCCGGCCCTATCTCTGGGGACTCGCCGCCAACGGGCAAGCCGGCGTCGAGAACGTGATCGACGTGCTGCGCAACGGCATCGACTCGGCGCTGCTCGGACTGGGCAAGTCGTCGGTGCACGACCTCGTGCCCGACGACATCGTGATGCCGCCCGGATTCACGCGCCGGCTCGGCTGTTGACGCGCGTCGCGCTCGTCACCGGCGCCGCGCGCGGGATCGGCGCTGCGACCGTACGACGCCTTGCCGCCGACGGCTGGTCGGTGGTTGCGACGGACGTATGCGCCGATGACTCGACGTTGCCCTATCCGATGGCCACGCGCGCCGAGCTCGAAGCACTGTCGTCGTTCGGGGACGTGACGACGGCCGTCGCCGACGTCCGTGACGTGGCGGCGCTCACTGCTGCCGCGCGCCTGGCCGTCGACACCTACGGCGGACTGGACGCGGCGCTTGCGATAGCCGGAGTGGTCGCTGGTGGCGGTCCGCACTGGAACACCGATCCGGCGGCGGAACAGGTCGTGCTGGACGTCGACTTGCACGGTGTGCTCAACCTGGCGCGCGTCGCCGTACCCGTTCTCCTGCAACGACCCGAGCCCCGGTCCGGGCGGTTCGTCGCCGTCGCGTCAACGGCGGCGCAACGCGGTCTGGAGGGACTGGCCGCTTACTGCGCGGCCAAGGCGGGAGTGACCGGTTTCATCCGCGCGCTCGCCGCTGACCTCGGCAAGTCCGGGGTGACCGCCAACGCGGTGAGTCCCGGATCCACGTTGACGCCGGCGCTCGAGGCGTCGGCACGCCTGTACGACATCGACGTCCTGGACTTCGCACAGCAGCAGCCGGTGGGGCGCGTCCTCGATGCCGACGAGATCGCGGCTGCTCTCGCCTGGCTCGCCGGTCCCGACAGCAGCGGCATGACCGGCTCGGTCATGTCGGTGGATGGAGGGCTCGCAGTTTGAGCAGGCCACCGTTGCCCGCCGGATTCCGGATCGAGATCGATCCGGCGACGCGCACCAGCGCGGATGGCTCGGTGATCTGGGGCGGCAACCCGTGGCGGCTCATTCGCCTGACGGCAACCGGCGCGCAACGGCTCAACTGGCTGCGTGTCGGCGCCGCGGTCGACGACCCGCGCAGCGGAGTGCTTGCCCGCCGGCTCGTCGACACCGGACTTGCCCACCCCCGCCCTCCCAAGGCGATGTCGCCCGCCGAGGTCGACGTGGTGGTGCCGGCGCACAACCGGCTGCGCCGGCTTGAGGCGTGTCTCGCTGCACTGGCCGGGCTCGCTGTCACGGTTGTCGACGACGGGTCCGCCGACGGGCTCGCCGTTGCGGCGGTCGCGGCCGAGCACGGTGCACGGGTGGTGCGGCGAGAGATCTGCGGCGGGCCGGCGGCAGCTCGCAACACCGGCCTCACCGCAACGCGGCGACCGCTCGTTGCCTTCGTCGACAGTGACTGCGTCATCGGTGCCGACGATCTGCTCGCCGTCGCCGGGCATCTGGCAGACCCGTGCGTCGCCGGCGCCGCCCCGCGCATCGGCACCGACTCGGCCCTCGATCTCGGATCCGACGAGGCGCTGGTGCAGCCGCGCAGCCCGGTGTCCTACGTGCCCACAACGGCTCTCGTCGTACGACGGCGGGCGGTCGAGGAAGTGGGCGGCTTCGACGAGTCGATGCGCTACGGCGAGGACGTGGATCTCGTCTGGCGGCTGGTCGCCTCCGGGTGGTCCGTGCGCTACGACCCGTCTGTCACGGCGCGGCACGACGAACCATCGTCGCGATCTGCACGGTTGGCCCGGCGCTATCACTACGGTTCGAGCATCGGGCCGCTCTCCCGTCGCCATGGCACCGCGGTGTCCGGCCCGGCGTTGTCCGGGCTTCTCGCGCCGCTGCGCATCAGCACGTTGCGCCGAGCCGGGCTGCCGACACCTGTTGCAGTGCGCCTTGCAGCGGCGGCGCCACTGCGAACAGTCGAGGCGCTGGTGAAGTGGTCGATGCCGACGAGTCCGCAGCGACTGGCCTACGAGATCGGCGTGCGCCACGGATGTCTGAAAGCGCGCACGCTCAAGCCCCTGTTGCCCCGAGTGGGCGGGACAACAGGTCCGTGAGCTGGGCGGCGGGCTGATGAGGTCAGGCCGCCTCGGGATGTCGAGGTCTTCGTCGAACCTGACCCTCGGGTCCGGTGAAGACGAGGCTTCGGTCGGGGTCTCGGCGTAGGGTCCAGCTGCCTTCGTGGACGAGCCAGTGGTGGAAGGTGCATAGCCAGGCGGCGTTGTCGAGGGTGGAGGGGCCGCCGTTGGTCCACCAGATGATGTGGTGGCAGTCGGCTGGGGGTCGGCGGCAGCTGGGGTAGGCGCAGTTGCCGTGTTGTTCGAGCCAGGCTGCGCGTCGTGTGGCGGTGGTGAAGCTGCGGGAGGCGACGGCGATGTCGAGGACGTCGCTGCGGGCGTTGAGGACGGCGGGGATGAGCTCGGCGTCGCAGGCGAGGCGGCGGGCGGTGGTGGGGGAGATGGTCGC
>JAICMI010000100.1 GCA_025929315.1 Frankiaceae bacterium
GCAAGGTCGACATCGTGCTCGAGATGGTCGGCGGCTCGACGTTCGACGGCAGCCTGCGCGCGCTGGATCGATTCGGCCGCTTGATCGTCTTCGGCATGGCATCGCGGACACCGCCGACGCCGGTCGAACCACGCAGTCTGATGATGGGCAGCAAGACGCTGATGGGCTTCTGGCTGGTCGACTGCATGAATGACCCGGCGATGCTCGCGACACCCATGAAGGAGCTCATGGACATGACCGGGACGGGCGCGCTGCGACCGATCGTGGGCGCAACCTACCCCCTCGAGGACGCCCGGCAGGCGCATGTGGACATGCGGGCGCGCGCAACGACGGGCAAAGTAGTGCTGGTGCCGACCACGGGGAACGTTTGATGGCTCACGAGATCGACAGCGAGTTCACCTCGCTACCTCTTGCTGCTCTGGCAGACGCGGCATTGTCCCGCGCCCGCGACCTCGGCGCCGACCACGCCGACTTTCGCGTCGAGCGGATCCGCACCGGCGACCTCGCCTTGCACGACGCGCTTGTCGAGACGAGCCACGAGGACGACCTGCGCGGGATCGCGGTGCGCGTCGTACACGAGGGGGTGTGGGGCTTCGCGGCAGGCGTGGCCTTGACCGCGGACGGTGCCGCGCAGCTCGCGGACGAGGCGGTAGCGATCGCGCGCGCCTCCCGGGCAGCAGCATCCGAGCGCATCGAGCTCTCCCCTGAGCCGGCTTACGGCGACGGCACCTGGATTTCGTCGTACGACGTCGACCCGTTCGAGGTGCCCGTCGGTGAGCGCATCGGGGTGCTCGCGGACTGGTCGGAGCAGCTGTGGCGAGCGGACGCGGTCAGTCACACCGACGCGACGTTGCGGCAGGTGCGGGAGAACAAGTACTACGCGGACACGGCCGGCACGACGACGATGCAGCAGCGGGTCCGGTTGCACTGCCAGCTCACGGCGACGTGGCTCGACCACGAGAGCGGACGCTTCGAGTCGATGCGGACCCTCGCAGCACCGGTCGGACGCGGCTGGGAATGGGTGTCCGGCGGCAGCTACGACTGGGCGGCTGAGCTCGCCCAGCTGCCTGAGCTGCTCGCCGAGAAGGCCGCGGCGCCCTCGGTCGAGGCGGGCCGCTACGACCTCGTGATCGACCCGTCGAACCTGTGGCTCACCATCCACGAGTCGATCGGGCACGCAACCGAGCTCGACCGGGCGCTCGGCTACGAAGCCAACTACGCCGGCACGTCGTTCGCGACGCCCGACGGTCTGGGGTCCCTGCAGTACGGCTCGCCGGTCATGCATGTCACCGGCGATCGACAGGCGGAGCACGGTCTCGCCTCGATCGGGTGGGACGACGAGGGCGTCGAGGCACAGACCTGGGACCTCGTGCGCGACGGTGTCCTCGTCGGATATCAGCTCGACCGGCACATCGCCGCCGCAACCGGTGCGGCGCGTTCCAACGGCTGCGCGTTCGCCGACTCGCCACTGTCGTTCCCGATCCAGCGGATGGCCAACGTCTCGTTGCAACCGGCGGCTGACGGCCCGACCACCGACGAGCTCATCAGCGCCATCGACGACGGCATTTTCATCGTCGGCGACAAGTCGTGGTCGATCGACATGCAGCGTTACAACTTCCAGTTCACCGGACAGCGCTTCTATCGCATCAAGTCCGGCCGGATCGCCGGCCAGCTACGTGACGTGGCCTACCAAGCGACGACCACGGACTTCTGGGGATCGATGGACGCCGTGGGCGGACCGCAGACCTACGTGCTGGGTGGCGCGTTCAACTGCGGTAAGGGCCAGCCGGGGCAGACGGCACCGGTAAGCCATGGTTGCCCGTCGGCGCGGTTCCGCGGCGTACGAATTCTCAACACCGTGCAGGAAGCGGCCGCATGAACACTCCGCACGAGACCGTCGAACGAGCGCTGGCAGCGTCCACCGCCGATGACTGCATCGTCCTGGCTTCGGTCACGCACTCGGCCAACTTGCGCTGGGCCAACAACACCCTGACGACCAACGGCGTCAGCCGCACATCGGAGCTGACGATCATCAGCTTCATCGGATCGGGGAAGCCGCGCGCGGCGTCTGTCACGCGGACCGGGGTCGACGAGGCCACCGTCGCCGAGCTGGTGGCCGAGAGTCGGGCCGAGGCTGAGGGCACACCTGCGGCCGAGGACGCGGCGGCGCTGGTGACCGGCCCGGCAGCCGACGACTTCGACGTGCCTCCCGCCGAGGCGTCGATCGGCGACCTGAGCGCAGTCGCGGAAGGCCTGAGTGCCGCCTTCGATGCCGCGCGGTCTCGTGACGAGGCCCGCTTCGGCTTCGCCGAGCACTCGGTGACCACGACCTATGTCGGCAGCAGCACGGGACTGCGGCTGCGGGACGAGCAGAGCGACGGCCGCCTGGAGCTCACCGGCCGCTCCATGGACGGCAGCCGGTCCGGCTGGGCCGGCATGTCGGCGGCCGACGTCGCGCGGCTCGACGTCGGGTCGCTCGAGGCGGACGTGGCACAACGTCTGGGGTGGGGCCGGCGACACGTCGACCTCGACCCCGGTCGTTACGAGGCGATCCTGCCGGCGTCCGCGGTCACCGATCTCCTCATCGACGCCTACTGGGCGATGGGCGCGCTGGATGCCCATGAGGGCAGCACGGTCTATTCACGGCCGGGTGGCGGGACGCGCGTGAGTGACGTGCTGAGCGACGCCCCGATCACGATGTTCAGTGACCCTGCGATGGCCGGGCGCGAGTGCACGCCGTTCGTGACGGCGGGGGCGTCGAGCCGGTTGGCATCGGTCTTCGACAACGGCCTTCCGCTCGAACGTACCGACTGGATCCGCGACGGCAAGCTGCAGGCCTTGATGCAGACCCGGCACTCGGCTGCCGTCACCGGGCTACCCGTGACGCCGTTCGTCGACAATCTTGCGATGGAGGTCGGTGGCGCGACCGACTCGGTCGACGACATCGTGCGCGGCACCGACCGCGGCCTGCTGCTGACCTGTCTGTGGTACATCCGCGTCGTCGATCCGCAGACGCTGTTGCTGACCGGATTGACGCGCGACGGCGTGTTCCTCGTCGAGGGCGGCGAGGTGGTCGGTGCGGTGAACAACTTCCGGTTCAACGAGAGCCCGGTCGGCATGCTGCGGCGAATCACCGCAGCCGGGCGCACCCAGGACGCGTTCGCGCGGGAGTTCGGTGACTACTTCACCCGCACGCGGATGCCGGCCCTGCGGATCGCTGACTTCAACATGTCGTCGGTCAGCAAGGCCTCCTAGTCCGGGGTCTCGATGCGGAAGCCGACCTTCATCTGTACCTGGTAGTGCGCCACGTCGCCGTCAGTGATCTGGCCCCGAATGGTCGAGACCTCGAACCAGTCGAGGTTGCGGACCGTCTGGGAGGCGCGGGACACACCATTCCGGATCGCCTGCGCCACGCTGTCCGGGCTCGTTCCGACAATCTCGGTGATGCCGTACGTCTGGTCTGCCACCACATGTCCTTTCGCTAGATCGCCCTACGAGGTTGTATGACTAGATAAAGATCATCTGGACTGAATCGTTGCGGACTGAGACCCTGAGGTCAGCGCCAGGGCCCGTGCAACAACGGGGGGCACGGCGCGGACGCTCTCCGGACGCGGTGCCGGGTGACTGCCCCCGTGGTCGCCCGGCATCGCTCGGTGCCATCCGTTGAGTGTGACGAAATCCGTCATTCCCGGCTCCCAGAAGACGGATTTCGTCGCACTCAACCATTGGATCAGTAGCCGGTGGCGCCGTCGATGCGTTCGCGGAGCAGATCAGCATGGCCGTTGTGGCGCGCGTACTCCTCGATCATGTGCACATAGACCCAGCGCACACTCATCTCGACCTCCATCCGCGCGTGGAAGAACGTCTCGTCCAGCGGACGGTCGCGGACGACAGCCCGCGCAGCCTCGACCTGCTTCGCGTAGACCCGGAAATCGGCCTCGGCATCCGCGCTGTCGACATCGTCGAAGTCGCCGTCCGGGTTGTCGTCCACGTCGCAGTAGATGAACGGCAGCTCCCGACCGGCGATCCGGCGCTGGAACCACGACTGCTCGACCTCGGCCAGGTGCCGCACCAGCCCGAGCAACGACATCGACGACGGTGGCGCGGACCGCTGCTTCAGCTGATCGCTGGTGAGACCCGCGCACTTCTGCAGGAGTGTCGCCCGATGCCAGTCCAGCCAGCCGTCGAGCATCTCGCGTTCGCCCGCGACGGTCGGCGCGTCGACGCGCTCAACCGCGGGCGCCGTCCAAGCCATCCGGGTCACTCGCCATCCGGTGCGGTGTAGCCGCCCGCCAGCGCGGCCATCTTGGTCGCCGCGGCTCGCACGGCGTCCGCGTCGCCACCTGCCTGACCGGCAGCCAGGCCGACGATGAACGCAGACAACGGCGCAGCCGGCCGCGCCACGTTGTGCGCAACGTCCTTCGCGAGATCGAGGATCAGGTCGCGGTCGACGGTTGCCGGATCAACCCCCAGCGCAGTGCACGCGGTACGAAGAAACTCATCGAGAACGTTCACGTCAGCAGCTCCTCGGCACGGCGTAGGTCGTCGGGTGTATCGCAGTCCATCACCGCAGCAGTTGCCGGCACCCGTGCAAACGTCAGTGGAGTCAACGCCCGGCGGAGCGACCCGTCAGCTGCGAGCGTGGCCTGCCGCAACGTCGCCGTGCGCCACGCGCTGCACAACCACTGCTCGGCGCCATCCGCATCGACATAGACCGCGCCGTCATCAGTCACGGCAGTTACGAGACGGTCGACATCCGCGAGGGTGACCAGCGGAAGGTCCCCGGCCAACAGCACGACCACGCCCGCAGAAACGACGGGCAGCGCGGCCGCAACCGCGGCAGCGGGACCAGCGCCCGGCGGTTCTTCGCGGATCCACGTCACATCACGTCCGACCTGGCGCTGCGGCCCGACGACCACGACGGACGACGCATGCGCCGTCGCCAGCAGGACCCGATCGAGCAGTTTGACGCCCCCGACCTCGAGCGTCGTCTTGTCAACCACCTGCATCCGGCGGGACTGGCCGCCGGCGAGCACAACGGCGTCGTAGCTCGGCGCCTCAGCCACCGATGGCCGACATCGGGCGATCCGGCTGCAGGAACGTCGGGTCGTCGATGCCGTGCCCGGCGCGCTTGCCTGCGATCGCGGCCTGCCAGCGCACCGCGATCTCCGAGTCGCCCGCACCATTGCGAAGGGGCGCCCGCAGGTCCGACTCTTCGCGCGCGAAAAGGCAGTTGCGCAGTTGGCCGTCAGCGGTGATGCGCACGCGATCGCACGACCCGCAGAACGGCTTGCTGACGCTCGCGATGATGCCGACCTTGGCGGGGCCGTCGTCGACAAGGTAGGTCTCGGCCGGTGCGCTCCCCCGACCTGCGAGTGGCGTGAGCCGATGCGATGTGGTCAGACGTTCGATGATCTCCTCGGCGGTCACCATGACCTTGCGGTCCCAACCATGCTGCGCGTCCAGAGGCATCTGCTCGATGAAACGCAGCTCGTAGCCCGCCGCGAGACAGAAATCGAGCAGCTCCGGCGCATCGGCGTCGTTGACCCCGCGCATCAGGACCGCGTTGACCTTGACCGGCGTCAGGCCGGCTGCATGTGCGGCGGCCAGACCGTCGAGGACGTCCTGCAACCGGTCACGGCGGGCCAGGCCGGCGAACGTCGCGCGGTTCAAGGTGTCGAGGCTGACGTTGACCCGGTCGAGGCCCGCGTCGCGCAGCGGCTGAGCCATGCGCGCGAGCCCGATGCCGTTGGTCGTCATCGCCAGCTGCGGACGAGGCGAGAGCGCCGCCAGCCGCCCGACCAGGTCGACGAGCCCGCGCCGCAACAACGGCTCACCACCTGTGAGCCGGATGTGCGTGATGCCGAGCCGCTCGACGCCGATACCGGCGACCCGAACGATCTCGTCGTCGCTCAACAGCTCAGGCGACGGGATCCAGTCGAGCCCCTCCGCCGGCATGCAGTAGGTGCACCGAAGGTTGCATTTGTCGGTCAGTGAGATGCGCAGGTCGGTGTGCACCCGACCGAACCCATCCACCAACGGCGTCACGTATCGAGGCTAACCCGCCGCGGCGACAAGAAGACGGGTCCCATCCGGAAGGCGCCGGGTCCGTCGCGTCGCATCCAGGTGCTCGAGCAGGGGTACGACGACCCGCCGACTGCTGGCCAAGGCGTGCGTGGCGGCGCTCACCGTGAACGGCTGGTCCAGCGCCGCGAGCCGTCCGAGCGCGTGAGCCGGCGCGTCGGCGGCGACGTAGACACCCCGGCCGAGCTCGAGCAACCGACCTGCGCGGACGCCCCGTGCCAGGCTGGCTCTGTCGAGTCGGCGCAGCTCATCACCATCGGGCGCCGCGAGCGGGTTGTCCGCCAGTCGCATGAGCAGGTCAGCGATGGGTGACAGGTCGACGTCCGCGCCACGACGCCGGACCCTGCCGCTCGACAGCTCCAGTGCGGTGTTGCCGGAGACGAGCCGCGCCACGAGCTGGGAGTCGGGGGCCGTCAGCCGGTCGCGGACGACGTCAACGGGCAGACCATCCGGCGAGGCCTCGTCGTCGATGAGTCCGGGGAGCCGGTTCTGCCAGTCCGCCCACCTGTCTTCCTCGACCCACCAACCATCGACACGCACCGCGCCGTCCGGCTCCTCCGGGAGGCCAGCCGCAACGAGCCAGTCGGCCTCCACTACGCCGCGCCTGCGTACCTCTTCCGTCGCCGTCGAGGGGACGCACAATCCCGCCGCAACCAGATCCGCGGCACCGCGACGGTGCAGCGGGGCAGGTGCAAGATCGGCCACCGTGGCACCGGCTACGGCGCGACTCGACGGCGCACGCAGCAGCAAGCGATCGCCCACATGAAGCGGTATCGGGCGGTCGAACTTCAAGCGGACGCCGCGGTCTCCCAACCGCCGGACGCGCGTCGGCACCGCCGCCGAGCCGAAATGGGTCACCACGTCGCGACCGACGTCGCCCTCGACGACCGCGTCGACTTCCTCGACAGGCAACCATCGGCGTGGCGCCACCAGCGCAGTGCCACGCGGCACGTCATGACGGTCGACGCCGCGGAGGTTGAGCGCCACGCGCGCCGTCGCCTGGACGGACAGGTGCTCCTCGCCGCGAGACTGCACGCCGCGGACGACGACGGTGGTGTCGGCACCGTTCACTGACAACCGATCGCCGACCGACACGGTGCCGGCCGCGAGCGTTCCGGTCACCACGGTGCCGGCGCCGGAGATCGTGAAGGCCCGGTCGACCCACAGCCGCACCGGAGCAGCCGAGTCGGGAGCGGGAAGGCGCCGCAACAACTGCGCGAGCGCATCTCGCACCTCATCGACGCCCGCACCCGACGCCACGCTGACCACGACAGGCTCGAGTGCGGACAACGTCGTATCCGAAAGGCGAAGCCCTACCTCGTCGATCACGGGTTGAGGGTCGGCGAGGTCAGCCTTGGTGACGACGAGCAAGCCATCTCGCACGCCCAACGCGTCGAGCGCCCGCACATGTTCGTCCGTCTGCGGCATCCATCCCTCGTCGGCCGCGACAACGAGGAGCACCGCCGGCACGGATCCGATGCCGGCCAACATGTTGGTCACGAACCGCTCGTGGCCCGGAACGTCGACAAATGCAACCGCGTCCCCTGAGGGCAAGGTTGTCCACGCAAAACCGAGGTCGATGGTCAGCCCGCGTCGCCGCTCCTCCGCCCAGCGGTCGGGTTCCATGCCGGTGAGCGCTCGTACGAGGGAGGACTTGCCATGGTCGACATGACCGGCGGTGGCGACGACGTGCATCACACCGCTAACACTGCCTTGAGGATCAGCGCGTCCTCGTCAGCCGACACGCAGCGCGGATCGACAAGACAGCGTCCATCCTCGACACGTCCGACAACACAGGGTTCGCCACGCCGCAGCGCGACGGCGTAGGACTCGGGCAACGACACCGCCCAGCCCGGCAGCCCGACGCCGGGAGCGCCGCCACCGCCGACGACGCCGACACTGGGTACGACGTCAACCGCGATCCCGGCCGCGCCCATCTCATCGGCCAGCGCACGACAGCGCCGGAACAAGGTGTCCGGCGCGGCGCGCAGCGCATCGTCGATCGGAGTGCGCGGGTCACGGAGTGTGGCCTCGAGCGCGGCAAGCCG
The DNA here is from genome assembly GCA_025929315.1 of Frankiaceae bacterium. GTDB lineage: Bacteria > Actinomycetota > Actinomycetes > JAFAQI01 > JAFAQI01 > DATBDO01. The sequence goes on from JAICMI010000100.1 coordinate 8,133, forward strand.
CAGCTTGTCGACACGCAACGCCCGCGCCAACGGATGTCGCCGCACCCTTTCGACCAGATCAGCCCGGCCCACGATCAGTCCCGCCTGTGGGCCACCGAGCAGCTTGTCCCCGCTGGCGACGACGAGATCGGCGCCGGCGCGAAGGGCCGTCGTCGCGTCCGGCTCGTTCGGCAGCAGCGGATGCGGCCGCAGCAAACCGGAGCCGGTGTCGACGACGACAGGCACGCCCGAGCCGGTCAGCTCTCCCACTGTCGCTTCCGTCGTGAACCCGGTGACGACGAAGTTGGAGGGATGCACCTTGAGGATGAACGCGCTCTGGTCGGTGACCGCCGCGCGGTAGTCCGCGGCTGACGTCCTGTTGGTCGTGCCGACCTCGACCAGCCGGGCGCCGCTCGCGGCCAGGATGTCCGGCAGGCGGAACCCGTCGCCGATCTCGATCAGCTCGCCCCGGCTGACGATGATGTCGCGGCCCGCCGCGAGTGCCGTCGCCACCAGCACCAGTGCCGCCGCCGCGTTGTTGACGACGTGCACCGCCTCTGCATCAGGCAACGCAGCAGCCAGTGCATCGAGTGCCCCGCGCCCACGTCGAGCGCGGCGACCGCTGTCGACGTCGTACTCCACATCGACATAGCCCGCCGCGAGGGCGACCGCATGGACGGCTGCTGGTGACAACGGCGATCGTCCGAGGTTGGTGTGCACGACGACACCGGTGGCATTGAGGACACGCCGCAACGTGGTCGCTGCTGCCGGCAGGCTCGCGACCGCGATGTCCGCTGCCGCGTCGGCGCCGACCACGCCGCGTCGTACCTGCTCGAGCACCTCGACGACGACCGCCTTGACGATCGGCACGCCGAGACGGTGCGCCGCCGCTACGAGCCGTGCATCGGCAAGGACCACGTCCGTGCGCGGCACCTGACGGCGAGGATCCACGTCCTCACCATAAGAGCGCAGGGATGCTTACGGCTGCCGTTGACCGGGTGGATGCAGCCCCGCCCGGTGAAGCAGTCCGGGGTAGTCGGTCACGACGATGCGCCGACCGCCGATATGAATCAGGCCGCGACCGGCGAGCGTCGCCAGCGCCGCGTTGACACTCTGCCTGCTACCGCCGGCGAGCTCGGCAAGCTTGCCTTGGGACAGACCGACAACGGGTGCCGCCTCTGGATCGGCCTCGCGGCGCACCTCGACCAGTCGCACCAGTGTCTTGGCGACCCGGCCGGGCAGGTCGAGCAACGACTCGTCGGTCAGCTGGTCGGTGAGCCGGCGCACCATCCGGCCGAGCTCGCGAAGCACGCCCTGCATCATCTTGGGCTCGGACGCCATCAGCTGCAGGAAGTCGGCGCGTGGCACGACGAACAGGTCGGTGTCCTCCAGCGCCTCGACCGAGGCTGACCGCCGGCCGCCGTCGACGAGCGGGATCTCGCCGAACGAACCCGGGGCTTCGACGACCGTCATGGCCCGCCGCTCGCCGCCTCGACCCGTGCGGTGCACAAGCACCGATCCCCGCGCGACGACGTACAAGGAGTCACCCGGAAAGCCCTGCGCATAGACAAGGTCACCGCGGCGCACCCACCGGTGATGAGCCGCACGCGCGAGCAGCTCCCGCTGGTGCAGCGTCAGGCTGGCGAGCAACGACACAGTGCCGAGAAGCTCGGCGATGTCGAGCGAGGTGCGCGGCAGTCGCGCACTGGTCGAGCGCGGCACGGACGGACCGTAACAGGTGGCTTAGTGTGATCAACATGGCCGCTTCCCGACCGACCGCACTCGTCACGGGCGCGTCCGCCGGCATCGGTCGCGAGCTGGCCCGCATCCTCGCGCGCGAAGGCCACGACCTGGTGCTCGTCGCGCGTCGCGAACCCGAGCTGACCGCACTCGCGGCCGAGCTCAAGGAGCAGTACGGCGCCGACAGCCGCGTGATCACGGCCGACCTGGCCAAGGCACGCTCCGTACAGACACTCGTCAAAGAGCTCGGGCCGTCGACGCAGGTCGACGTCCTCGTCAACAACGCGGGGTTCGGCGGGCACGGCGCGTTCTGGGAGCGCGAGCGCGACGCCGACCTGCGACAGATCGCGGTCAACGTCACCGCCCTGACCGATCTCACCCGGCAGCTCGTGCCCGGCATGGTCGAGCGGCACCGCGGTCGCATCCTCAACGTCGCCTCGACCGCGGCGTTCCAGCCCGGTCCGTTCATGGCCGTCTACTACGCGACCAAGGCCTACGTGCTGTCGTTCTCGCAGGCGCTCGCCGAGGAGCTGTCCGGCACAGGTGTCACCGTCACCACGCTGTGCCCCGGCGTGACGGAGACGGAGTTCCAGCAAGTCGCCGGCGCAGAGGACCTGCGTCTCAACACCGGACCCCTTGCGATGTCGGCACGCGCGGTCGCCGAAGCCGCCTACAAGGGCATGACAAAAGGCAAGCTGCTCGTCGTTCCCGGCGC
>JAICMI010000162.1 GCA_025929315.1 Frankiaceae bacterium
GAGATGCACGTCGACGGCTTTCGCTTCGACCTCGCTGCCGCACTCGCGCGCTCGTTCCATGAGGTCGACCAGCTGTCTGCCTTCTTGCAGGTCATCCAGCAGGACCCGGTGCTCTCGCAGGTCAAGCTCATCGCCGAGCCCTGGGATCTCGGGCCCGGCGGCTACCAGGTCGGCGAGTTCCCGCCGTTGTGGACCGAGTGGAACGGCAAGTATCGAGACACCGTCCGCGACTTCTGGCGCGGCGCCGAGACGGGCGTCGCCGAGCTCGGCTACCGGCTCACGGGTTCGAGCGACCTCTACCAGGACGACGGGCGCCAGCCCTACGCGAGCATCAACTTCGTCACCTGCCACGACGGATTCTCGTTGCGTGACCTCGTTTCCTACGACGAGAAGCACAACGAGGCCAACGGTGAGGACAACAAAGACGGCACCGACGACAACCGGTCGTGGAACTGCGGGGTCGAAGGTGACACCAGGGACGAGGAGATCGTTTCGCTGCGGGCGCGACAGATGCGCAACGCTTTCGCGACCCTGTTGCTCTCGACCGGCGTGCCGATGTTGCGCATGGGCGACGAGGTCGGCCAGACCCAGCTCGGCAACAACAACGCCTACTGCCAGGACAGCGAGCTGTCATGGATGACGTGGTCGCCGGACGGCCCGCTGGGTGGGCATGTCGAGCTGGTCAGCCGGCTCATCCGGCTGCGTCGTACCCACCCCGTGTTTCGGCAGCGCGCGTTCTTCCAGGGCCGGCCGTTCAGTGGCGACGGCGTGAAAGACCTCGCCTGGTTCACGCCCGAGGGGGTGGAGATGGCCGACGCCGACTGGTTCGCGCCGACCGCGCGCACCCTCGGCATGTATCTGTCGGGCGACGGCATCCGCACGCGTGGCCCACGTGGTGAGCGCATTCGCGACGACTCGTTCCTCTTGCTGCTGCATGCCGGCGGTGATGACACGACGTTTCGGCTCCCGGGGCCACCTTGGGCGGAGGACTACGTCGTCCTGGTCGACACCGCCGAGGCCGGGCCAGGGACACGAGAGGTCAAGGCAGGCGACGACCTTCGGCTCATCGCCCGGTCGCTGGTCGTCCTTCAGGCCTCGTGACCGGGATCGAAGTCGGCCACGTCGGACAGCAACAGCAAGCGCGACGGCTTGCGACGGACCTCGGCACTGTCGATGTCGACCAGGAAGGCGGCGTGATCGCCGAACCGGCCATGCTCCTGCACCATGCCGGAGAACCACGCCGACGCGTCGTCGAGCACCGGAACTCCGTCCGGACCTGGTCGCCAGGAACAGCGGACGAACTTGTCAACGTCGTCGCCGGTGGATTCGCCGAACAGGCGAGCCAGCTCGATCGACTCCGCATCAAGAACGTGTACGACGAGACGCGATGCCTCGCGAGCCACACGATAGGTGTGGTTGTTGACGGACAGCCCGACGAGAAATCGCGGTGGATCGATGCTGGTCTGGGTGGCGAAGCCCACGAGGCAGCCGGCCGCGTGGCCCTCGCTTGCGGTCGTGACGACGAACATCGGGTAGTCGAGCACGTCCGTCACGGCGTCGAAGCTGTCCACGAGCGCTCTGCGTCAGATAGCTGTGTAGGCCGTGGACTCGACCGGCAGCGCGATGAGATCGAGAGGCGCTGACAAGGACGGGTGGTGCGGCAGAACTCGCACCGTGTAGCCGAACGGCCCTCGCCGTTCGAGCGGCACCGATCCTTCATAACGCCACACGTTGCGCTCCTCGTCGGCCAGCTCGCGACTGCCCAGGTCGAGGTAGGTCGGCTGGCGGATCTCATCGTTCTCGTCAACAGGGCCGAACGCCACCTGCACCCGAACGTCGTCCGGCGACAGCGGACCCAGCACGACACGGGCGAGCACGTCGAGCTGCTGTCCGAGCTCCGGTGCATCGGCGACGCCGCTGGACTCGACATGCGAAACGCTCACCTGCGGCCACCCCTCGCGCACACGCGAGATCCAGCTCGCAAGCTCGCGGGCTGTCGCGTAGCCGTCGGATGCGAGGGCGCGCGATGACCTCTCCGCGGGTGTGTAGAGCTCGATGACGTAGTCGCGCACCATCCGGCTGGCCAGCACCTGCGGACCCAGCGACTGCAGTGTGTGCCGCACCATCTCGATCCAGCGACGCGGCAGCTTGTCGCGGTCGGTGTCGTAGAAGCGCCCGCGCACCTGGTTCTCGATGAGGTCGTAGAGCGCGTTGGCTTCCTGGTCGTCACGCACGTCCGGGTCGGTGCCCTCGGCGGCGGACGGGATCGCCCAACCGTTGGCGCCGTCGTACATCTCGTCCCACCAGCCGTCACGGATGGACAGGTTGAGCCCGCCGTTGAGCGCCGACTTCATCCCACTGGTGCCGCACGCCTCAAGCGGTCGTAGCGGGTTGTTCAGCCAGACATCGCACCCGTGGTAGAGGTAGCGCGCCATGCCGATGTCGTAGTCGGGCAGGAACGCGATGCGATGCCGCACGGCTGGATCGTCGGCGAACAGCACCATCTGCTGCACGAGTGCCTTGCCACCGTCGTCGGCCGGATGCGACTTGCCGGCGATGACCATCTGCACCGGCCGGTCCTTGTCCAGCAGGATGCCCGTCAGCCGGTCGGGGTCGCGCAACATGAGCGTCAACCGCTTGTACGACGGCACCCGGCGCGCGAAACCGATCGTCAGGACATCGGGGTCGAAGACGTCGTCGATCCAGCCAAGACCGGCTTCTGATGCCCCTCGTTGCAGCCACGACTCACGCACCCGGCGGCGTACCTCGGCGACGAGGCCGGCGCGCAGCTCCCGACGTGTCGACCACACGGTCTCGTCAGGGACCTTGGCGATGCCTTCCCAGCCCTGCGCTTCCTCGACGAGCGCCCGACCGACCTGCTTGGCGCCGATCTCCATCACCTGTCGCGCCACCCACGTGGGTGCGTGCACGCCGTTGGTAACGCTCGCAATCGGCACGTCACCCGCGTCGAAGCCCGGCCACAGACTGCCGAACATCTCCCGGCTCACCTGCCCGTGCAGCTTGCTCACGCCATTAGCGCGCTCCGCCAGCCGCAGCCCCATGTGCGCCATGTTGAACATCTCGGGGTCTTCCTCGGCGCCGAGCTCGAGGATCCGGTCGACCGGAACGCCCTTCGACGCGTTGTCACCACCGAAGTAGTCAGCGATGAGCTCGCGGGGGAACCGGTCGATCCCGGCCGGGACCGGCGTGTGCGTCGTGAAGACAGTGCCCGCCCGAACAGCTGCGAGCGCCTCGTCGAAGCCCATGCCCTGGTCCTCGGTCAGCTCACGGATGCGCTCGATACCAAGGAATCCGGCGTGACCCTCGTTGGTGTGGAACACCTCCGGATCCGGATGACCGGTCAGCTGGCAGAAGACACGAAGCGCCCGGACTCCCCCGATGCCGAGCAGCACTTCCTGATGCAAGCGGTGGTCGGTGCCGCCGCCGTACAAGCGGTCGGTGACCTCCCGCTCCGTCGGAGCGTTGTCCTCGATGTCGGAGTCGAGCATGAGCAGCGGCACTCGACCCACCTGTGCGCGCCAGATCTGCGCCCGCAACACCCTGTCACCGGGCATGCCGACAGCGACCCGGACCGGCGCGCCCTCGCGGCCGTCCTCGCCCGGCTCGCGCAGCAGCGTCAGCGGGAGACCGTTCGGGTCGAGCGGTGGGTAGCGCTCCTGCTGCCA
>JAICMI010000043.1 GCA_025929315.1 Frankiaceae bacterium
GACAGTCTCGCGGGCGCGCGCCGGCTTGGCCATCGGGTTGATCGAGACACCGCCATAGACCCAGCACGACGTGTCACGCGTGAACATGTGGTTGGGAAGCGGCGGGAGGATGAACTCGTCCGGGCGCAACGTGGACAGACGCAGGCTCGGCACGGCCGTCAACAGCTCGGCGCGTGTGAGCCCGCCGATCAGGTGCGTGGCGAGGGAGTGCGGGTCGAGAGAGGCGAGGTGGTCCCGTACCGGGGCAACCAGCGTGGGCCCAAGGATGTGCTCGGTCGTCACCCGGTCGAGGAGCCACTCCCTGCCCTCGTCCACCTTCAACGTCTCAGCCAACAAGTCACCGAAGAGAAGCACCTCGACATCCGCATCACGCAGCGTGTCCGCGAACTGGTCATGCTCTTGGCGAGCGCGCTTGACCCACAAGATCTCGTCGAACAGCAGCTCGTTGACGTTGGACGGCGTGAGCCGCCGCAGCTCCAGGTCGGGCCGGTGCAGCATTACCCGCCGTAGCGTCCCGACCTCCGAATGAACACCGAAAGCAGGCATCTCGCCCTCACCTCTTGGGAAATCGACGTACGAGAACGGGACTCGCCGTATGCCTGAGAATCGAGACCGCAGTACTGCCGAGGACGAACCGAGCCGACGGCGTCCGAGCATGGGTGGGCAGCGCGACAAGAGTTCCGTCGACGGCATCGGCATACCGAGCGATGTCCTTGGCCGGCCGGTTGCCCTCGAGCCTGACCAGTCGCGCGACATGCTCGTTGGTCGACACCGCGTCGGCTGCGGCTTGGATGCGCTCGTTCTCGCGCAGGATCGACTCGAAGTCCGCAGCCGGTTCCGGCTCGACGACCGACAGCACCTCGACGGGAACCTGGAACACAGAAGCCCACGCGAGAACGTCCTGGGCCAGCGATTCCGACACCGCTGTCAGCCGGGGGTCCACACAGACAACGATTCGCCGGAAGGGAACCGGCGCGGCCCGGAACCGAGTCCCGGCGAGCAGCATCGGTCCCTGCCACCTGCGCAACAGCGCCTCCGCGACACTTCCCGTAGCGAGCTCGGTGGCGGCCGTATGCCCGTGCGTGGACATGACGAGCAGGGAGCTCTCGTCGTCGCCGAGAACGCGCAGGATTCCGTCCGTCGGAGTAGTTGCGGCGACGACGGTCACCTCAACGGGTTGTCCATTCGGGGCGTCTCGGGGCACAAGCTGGTGCACACCTTCGTCCAGCCACGGCGACGCCGTGTCCACGTGAACGACACGCAGCGGAACACCGAATGCCCTGGCAACGCGTCCGGCTTCCGTGAGTGCGCGCCAGCTAAGTGGTGAGAAGTCCACAGGAACGACGACTTGTGCGAAGTGGGTGCTCAGCTCGGCAAGAGAAGGAGTAAGCGCTGTCATGACACACCTCCGGGGTCACGAAGCCTCGGGCATCTCGTCGAGACTCAGCCGCATGTGGCCTTCGCCGCTTTCATAACCGCTCGTCACGACGTGGCCGATGTCGTGGAGCAGACGCCGGATCGGCAGGTTGTCGGCGAAGTAGGTAGCCGTGAACTCGTGCACGCCACGCTCGCGGGCGCATTCGGCCAGCGCGGTCAGCATTGCGGTACCGAGGCCGTCGTGCTGCCAGTCCTTGGCGATTTCGATCGCAACCTCGGCGGTCGGCTCGTCGTCGGGGCGGTCGAACTGCGCCACTCCGACCAACCTGCCGGCGCCGTCGAAGGCTCCTAGGACGAGGTCATGAACACCGTCAGCGCGCATCAGCTGTTTGACCAGAAACCACGCCGGTGGCGGCACGCCCATGAACCGGCGACGCAGATCCATGGGGTCCGCCTTCTCCACCGCCGCAACCAGGGCGTCCGCATCGCTCGCATCGAGCGGGCGGATCGTCACGGCGCGACCATCGGGCAACCGCGTCATACCTGAAGTCAACCTGTGACGGCCGGCGGCTGCCCAGGGTCTTTCGCCCCTACCTCGACGTCATCCATCGAACAAGGGTGGAGGTGAACCTGAAGCGAGGGGTGAGCAGCGATGCGGATTCAGCGGCTGAACGTGACCGATCTCATGGCTGGTCTTCTCGTCGCCGGCGCAACCACGATCTACATCGCGGGGGCGACGGGCGCAGACCTAGGCGGCGTACGCGCGCGGGCGAGCGCAGTCTTCTTGCTCGGGATGCTCGCGTGCGCCGTGGGCGCCCGACGAGACGCCTTCGAAGGTCGCGCCGCCGCCGGTAGGTTCACCGCCGCCTTGTCGGCCGCGGGAGTCCTGACGCTGATCGTCGGCATCACCGCCATCATCCTCAGCCACACGGAATATCTGACCGCCCTCATGGTGGGCATCGGTGTCCTCTGGGTAGGCGCCACCATCCGCCACCTCACCGCCACCGGCACTCCCGCCCGTCCGCAGGTCCAACAGCATCACGAGCTCATCAAGAGGTGACATGCAATGACCGCTCATGCTTCCTATCCGGTCCGGGTTGATGCCCGTCTCGACGACCATCTGTCCAGGTGGTTGTGGCTGGTCAAGTGGTTCCTCGCGATCCCGCACTTCGTTGTCCTCACGTTTCTCTGGGTCGCCTACGTCGTTCTGAGCACCGTCGCCTTCTTCGCGATCCTCTTCACCGGCCACTACCCCAAGCGCATCTTCGAGTTCAACGTCGGCGTGATGCGCTGGACCTGGCGGGTGCAGTACTACACCTTCGGGGCTCTGGGGACCGACCGTTATCCGCCCTTCACGCTGGCCGAGGTGCCTGACTACCCCGCACACCTCGAGATCGCCTACCCGGAGCGGTTGTCGCGCGGTCTGGTGCTGGTGAAGTGGTGGCTTCTCGCCATTCCGCACTACATCCTCATCGGCTTCTTCCTGGGTGGAGCTTGGGCCGGCTGGCACTTCGGCGGCCTGATCTCCGTCCTCGCGGTCATCGCGGCCCTTGCGCTCGCCTTCACCGGCCGTTATCCCCGGTCGCTGTTCGACCTCGTCATCGGGCTCAACCGGTGGGTGTTGCGGGTCGGCGCGTACGCGGGCCTCATGACCGACGAGTACCCGCCCTTCCGGCTGGACATGGGCGGCAGCGACTTCGACGAAGGGAGCGGCTGACATGTATGCCGGTTGGATGTTCGCAGGCGCGTTGCTGGGAGCGATCGCAGCCATCATCGTCTGGGTCCTGCTGATCGCATTGGTCGTCACGTGGGTCGAGGAGCGCCATCGGCACCGGCACGCCCCATGACGGTGGCGCAGAACCCGTCAGCCCTCGCGCCGGTCCTGGCGCGGGGGCTGACGACTGGCCAGGCTGCGCAACGCCATCGCGACGGCTTTGGCAACGACTACCGGCCACCCACGAGCCGGCCGGTCAGAGTCATCCTCCGCACCAACATCTGTACGCGTTTCAATGCGCTGCTCGGCTCGCTGCTTGTTGTCATCCTGGTCGTCGGACCGTTGCAGGACGCGCTGTTCGGGCTGGCGCTCGTCGCCAACACCCTCGTCGGCATCGTGCAGGAGCTACGGGCAAAACACGCATTGGATCGGTTGGCAGTCGTGACCGCGCCTGCTGCGACCGTCGTCCGCGACGGCGCGCCTGTGTCGGTGCCGGCGTCCCAAGTGGTTCTCGACGATGTGCTGGAACTGGCATCGGGCGACCAGGTCGTGGTCGACGCAGACGTCGAGGAGGCCATTGGCCTTCGCGTCGACGAGTCGTTGCTGACCGGCGAGTCGAATGCGATCGACAAGTCACGTGGCGACCGGGTGCTGTCCGGCAGCTTGGTGGTCGCCGGCTCGGCCCGCTGCCTCGTCACCGCCGTCGGCGAGCATTCCTATGCTGCCGGTCTTTCCCAGGTCGCTCGGGAGTTCGGTCTCGCCACCAGCGAGCTTCGCGACGGCATCAACCGCCTCCTTCAGGTCATCACCTGGATCCTTGTTCCGACCGCCGCCCTGCTGTTCTGGAGCCAGCTGAGCCGCGCCGACCGGCTGCCGGACGCCCTGCGTGCATCAGTCGCGGGCACCGTGACGATGGTGCCGGAAGGGCTGATCCTGCTAACCAGCGTGGCCTTTGCCGTCGGTGCGTTGCGACTGTCACGACGACGAGTGCTCGCTCGAGAGCTTTCGTCGATCGAGGGTCTGGCCCGTGTCGACACGCTCTGCATCGACAAGACCGGCACTCTTACGAGCGGGCGCCTGCAGCTCACGGACGTCGTCCGGTTGTCGGAAGACCCGGACGTCGAGGCCGCGCTCGGCGCGGTCGCCAGGTTGGAGCCGCACCCCAATGCGACGGCCGCAGCGGTTGCCGCGGCCTATCCAGCGGTGGACTGGGTGGCCACTGACGTCTTCCCCTTCACGTCTGCCACCAAGTGGAGCGGCGCCACCTTCGCCGATCACGGCAGTTGGCTGCTCGGCGCACCGGACGTCCTGTCCGAGGATCATGAGGTACGCCGCCGGACGGCGCAGCTAGCCGCCGATGGAGCGCGAGTGCTGCTTGTCGCGACCGGCACAGTGCCCGACGTCCGCCCCGTTGCTTTGGTCTGCTTGACCGACGAGATCCGTCCGGACGCTGCCGAGACGCTGGCCTATCTGCGCAAGCAAGGCGTGACTGTCCACGTTCTTTCCGGCGATCATCCGCAGACGGTCTCCCGGGTCGCGCAGCAGGTCGGCCTCGAACCAGACGTCGTACACGGCCGGCTCACTCCCCAGCAGAAGGTGGAGATTGTTCGCTCGTTTCAGGCCGACGGGCATGTGGTGGCGATGACCGGTGACGGCGTGAACGACGTCCTTGCGCTCAAGGCGGCCGACGTCGGCATCGCGATGGGGGCGGGCTCGGCTGCTACGCGCGCTGTCGCTCAGCTCGTACTGCTCGACAGCGCATTCACGGCGGTGCCCGCCATCATCGGTGAGGGACGACGCGTCATCGCCAACATGGAACGTGTCGCGAACCTCTTCCTGACCAAGACCGTTTATGCGACTGCGCTCGCCGTCACGGTGGGCATTGCTCGACTCCCCTTCCCCTTCTTGCCGCGGCACCTGACGATCGTGAGCACCCTCACGATCGGTATCCCCGCATTCGTGCTCGCACTGGCGCCCAACGATCGCCGTGCGCGTCCCCACTTCGTCGCGCGCGTCGCGCGGTTTGCGATCCCGACCGGCCTCGTCGCCGCGGCCGCCACTTACCTCATCTACGTGGCTGCACGCGAGCAGTCCCACGCATCAATGAGAGAAGCGCGCACGATCTGCACGCTCGTTCTGTTCGCGATCGCCCTCTGGGTGCTCGCCCTGGTAGCGCGCACCGGGAGCAACCGGTCGGCCTGGCTGGTGCCGACCATGGCGAGTGGTCTCGTCGTCATCCTTGCGGTACCAGGACTACGCGCGTTCTTCGCGCTGTCCACGCCCGGGCCGCTGCTGCTCCTCGCGGGTGTCGGGGCGGTCGCTCTGGCCGGGCTGGCCATGGAGTCCGGTTGGCGGCTCGCAGGCTGGACGCAGATGCACATGAGAGAACTCTCACGCCGCTCTCAGTAGCGGCTCACCTCGGCTGCCGATGATCAAGGCATGACGGCACTTGTCGACGGAGTCTGCATCGACCCACCCCGGCTGCTCGGATGTCACGAGCCGACGTCGATCGACGACGCACCGGAACGGCTGCTGGCGGCGCTGGAAGAATCGGGTCTAACCGGACGCGGCGGGGCCGGCTTCCCCACTCACATCAAGATGCGCGGCGTCCTCGCCGGTCCCGCACCGCGAATCGTCGTCGCCAACGGCGCCGAGGGCGAGCCGGCCAGCCAGAAGGACAAGACACTGCTTGTCGCCAATCCTCAGCTCGTCCTCGACGGTCTTCAGATCGGCGCACGCATCGTCGGAGCGGAGCGCGCCTTTCTCTACGTGCACGACGCACCCGACGTCATCTCTGCCGCCATCCGCGCCCTTGCTGAGCGCCGCGCCAAAGCTGTCGACGACTGCGACGTAGCGCTCGTCACCGCACCCGCCGCCTTCGTGTCAGGCGAGGAGTCCAGCGTCGTGTCGCGGATCACCGGCGGGCCTGCAGTCCCCCGGTCGAAGCCCCCCCGCGTGTTCGAGGCGGGCGCCTTCGGTCGTCCCACTCTCGTCCAGAACGTCGAAACCCTCGCGCATGTCGGCTACATCGCGCGCCACGGCGCGCAGGAGTTCCGGCGACTCGGGCCGGCCTCGCAACCCGGCACGATGCTCTTCACCGTCAGCGGGTCGGTCCATGCTCCGGGCGTCATCGAAGCACCGGTCGGCGTGTCCTTGGCAGAGCTGATCGAGGTCGCAGGAGGGCTGTCCGCGCACCCCCAGGCCGTCCTCCTGGGGGGCTACCACGGCGCGTGGACCCCCTGGCGGGTCGCGCGCGAGCTCCGCATGTCCAACGAGGCGTTGCGCCCGCTCGGTTTGTCGGTCGGCGCCGGCGTCGTCGTCGTGCTGCCCGCCGATGCCTGCGGTCCGGCCGAGGCGGCTCGGGTCCTGCGCTACCTGGCGGACGAGTCCGCCGGCCAGTGCGGGCCCTGTGTGTTCGGGCTCCCAGCGCTTGCGGCGTCGTACACCGAACTGGTCGGCAACCGCAGCGCGGGCCGGCATCGTCGACGACTGGCGGAGCTGCCGATGATGCTGGAGCGACGCGGCGGCTGCCACCATCCCGACGGCAGCCTGCGGTTCTTCCGGTCAGCCGAGGGAGTCTTTGCAGATCACCTCGCGACGCATCGGCGCGGTAGGTGTCCACTTCCGCGGCGCGAACCGGTGCTGCCGGTGCCGGTCACGGTTCGATGAGCCGGTAACCCGCACCGCGAACGGTGTGGATGAGCGGGTCCAGTCCGGGACGGTTGAGCTTCTTGCGCAGGTAGCCCACATAGACGTCGACGACGTTGGTGCCCGGATCGAGGTCGTACTGCCACACCTTGTTGAGGATGTGCACGCGGGTGAACAGACGGGTCGGCGCACGCATGAACAGCTCGAGCAGTGCCCACTCACGCGGCGCCAGATCGATGCGCCGGCCCGCCCGCCACGCCACCTTGGTCGAGGTGTCCAGCCTGAGGTCACCGACGATGAGCTCGTTGCTGCCCGGCGCTTCGACCGTACGACGAACCGCCCGCATCCGCGCGAGCAGCTCGTCGAACGCGAAGGGCTTCGTGAGGTAGTCGTTGGCTCCCGCGTCCAAGCCGCGCACCCGATCGGCAACCTCCGCGCGCGCGGTCAGCACGATGACGGGCAACGTGGAGCCGCGTCGGCGCAACCGCCGAAGGATGTCCTCGCCGTCGCCGGCCGGAAGTCCCAGATCGAGCAACACGAGGTCGACGACGTCGCCGTACGTGTCCAGCGCAGCCTCTGCTTCAGTGGCCGTGGTCGCGCACGTCACCGAATGCCCCTCGGCGGTGAGGCCCTTGTCGAGGAACGACACGATGCGCAGGTCGTCTTCGATGACTAGGACGCGCATGGCAGCACCATCGACACTCGGGCACCTCCGTATGGGCTCTCGCCGATGACGAGCTCGCCGCCATGCGCGCGCGCGACCGCTTGCGCGATGGCGAGGCCGAGACCGCTCCCGTCACCGTCGGCCGCGCCCGGGCGCGCAAACCGTTGCAGGACCAGGTGGCGGCGCTCCGGTGGAATGCCGGGACCGCTGTCGTCGACGGACAAGGTGATGGATCCATCGACGCCGGCGGCGACTGACAGACCGACAACATCTCCATTTGCAGTCGCGTGCACGGCGTTGTCGATGAGGTTGAGCAATGCGCCGCGCAGCTTGGCGGCATCGACCTCCAGCACGAGGTCCGGCACGTCCGACAGCTCCCATTGCCGGGGCGCGATGACGCGTGTCGTCTCGATCAGGTCCTGGCAAAAGCTGCGGAGGTCGACCGGCTCGGTGGCCAGGAAGTCAGGTTCCAGCGCGTGTCCCAGCATGAGCAGCTGCTCGACGAGGGCCTTCATGTGGTCGATCTCGTCGACCACGAGGTCGACCGTCTCCCGCACCTGCGCCGGGTCCTCTGCACCCGTCCGCTCGAGCACCTCCAAGTGGCCCCGCGCCACTGTCAGCGGGGTGCGGAGCTGATGCGACACGTCGGAGAGGAGACGACGCTGGGCCGACATGGCCGCGGAGAGCTTGTCGGCCATCACGTCGAACGTCGCCGCCAGCCGACCCACCTCGTCGGTGTCGTTGGGGTCGTGCAGCCGGCGGTCGAGCGCACCTGCCGCGATGTCCGACGCCGTATCGGTGATGCGGCCGACCCGGCCCAGCAGGCGGCGCAACATGAAGTAGCTGCCTCCGACGGCAGCCGCGAGTGCGATGAGGGCTTCGCCGATAGCGAGGTTGCGTACCCGCCCGAGGTCCTCATGCACGCTTTCAAGGTCGGCGGCTCCGACGACCGTGGCGACGTTCCGACTTCCGGCGACAAGCGGTACGGCGGTCACCAGATAGCTGTTGTCACCGGTTGTCAGCTTCGTACTGACTCCGCGCGTCGGCGGCGTTTGGCTCCAGGCTTTGACTGTCGACGAAGTGAGCACCGGCCGGGACCCGGTGCTGCCGATCAGCGACCCGTTGGGCAACACGATTGCGAGCGACTCACCGTTGGTGAGAACTCGCGTGCGCAAGTAGCTCTCGCTGAACGTGGCAAGTCTCTGCCCGGCCGGTCGCGTGCCGAGGGCGTCGCGGAACGCCTGCAGCTCGACGACGAGCGAGCGCGTGGTCGACGCGTCGGACTGCGCGCGGAACGTCCGCAAGAGGCCGAACAGCGCAAGGCCGATGATGACGGCGAGCATGAGTGCAACGAAAGTCGCGAGCCTGGCGGCGGTCCCCCACCGCGGTCTCCAGTCTCGCGTCCCCGGCCCGCTCATCGGTCGTCGGCTCCTCCCGATGCGTCTCCTCGGCCGGCCTCATGACGGTCGTCACTCTCCCGGACCACCGGCTGCTCCGGCCGAACGACTGTCGTGGAGTGAGTGCTTTCCGGCGATGCCCTGGAGGGTCCTGAATGCGGACTCGGCGACACGGTCGGCGCAGCCGAGCGGTGCACGATCAGCTGTGCGGGGACACCGGGGCCGCTCGCCAGCGCGGGCAGCACGACCGCCACGAAAGCGACGGCGGTCACGACGCCGAGCGCGAGCGGCAGCGCCCACCACAACCGGATCACCGGCGCAGAGCCCTGCTCGCGTGGCCTCATGACGCCACGCTCCGGGCCGGTGCCGGGCCCGGCACTGGTTGGAGCGCCTGGCGCGGGCAAGCCCGGATGGCGGCGCGCGCGGCCCTGCGTTGCCCATGGGTCTCGAGCGGAGCCGGGTCCACCAGCGCATAGCCCCAGTCGTCCAGGCGGATGCGATCGGGAAACAACCACGCGCAGATGCCGTGCCCGTCGCACTTGATCATGTCGACGGCCAGGCCCTCGGCGGTGCCGGTCGTCATGTTGCCCGCCCGGCCAAGGCACGGTCCCGGGTCGGGACGAGCCGACGCGTCACGGCAAGCAAAGCGATCACGCCGCCGGTCCCGGCGTACATCAACCGCAACCGAGCAGTGTCGCTACCGGCCAGCAGTCCGTGCGTCCAGGCCAACCCGAACACGACCAGCGCGAGGCGGTGGATCGGCCGCCAGGCGCGACCCGCGAGTCGGCCGGCAAGAGCCGCTGAGCCGCCGACGAGCAGCGCGAGGTAGAGGCTGACCGTCCCGAGCGCGACGGCGAACGGCGAAAGCCCGAGGCGCCGGGCACGACCGCACCCAGCACGCCCACGCCTGCGAAGGAGTCGAGCACCAGCGCGACGACGTGGCCGAGCACGAGCAGGCCGGTCAACGCGCCGAGCACGGCGTGCAGACGCATCTTCGTGTCGGGCGCGGGCCAGCGCCACCGTTGCGCGGCGGGGTGTCGCAACCACAAACCAAGTCCAGTGAGTGCGGTCAGTGACAGGTAGGCGGCGATGCCGAGACCACGGCCGAGGACCCACGGCAACATGCGACTGACCGGTGCGGCACCGACCCAGCTCGACATGGCGAACCCAGCAAGACCGCCGGCCGCAGCCGTGACCGCTGCAACTTTCGCACCGGTCCGCAGACCCTCGATGCTCACGGCCGGCTCCATACGAGGGAGGGAGCGAGCCCGGACGACCAACCGAGCACACCGTTGTCGTCCACCCACAACGCGGCCAGCCCGAGTTGTTCGGCACTCGTGCGTGCTCCCAGCCGGCCCGTGAGGAACAGCGTCTTGCTGGCGACCTCGGCCGCGGCGGGATCGGGGTCGATGACGGTGACAGCCGCCAGGCCCGAGCCACCGGGCTGGCCCGTCCGCGGGTCAATCAGGTGGTGCACGTCGCGGCCGGCGACCTGCCACGAGCGGATGCGTACCGACGACGTCGCCACTGCAGCATCGGACACCTCCAGCACGGCCAGTGGTTGCGTGGAGTCCGCAGGATCCTCGACCCCGATCCGCCACGGTTTGCCGTCCGCGGCAGTGCCGCGGCAGAAGCAGTCACCGCCGGCCTCCACGAGACACCCGACGCTGTCGCGCAGGCGGTCCGCCGCCCATCGCACCGCAAGGCCCTTGCCGATGCCGCCGAGGTCGATCGGGGCCGGGCCAACGCGCACCTCACGAGAGGCACGACGAAACTCCGGCCGCCATTCCGGCAGCGTCATCCGGGGCGTCAGAGCGCTCGCGTCGCGATAGGAGGGCGCGGCGTGCTTCAGCGACCGGTCATAACCGAGTCGCACCAGGTCGGAGAGCACCCGGGGGTCGAACCGCCCCATCGTGCGGCGGTACGCCGCATGAGCCTCGACGATCGCGTCGAAGCAGTACGAAGACACCGCAACCCAGTCCTCGCCATGGGCGTTGGCGCGCATCAGGTCGCTGCCGTCGTCAAAGCGGGTGCAGGTGCGGTCCACGTCGTGGAACACCTGCAGCGCCGCGCTCAACCGTTGCTCGGAGATAGCCGGCGCGGCGTCGGACACGAGACGAACGGTGATCCGGCTCGCCATCGCGCTGGTCTCAGCGACACGCTCGGTCCCGATCGCGTCACGGACGAGCACCGGAGGCTCCTGTCGTGGTGTGCGTCGCCGGCGGCGTCACGTGTGTGACGGTCGGTTGTGTGGTCGACTGCGGCACCTGAACGCTCGGCAGTTGCGCCACGAGCGCTGACAGGTTCTCGAGCTTGGCCCGCGGCAGGTCGTCCTCTCGTGACAGCAGCCGGGCCAGGTCTCGCCTCACCTGTTGCAGGTTCTTCTGCGCGGTGTTGATCTGCAGGACGGTGCGTGTCGTGCCGCCGCCCGGCGCTGGTGAGGAGGCCGTTGCGACGGACCCGCCGGCCGGCACCGCTGCAGCCCATCCAACGGCCGCAGCCGTCCCGAGCGAAACGATCGCGGTCGTCACCAACGCAATGGAGTGCCGACCGGAGCCGAATCGGTTGTCAGTCATCGCCGCCTCCCTCGTGTCCGCCGTCGTCATCACCTCGGGCTGAGCCCGCGCCGCTTGCGCCGGTGCTCGAATGGATTGCCGGCGCCGCCGCCGGCTGTTGCACCTGCACCGCCGCCGCGACGGGGGCCGCACTGATCCGGTTGCGAGTCGCCTGGGCTCGCGCGAGCTCGATCTGTGTCGCGGCGATTCGCCGGTGCAGGGCGGCGAGCGACTGCTCGCCCGCGTGCACTTGATCGGCGAGTCGTTGCCGAGCGCGGCCGACCGCAGTCTTGAGCGCCCGGTCCTCCTGTAGCAATGAGTTGATCTGATGCCGTAGATAACCCGCATCCGGCGCCGCGGCGGCGGACGGAGCGGCGGCGGCAGACTGATCGGGACCGTCCGATGCGGCAAGTCCCACCGCTGCGCCACCGCCCGCGCCACCGACCAGAGCCGCCGATGCGAGCCACGTCTTCACTGTTGCCATGTCTCGAGCATCCGTTCGCTCGCTAAGGGCACGGTGAAGGGTTGATGAGAGTCCTCTCATCCTCGGCTCTACTTGGTGAGCACGACCTTGAGGGCGTGCTCGGTGCCGGCGTTGGTGAAGGTCTCGTAGGCCTTCTCGATGTCGGCCAGCTCGAAATGGTGCGTGGCAAACGGCTTGGCCGACAGCTGGCCGGACGCCACCATCTGCAGCAACGTCGGAGTGCTGTAGGTGTCGACGAGCCCGGTGGTGATGGTGATGTCGGCCGCCCACAGCTTGTCCAGTGCCAGCGAAGCTGGCTTCCCGTGCACACCGACGTTGGCCACGCGCCCGCCGGGCCGCACCAGCCGCGTGCACAGCTCGAACGTCTCCGGGATGCCGACGGCCTCGATCACGACATCCGCGCCGAGGTCGTCGGTCAGCGCACGGATGCGAGCCACCACGTCATCGCGGCCCGAGTTCACCGTCTCGTCGGCTCCGAACTGCTTGGCCAGCTCGAGCCGGCTGTCGGCGAGGTCGATCGTGATGACATGACGCGGGCTGAACAGCCGGGCCGTCAGCGTGGCAGCGAGGCCGATCGGACCCGCACCCACTACCGCGACGACGTCGGCAGGTCGAACGACACCGTTGAGCACGCCCACTTCGTACGACGTCGGAAGAATGTCCGACAACATCACCGCTTCTTCGTCGCTGACCGAGGCCGGCAGCTTGTACAGCGAGGTGTCGGCAAACGGGATGCGGGCGTACTCCGCCTGGGTGCCGTCGATGGTGTGTCCGAGGACCCAGCCACCGCCACCCCGGCACTGGCCATAACGGCCTTCCCGGCAGAACCGGCAACGGCCGCACGCGCTGATGCACGAGACGAGGACGCGATCGCCCGGCCGGAAGTTGGTGACGGCATCGCCGACCGCCTCGATCGTGCCGACTGCCTCGTGGCCGAGGATGCGACCCGGGGTCACCTCGGGAACATCACCCTTGAGGATGTGCAGATCGGTGCCGCAGATCGTCGTGGTGTCGACGCCGACGATCGCGTCCGTGGCGTCGATGAGGACCGGGTCCGGTGCCTCTTTCCATTCCCTGATGCCTGGTCCGCCGTAGACAAGTGCGCGCATGGTGGCCTCCTAGCTCCGTATCGCTGTCACCTCCACGGTCGACGTTGCGCGAGTCGACAGGTAGAGGCTTAGGTCCCGCTCTGCGCAGACCTGACAGGCTGAACGCATGTGCGGACCGAACTCGGCGCTCGGCCTCGAGGATGCCGAGCGCGAGCTGTGGCCCGAGCTGCGCGACAGGTTGCGGCAACCGGGTCAGCTGATGGCGCTGATGCGTGGCGTGCTCGGCGGCGACGCCGAAGTCGCAACGGTGACCGCCGTCACGCCCGCAGGCGTCGTACGACCGTTGGCAATCCTGGCGACTCCGGTGATCGCCGACGAGATCGACCTCGACGACTCCGGTGACACCCAGGCAACTGGACGGATTGGTGACTACGACGTCGACGTGCTGATGACCGACCAAGGCGGCGTACGACGTCCTGCGGCCGTGCTCGTGAGCCCGTGGATCTTCGAGAACCTCACGCTTTACGCGCGGAAGCTCTGGAGCCGCCGATGACGAAGGTGAAGGTCAAGGTCAGAGCCGCGACGATCGAAAGCGCGACCAGGCCGCCGGCGTAGGACCCGCTCTGGTCGTGGATGGTGCCCATGAGAAGTGGCGGGATGAAACCGCCCAGTCCCCCGGCCGCACCCACGACGCCAGTGACCGCGCCGACGCGATCTGCCGGCGACCGCTGCGCGACGAACGCGAAGACAGCACCACTGGCAAGCCCGAGCGCGGCCGCCATCGCGAGGAACGCGACCGTCGAGGTCGGCTTGAGGCCCGGCGTCGTGGACTGCACCAATGCGAAGGCGGTGACGACGGTGAATGCCACCGCGAGCACACGAGTCGGTGCCATCCAGTCCGACAGCCAGCCACCGATCGGACGCATCACCACCGCAAGCAGGACGAAGCCGGCCATCTTGTTGGCCGCATCGGACTGGCTCAGCGAATAAGTAGTCTTGAGGTACGTCGGTAGGTAGACGCTGAAGGCGACGTATCCGCCGAAGCCGACGGCATACAAAGCCGACGCCTGCCAGGTGATGGGGAGCTTCACAGTGGCGCGCAGCCGCTGCCAAGCCGAGCCGGCCGGAGCTGCCCGGTTGGGCGCGTCGCGCAGGACCAGCCACGCCAGCAGCCCGTAGCCGACCAGCACGCCGGCCACGATCGCGAACGGCGTGTGAATGCTGGAGTGCTCGACCAGCTTCACCGTGGTGAGCGCACTGATCGCCGTACCGCCCATCCCCATGCCGAAGATGCCGAGCGCGAGACCGCGCTTCTCCGGCGGGAACCAAGCGTTGACGAACGGCACACCAACGGCGAACGAGGTGCCGCCGATACCCAGGAAGAACCCTCCGACGAGCAGCGCACCAAACGAGCGATAGCCGACAAGACCGAGGAACAGCACCGGAATGACCGTGATGAAGCTGACGAGCGGGAACATGACCCGGCCGCCGAACCGGTCCGTCAACGCGCCGACCGGGATCCGGCCCAGGGAACCGACCACTACCGGCACCGCGACGAGGAGCGCCTGGTTGAAGCCGCTCAGGTTGAGGACCGTCTTGAAGTGCACGCCCAACGGCGAGAGCAACGCCCACGCCCAGAAGTTGACGGCGAAGCCCAACGTGGCCACCCCGAGCATCGCCCATGGCTTCCGCCCCTGGCTGCTGGTCGCGCGTCCGGGCGTGGTCAAGCCAGGCAAGGTCATCGTTGGCATGCATTCATGCTCGGCTGCGCGGACCCCAGCCCACTAGGGACTTTGGTCCCCGGGATCGGTAGACGATGTAGGGACGGGTCAGGTAGCCGATCGGCGCGGAGAACACACGAGCAGGAGCCCCTACGCAGGCGTCGACGGGCGCGGATCAGCGCCTCGTCGAGCTCGGTGTCCATGCCGGTCTTCCCGCGGCCGCGCGTCACGCCCTCTTCCTATCGTCCGGCTGCAGGAAGGCGGCGAGCACCGCCACGAACAGGCCGAACGCAACGAGGTGAACCGCGGTGCACCAGAGGCAAATAGCGCGGACGACGATCAGCTCCACGGCGACGAGATAGAGAACCATGACTATCCCGGAGATGGCACCGCCGAGACGCAGGAGTCGCACCTGATCGCTGTTGGCTCGCCACAGGGGTGGCAGGCACAGCGAGGCCATCGCGGCGAAGAAGATCGCCCCGAGCAACGCGACCGGCACCCCGAACACCAACGACTGCGCGCTCGTCGTGACCTTGAGGCAGTTGACCACGCCGGTGTCCGGACACGACAGCGTCGTACTTGTCGAGTAGTGCTCCCACGTGAGATAGGTCGACAGGCCGAGGCCCGTCAGTGCGAGGGGCAAGGTGAGTCGAGGTGCCCAGCTGGCGACGTCAGACGGCATTGCAGACCTGGGCCGGCTGATGCTTGGTCAACGTGCACAGCGATGCCGTGATCACGTTGGCGCTGCCATCGATCGCGCGGGCCAAGTCAGTCTTGGGGTCAGCGAGCGAGCCGGCGATCTGCTCCCACTCCATCTCGTGCAGAAGGTCCAGGTTGTACGACGCACCGACCTGCACGAATCGACCGCCGAGGTCGAGCAGCGGGAAGCTGCCGCCGTAGCGCTGCAGGAGCGCCAGCTCGTCGTTCGTGGCCTTGTCGAGTGGCGCGTAGCCACTGCCCTTGCGCTCGTTTGTGTAGAGCTCCCGCGCCGTGAAGGTCAGGTAGTCGCTCGTGTAGTTCGCTCCGTGGAACGTGAACGACGGCGTATTGGGATGCACGTCGTCAGCGGCCGAGCGAGTCGTCGACAGGTCTGAGAAGGTGCCGAATCGGCTCAGGGCCTGGATGAGCGCCCAACGCTGCGCTGCGCAGAAGGGGCAGTACTCCGCGCCGATGTACAGCACCTCCGGCTTGCCGTTGACCGACCGAAGGTCGCCGGGCACCGCGTGGGGCGGGTTGGTCGACGTGCCCGGCCCGACCGCGTCGAGCGTCGACTGAGGCACACCGACGAGGTTGGCCAGCACGGACGGCGACACAGCTGTCGCCTTGGCAGCCGGTGCCGACGAGCCGCCGGTCGTCGCGCCCACGACGACGAGGACGGCGACCACTGCGACCACCGCCGCGATCGCGGTGGTGATGACGCGACGGGCGCGACGCCGTTGCCGCTGCTGCGCCAGGAGAGCTCGACGCTTTTCCGCGGACTCCTTTTGCTGTCGTGCTCGAGTCGATGCTGTTGCGGTCATGAAGGGGCCCCTGCTGATTCGACGACGGGTTGGATGAGACGACCGCTCAGCTGACCGATCGTGATGGCAACGAACTGGTCCCGGCCGCTGCCGACGGCAGCGGCAAGTCCCGACTCGGCGGCGCGGACCGCTGCGCTGCCTTCGAGCAGCTCGGCCAGGCCGACCACGAGGACGCTCCAACCGCTGCGTCCGGTCTCGTCGAGATCGTCGACCTCGAACGCAACGACGGTGCCGGCACAGGCACGTGCCAGCATCCCGTCGGGTTCGGTGCGGAAGACCACTCGGCTGCCGGACAGGACATAGTTGACGGGAACGATGGCGGGCAGCGCGCGATGCGTCACTGCGATGCGCCCGATAGAGCCGAGCTGCAGCCGATCGGAACACTCGTCCCACGTCAAGGACTGGGCTAACGTCTCCATGCATCTACGGTCGGTTCGACAGCTATCGCGGCGATAGGGACCAAAGTCCTGCGTTCGCAGCTCGGGACCTTTGACCCTGCCGTCCCGGTTTGCGCCGGCCGACCCTTGTCTACATGTTGACGCGCATGCTCACCTCAGCCGTGACCAACGCCCGACGTGGGCTCATCGAGATTGCCGGGTCGATCGTCGACCGTGACGATCTTCAACCCTTGAGTGACGCCGCCGGCGTACCCGGTGACATCCATCGGCTGAGTCGGGACGAGTGCCTGCTGCTGCTGGCATCGCGGACCTTTGGTCGCTATGCCCACGTCGAGAGTGCCCGCGCGCTTGCCGTCGTACCGGTCAACTATGTAGCTCATCCGGACGGGGCGATCCTGTTTCGCAGCGGTCCCGGGCCGAAGCTCAGCGCGGCCGATCGCCGCGACGTCGTGGCCTTCCAGGTGGACGACATCGACGAGGCCAAACACACCGGCTGGAGCGTTCTCGTGACGGGACGCGCGCGGCGTCTGTCTCATCACGAGGCGCGCGAGCTTGTCGACTTCCCCCAGCCGTGGGCCAACGGACCGCGCTACTCCTACGTGCTGATCGAACCGACGCGCATCGAAGGCCGGCGACTGACGTGAACGCCGAAGAGCTCGACCTCGTCACGACGTTCGCGTCGCTCGCGCCGTCGGTGCACAACACGCAGCCGTGGCAGTTCATCGCCACCGAGCACAGCCTCGAGGTACGCGCGGACCCCGCCCGCCGTCTCGACTTTCTCGACGAGTCGTCCCGCCAGCTGCACATGAGCTGCGGTGCGGCCGTCGAGTTCGCACGGTTGGCGATTCGCGCCCTCGGCCTCTCCTGCATCGTTCGACTGCTGCCGCGAGCAGACGATCCGCTGCTCCTCGCCACGCTGACCGTGGGTGGGCAGTCCGCCATCCGGCCTGGTGAGCAGAGGCTCTACGACGCGGCACCCCGCCGCTACACGGACCGCGGGCCGTACGACGACAGTCCCCTGCCGAACCGGGTGCTGTCCCGGATGGCAGACGCTGCCGCAGAGGTGGGCTGCTGGCTGCGGTTCCTCGATCGTCCGGGCGACCGACTGCTCGCCGCTGTCCTGGTGCAGAAGGCGGAGGAGATCGAGATTCAAGATCCGCGCTATCGCGACGAGATCGACCAATGGCGGCGTCATGACTACGCCGACGACGGAGTTCCGGACGCGGCTCTGTACGAGTGGCCGGCTGATCGCGTCTCTGACGTTCCGTTGCGCGACTTCTCCGGCGCTGATGAGCACCGCCGGTTCGCCGGTCGCCGCGACCGGCCCGATGTCGAACGGGACGCGCTGCTTCTGCTTGGCAGCGACGGCGATGACCGGTTGAGCTGGCTGCGCACCGGACGGGCCTTGGGTGTGGTGCTCCTGACGTTGACTGACGCTGGGCTGGTGAGCCAGCCGCTGGGACAGGTCACCGAGGTTGCCGCCACACGCACCCAGTTGCAGCGGGGTCTCGGACTGCTCGGCCATCCCCAGCTGCTGCTGCGACTGGGCTACGGGCACGGCCGCCCCGCCACGGGACGGCGGCCGGTCGAAGACACGTTGATCGCGAGCGCCGTGTCCTAGGGTCGAACACGTGGATGAGAAGCAGCTCCAAGCGCTGCTGCATGCCGTTTTGTCCATCAGCTCTCAGCTCGAACTGACCGAAGTGCTCGACCGCATCGTCGAGACCGCCGCCGAGCTTGCGGATGCCCGGTATGCCGCGCTTGGCGTCCTCGACCCCAACGGAGAGAGTCGGTTGTCGCAGTTCCTCACCGTCGGAATCGACGACGACCTCCGCGCGAAGATTGGTGACTTGCCGCACGGTCGAGGAGTGCTCGGCGTGCTCATCAAGGAGCCGCGCGCGATCCGGTTACGGGACCTGGCCGAGCATCCGGCGTCGTACGGTTTCCCTGCCAACCACCCCCCGATGCACAGCTTTCTCGGCGTGCCGATCTCTGTGCGCGGCGAAGCTTTCGGCAACCTCTACCTCACGGAGAAGCGTGGCGGCGGCGAGTTCACGAACGCAGATGAGCAAGTCGTGCTGGCACTCGCGTCTGCAGCCGGCCTGGCGGTGCAGAACGCGCGACTCTACGAGCAAGCACGACTGCGGCAGCAGTGGCTCGAGGCCGCCAGTGCCATCCAGACCCGGCTCCTGGCCGGAACACCACCTGCAGAAGTGCTCCCCGACCTTGTCGCGTCAGCGCGCCAGCTGGCTGACGCCGATCTCGCCTATCTCGCCTTGCCCCGTAACGACGGCCAGCTCCAGGTGGAGGCGGCTGACGGACTCGGTGCCGAGTCGTTGCGCAGCGGCATCATCGGTGACGGCTCGATCGCATGGGATGTCATGCGCGAAGGCACACCGACATCAGTCCTCAATGCGCACGACGAACCGCGCGTGTGGGTTGCGCTCATGGAAGCCGCCGACGTCGGGCCCGTGCTCTATCTGCCGCTGGGAAATGCCGAGAACACGCTCGGCACGTTAGTCGTCGCGCGTTGTGCGGGACGGCCGCCGTTCGGGCCCGAGACCATGCGGCTCGTTGACACGTTCGCCGGCCAAGCGGCCATCGCCCTGCGGCTCGGCGTTGCTGCTGTCGACCGCGAGCAGGTCGCGGTGCTGGGCGATCGCGATCGCATCGCACGCGATTTACACGACCTTGTCATCCAGCGACTCTTCGCGACGGGCATGGCGCTCGAAGGCGCGGTGCGTGGCATGCAGCCACCCGACAAGGTCGAACGGGTGCGCCAGGCAGTTGATGATCTCGACGCGACGATCAAGGAGATCCGTACGTCGATCTTCGCGCTGCAGCAACCTGCGCCTCATGCAGGTGAAGGCGTCCGTCAAAGCGTCTTGCAAGCGGTGAGTGCTGCACGTGCATCGCTCGGCTTCGAGCCCGACGTCGTCTTCCACGGTCCGGTCGACACGTTGGTGCCCGCTTCTGTTGCGGAGCAGATGCTCGCCGTGATCCGCGAAGCGCTGTCCAACGTGGCACGCCATGCGGCGGCGACCGCGGCGTCCGTGAGTATCGCCGCCAATCCTTCCAGCGTTGAGCTCGTCGTCACCGACAACGGCAAGGGACTGCCGACGGGCGGGCGGCGCAGCGGCTTGGCCAACCTCGCCCGTCGCGCGAAAGACCTCAACGGCGAGTTCAGCGCCGAACCGGGAGAGAAAGGTGGCACGCGAGTGCGCTGGCGGGCGCCACTGCTCGACGATTGACGCAGCGATATTTGTTGTGGATAAAGGGAAGTTGCTTGTGCGCATCGCTTGACGGCGGATGTCCGGGTTGCGTATATTCGCACGTATGTTCGAGAGCGAGCTGGAGGGGCGGCTGGCAGCAGTGCTGCACGCGGTCGAACTCGACGGTGCCCGCTTCCACGCCCCGTCGGTGGAGGAGGTCATCGCGCTCGGCGAGTCCGCGCCGCTGACGCCGGCGCTGATGGCGCA
>JAICMI010000098.1 GCA_025929315.1 Frankiaceae bacterium
CTCCTTGGTGCCGGCGATGAACACCGGCAGGCAGTTGACGAAGCCGACGCCGGCATCGATCGCGCACTGCGCGTAGAACTTCGCGGCTGCCTCGGAGCCCACCGGCAAGTAGCAGATGAGCACATCGGCGCGCGTGTCCTTGAGGACCTGTACGACGTCGACCGGCTCATCGTCGGACTCGTCGATGGTGGCGCGGTAGTACTTGCCCAGGCCGTCGAGCGTGTGGCCGCGCTGAACGGTCACGCCCGTCGGCGGCACATCGCAGATCTTGATCGTGTTGTTCTCGCTGGCGCCAATCGCCTCCGAGATGTCACGACCGACCTTCTTGCCGTCGACGTCGAACGCCGCGACGAAGTCGATGTCTCGGACGTGATAGCCGCCGAGCTCGACGTGCATGAGACCCGGGACGCGTGCCTGCGGATCGGCGTCCTTGTAGTACTCGACGCCCTGAACGAGCGACGCGGCACAGTTGCCGACGCCGACGATGGCTACTCGAACGGAACCCATCCCGGTGTTCTCCCTTATCCGTTTACTTACTTAGTGGTGACGCGACGCGGACGGGCAGACACACTGCCGCGTTCGGTAGCGATGAGCTCGTTGAGCCAGCGGACCTCGCGGTCAACGGACTCGAGACCGTGCTGCTGCAGCT
Organism: Frankiaceae bacterium; assembly: GCA_025929315.1. GTDB lineage: Bacteria > Actinomycetota > Actinomycetes > JAFAQI01 > JAFAQI01 > DATBDO01. Next base: position 650 of record JAICMI010000098.1, read on the forward strand.
CGAGGGTGTAGCGGTCGAGCTTTTCTCTGGTGCGGCCGAAGGCGCTTGTCACTTTTTCCCGCCGTTCCTCGAGTCGACTGCGCCGGCCCTCGAGGATCTTGAGCCGGACCTCGGCGTCGGTCTGCGCGAAGAAGGCGAACCGCACACCGAAGCTGTCGTCGTCCCAGGCTGACGGGCCGCCTTCGGCGAGCTGGTCCTGGAGCCGCTCTTTGCCTTCAGCGGTGAGCTTGTAGACGATCCGGCTGCGCCGGCCGACGGCCGACTCACTCGCCTCGTCGTCCGTCGCGAGCAGGCCGCCGGCGACCATCTCTTTGAGGCACGGGTAGAGCGAACCGTAGGAGATCGCGCGTAGCGGACCGAGCAAGGCGTTGACCCGCTTGCGCAGCTCGTAGCCGTGCAGGGGTGACTCGTGCAACAGTCCGAGGACGGCGAGCTCAAGCACGCCGGACCGTCGGGCCATCGATGGAGTCCCCTCGACTAGCAAGTCGTGATGTATCGAGTTGATACATCGACAGACCCTAGCCAGGATTCGACCGCAAGGCAAATATCGGGTGAACACGGGCGGCGTACGCTGACCGCCATGACCGGCGGTCGCACGCTCCTCGAGTCGAGGGCACGCGCGGTTGTCGACTACTCCCTCGCGCGGCGAGCCACGCTGTCGGGTCTGTCCACGGGCCGGTTGGCTCGCCACGAAGTGTGTGACGCGCAGGCCTACCTTCTCCGCGCGGCGCGCTACCACGGGCGTGCGGTCAACGTTGCATGTCCGCTGTGCGGCGCCGGTGCCTTGAGCCAGGTGTTCTTCACCTACGGCGACTGCTTCCGCGGCGACGCCAACGGGCGCGCCCGACGCCCGCGCGAACTGCTCTCCCTGGCCGACGAGGTCCCGGAGTTCACCGCCTATCTCGTGGAGGTCTGCGCAGACTGCCGCTGGAACCACCTATTGGCGTCCTACGTTCTGGGTAATGGAGTCCCCGTGAAGCGGCGTGCCAGGTCATAACCCCGGGATAGTCAGCGGTTGGCAGGCGAACCTCCCGCGGCGCAAGCAGATGTTGTGGGGTCTGCTCATCGCGTTCGTCGCGACAGCGGTCCTCGTCGGCATCGGCTACGCGACGACACCGATCCCGAATCCGAGCACTTTCGCCACCGCACAGCAGACGACGCTCTATTACAGCGACGGCAAAAGCGTGCTGGCGCGACTCGGCAACACGACCCGCGTCGACGTGCCGCTCACGCAGGTGCCGATGGGGGTGCAGCATGCAGTGCTCGCGGCCGAGGACCGACACTTCTACAGCGAGCCCGGCATCTCACCGACAGGCATCTTGCGCGCACTTGTCACGGACATCCGCGGCGGCGAGATCTCGCAGGGCGGGTCGACGATCACCCAGCAGTACGTCAAGAACGCCTACCTGACGTCGCAGCGGACCTTCACGCGGAAGTTCAAAGAGATCTTCATCTCGGTCAAGCTCGCCAACAGCCGGTCGAAGAGCCAGATCCTCGAGGACTATCTCAACACCATCTACTTCGGTCGCGGTGCCTACGGCATCCAGGCCGCAGCCGGGGCTTACTTCGGCGAGGACGTGTCGAAGCTCAATGCGGCGCAAGGGGCCGTCCTCGCGGCGACGATCAGCCAGCCGTCCTACTACGACCCGGCCGTCAATGAGGCAGCCGCCAAGTCGCGATGGCACTACGTCATCGACGGCATGGTGTCCCAGCACTGGCTGAGTCAGAGCCAGGCTTCGTCGACGTCCTACCCGAAGGTCCAGCCCGCAGCTCAGTCCCACGGCTCGACCTGTACGAAGTGGAAGGCCGCCATCTGCGCGGCGGTGCGACAGGAGCTGGCCAAGGACGGGTTCGATGCGCCGCGGCTCGATGCCGGTGGCTATCGGGTTGTCACCACCATCGACAAGACCGACCAGCTCGCGGCTGTCGCCGCGATGCGCAGTCAGGGTGGCGCCTACGTCCACTCCGGCGTGGACAAGGGCCGCGAGGCTGCACTGGTCAGCGTCGAACCGGGCAACGGCGCGATCCGCGCGATGTACGGCGGAAACAAGGGCTGCACCGCCAACCCACACCCGGACCAGTGCACCGACCTCTCGGGTGTCGGCAGCAACTACGCCCGACCGCCGGGGTCGTCGTTCAAGCCCTACACGCTGATCGCGGCGCTCAAGGACGGCGTCAGCCTGGACAGCACCTACAACGGCCCGTCGTCGATCCAGGTCAACGGCAGCACGATCAACAACTCCGAGGGCGAGAGCTGCGGCACCTGCAGCTTGTTGCAGGCGCTTGCCGAGTCGATCAACACCATCTTCGTTCCGGTCGCACAGCAAGTCGGACCGGACAAGGTCGTCCAGGCTGCGTACGACGCCGGCATCCCCAGGTCGCGGAAGCTGCCGGCAGTTCCGTCGATTGCCCTTGGCCCGACGGACGTCTCGGTGCTCGACCAGGCCGATGCCTACGCGACCATCGCGGCGCAAGGCGAGCGGGCGCAGCCTTACCTGGTCGCACGCATCGAGACTCAACAGCACGATGTCGTCTTCCGTGCGAAGAAGAAGACGTCCAAGGCCTTCGATGCGGACGTCATGGCCGACACGACTTACGCCATGACCAAGGTCTTCGACTGCTCGCTGCACGGCACCGGGTGCGGTCGCGGGTTGTCGGGTCGACCGGCAGCCGGCAAGACCGGCACCAACGGTGCGCAAGCGCCCGCGACGGGAAACGTCGACGCCTGGTTCGTCGGCTTCACGCCGCAGCTGTCGACGGCTGTCTGGTACGGCAACGCGCACCGCAAGAAGCCCGTGACCGCCAACGGCGCCGCCCTCTACGGCGCCGGCCTTCCGGCGCTGACCTGGCAGCAGATGATGAACACCGCCCTCGCGGGCAAGCCGGTCGAGGCGTTCCCGCCGCCCGCGCATGTCGGTTCCAACCAGGGCAGCGCGTCGCCACTGCCGTCGTCCAGCTCTCCCTCGCCGTCAGAGTCCCCGACCGGATCACCGACGCCGACGCTGTCGCCGCCATCAGGACCGCCGCTTCCGGTGACGCCGACACCGTCACCGTCCAGCACGCCATCCGTCACTCCGAGCACTTCGCCCTCCGGCGCGCCCCAAGCCGGGGGCACACCGCCGCCGGGCTGACGGCTGCTCGGCTGCGACGATGCGTGCGTGGCCCGTGTCATCGCTCCCACCCGCGACGACCCTCTCGCCGCGGGTGCTGCCGGTCCGGTCGGCGGACCGTGGGGAAGGTTTGCTCGCGGGCGCAGCGTCTGGTGGATGACGCCGGTTCGCATCGTGCTCTGCCTGACCGTGTTGACGTGTGCCCTCGGTTATCTCGCCAAGGCCCCTTGCCGCACCCACCCCTGGACGGGCGAGTACCAGTACACGCGCACCTGTTACACCGACGTGTTCGCGCTCTACTACGCCGAGGAGCTCGGCTCGAAGGTGCCCTATCGCGACCACCCGGTGGAGTATCCGGCGGTCATCGGCGGCCTGATGTGGACTGCTGCTGAGCTCACCAACGCCGTGCACCCGGATCAACCGGGCAATGGCACCGACACCCGCGACCGCACGTTCTTCGACATCACGACTTTGATGCTGGCGGCGTTTGCACTTGCCACGACGTGGGCTCTCGCGCGCCTTGCCGGCCGCCCCCGCGTGTGGGACGCGGCGATGTTCGCCCTGGCACCGACGTTGTTCTTCCACGCCTACACCAACTGGGATCTCGCGGCAGTCGCTTTCGCGACGCTCGGCATGTGGGCCTGGAGCCGGGACTGGCCCGGCTACTGGCCCGCGGTCGTTTCCGGTGCGTTCTTCGGTGTGGGGATCGCGACCAAGCTCTATCCGGTCCTGCTGTTGGTCGTGCTGGTCGCACTTGCGTTCCGGGCAGCGCGGCTGCGGCACGCGCTTGTGTGCGTGGCGACCGCCATCGGCGGTTTCACCCTGGCCTATCTGCCCGCATGGCTCCTGTCGCGCAGCTTTCCGTTCCCCAACGCGGAGTGTCCCAACGCGCATCCACTGTCGGCGTGGCGCTGGTTCTGGTCACTCAACACGATCCGCGTCTCGGACTGGGATTCGCTGTGGTTCCTCGGGGAGCACGCTCGAGGGTCGCCGTTGGACAACCCGGCCTGCGGTGAAGCGCCGAAGCTGCTCAACACCGGTGTCGCCGCCACGACCCTTGTCGTGGTGCTCGCCGTAGTGCTGTTGATCGTGCTCGCGCCGCGTCGCCCTCGCGTTCCCCAGGTCGGGTTCCTGATGGTCGCCGGGTTCCTGTTGGCCAACAAGGTGGACTCCCCGCAGTACGTGCTGTGGCTGGTGCCGCTGGCCGTCCTGGCCCGCCCGCGCTGGCGAATGTTCCTCGTCTGGCAGGCGACGGAGATCGTGCTGTTGGTCGCACGGTTCTACTTCTTCGTCGGCAACGACGCGGCCATCGCCAACCGGGGAACGCAAGGCATCCCGATCGACTGGTTCTTCACCGCGGTTGTCCTCCGCGACCTCGCGCTGGTCGCGCTGATGGGTTTCGTCGTCCGCGAGATCCTTCGCCCCGAACATGACGTCGTACGACGGGGCGGTGTCGACGACCCGGCCGGCGGAGTGCTCGCGGCGGCTCCGGACCGCCGGCACTCTGTCGGCGAGCTCCGTCCGGCACCGGTGTGACCGAGCCCGAACGCGAGGCGTTGACCGGGTGGGTCGCCACCCGTGTGGCCGTTGCTCTGCTCGCACTCGGAACGTTGTGGGCCGTCGCCGATACACAGGCCGGCAATGTGTCGTCGTGGCTGTCCGGTTGGGATCACTGGGACACCGGACTGTTCGTCAAGATCGCGCGTTTCGGCTACCAGGGATACCCCGAGCACTACTCCGACAAGGGCGTCGTCGCGTTCTTCCCCGGCGAACCGTTGCTGCTGCGTGGGGTCCACTACGTCGTACCCAGCTGGATCGCCGCGGGTCTGCTGATCTCGGCCGTTGCCGGTGGAGTCGCCTGCGTCGCCCTTGCCCGGATCGCTGCGCTCGACGCGGGCCGGCTCGCTGCTGCGCGCGCACCCCTCTACCTCGCGCTGTCGCCGTACGCCGTCTTCCTGTTCGCGGTCTACTCGGAGTCCTTGTTTCTCGCTCTGGCTCTCCCGGCCTGGCTGGCCGCCCGACGTGGCAAGTGGTTGGCCGCCGGCCTGCTGGGTGCAGGCGCGGCGAGCGTGCGCGTCACGGGGCTGTTCCTTGCGGCTGCCCTTGTCGTGCAGTGGGCGGTGGCACCGGTCGGCCCTCGACGCCGGCGCGACGCCGTCCCCCTGCTGATGCCGTTCGGCGTGATCGCCGGCTACGTCGCCTACACCCGAGCCATCACCGGTGACTGGCTCGCCTGGCCACACGCGCAGCGCGACTACTGGGGGCGTTCGTTCACCGCTCCGTGGACCGCGTTTCACACGACCTGGTCGGCTGCCGTCGACGCGCGGCAGGGCGCCGCCTATGCCTGGTCGTTCCGGGCGGAGATCGCCGCAATGCTCGTGGGCGTCATGGTGTGCGTCGTGCTCCTGCTCCGCCGGCGGTGGGCCGAGCTCGTCTATGTCGGTGGTCAGGTCGCGGCGCTCGGGACGTCGTCCTATTACCTGTCCGTCGCACGTACGACGTTGTTGTGGTGGCCGCTGTGGCTCCTCCTGGCCGAATGGTCCGCAAAGCGACGATGGGTGCACCCGGCGTATCTGTCCACGGCCCCGGCACTGATGGCCGTGCTCGTGGTGACCTTCGTACACGGTCACTGGGTTGATTAAGGTGCGGCCATGCGCCGCCTGCTGCTCGTGCCCCTCGTCGTTGTCCTCGCCTGGCCGGTCACCGGCGTCACCGCGGCTCCTCGGGCCACCGCCTACGACACGGGCGGCGCAACGTGGAACATTCTCCCGCCGGGGTCCAACGGGACTGTCACCGCTGCGGATCTCGTTGCTGTCGGCCCGAGTCGCACCGCGACGCCGACGACACCCACGAACTTCGCCGACCAGCTGGAGATGTACGACGCCCTCAACACCATCGCGCCGTACTCGCTGAAAGACTCCAGTCTGTCCAAGTACTACAAGGACGGCTCGATCGGTGCGCCCGCAAAGCCAGTGTCGACCGAGTCGCCGAAGGACGGCGTGACGATCGCCCGCGACGAGTTCGGGGTTCCGCACATCACCGGGACGACCGATGAGGACACCGCCTTCGGGGCGGGCTACGCCGGCATCGAGGACCGGATGTTCCTCACCGATGTTCTGCGTCATGTGGGCGCGGCACAGATGTCGTCGTTCCTCGGCCCGACGCCGGGTGACATCGCGATGGACCAGAGCCAGCTGCTCGTGGCTCCCTACACGCCCGAGGAGGCGCATGCGCAGGTCGACACTGTCGCGCAGCGCTACGGCGCCGAGGGTCAGACGATGCTGTCGCGCATCGACGCCTTCGTCGACGGCATGAACGCGGCCCAGGACGCGATGTGCCCGGGGGCCTTCGGGTTGCCGGTGCCGGGCAACAACGGAGCCGGGTTCGGCCCGGACTGCCCGGTCGAGTACTCGGCCTTGCAGAAGTCACCCACGCCGTACACGCGCGCCGACATCGTCTACATCGCGTCGCTCGTCGGGGGGATCTTCGGCAAGGGTGGCGGCAACGAATACCAGGACGCGTTGTTCTTCGAGGCGTTGCGTGAACAGCTCGGCGCCAAGAAGGCTGCCGCGGTCTACACCGACCTGCGCGAGAAGAACGACCCGGAAGCCTTCACGAGCTCCTCGAAGCCGTTCCCTTACCTGACCGGAGGGCTTGCGCCCGGTCGCGTGGGGAACGCACTGCCGGTGGTCGGTGCCAAGACGGCGCCCGGGACTGCTGCACCGGCGACCGCCAGCGAGCCGGTCGCCTTCAGCGCGCCACCCGTCCCCGGGACTTCGGCGTACCGGAAATGGCAGGACCGCGCCGGGCGCGTGCACACGCCGATGGGTTTCATCGACCTGTCGCGACACCCCAAGTCCGAGAGCAACGCGCTGCTGGTTGACGCGAAGCACTCTGCCGACGGTCATCCGGTGGTTGTGTTCGGCCCGCAGACCGGCTACTTCACTCCGCAGCTGCTCAGCGAGGTCGACCTCGAAGGGCCCAACATTCAAGCTCGCGGCGTTTCGTTCGCCGGGACGCAGTTCGTGGTCGAGCTCGGTCACGGGCTGGACTACGCATGGTCGGCGACGAGTGCGAGCGGGGACAACGTCGACACGGTCATGGAACGGCTGTGCAACTCGGACGGTTCGCCTGCGACGGTCGACTCGACCAGCTATGTCGACGACTCGTCCGGAACGTCGAAGTGTGTGCCGATCGACACCTACACACATGACGAGGGCGTCACGGTTCCGACGGCCGGCGGCACCGGTCCGCCGGAGGAGCTCAGCTTCACGGTCATGCGTACGCGTCATGGCGTCGTACAGTTCCGCACTCTTGCGCACGACGGCACCAGGCAGGTCCCGGTCGCCGTGGTGACGGAGCGATCGACGTTCGGGCACGAGGCCGATTCGGTCATCGGGTTCGCGCGTGTCAACAACCCCAACTACGTACACAGGGCTACCGACTTCGAGAAGGCGTTCAGTGGCGTCGACTACACCTTCAACTGGTTCTACGCCGACAGCAGTGACATCGCTTACAAGGTGTCGGGCCTGTTGCCACAGCGTTCGGCGGACGTCGAGCCGGACTTCCCGCGGTGGGGAGATGCGACCTTCGATTGGAAGGGCTGGCTGCCGGACAGCGCCCATCCACATCAGATCAACCCGCCCGCCGGATTCCTGTCGTCGTGGAACAACAAGCAGGCACCGGGCTGGGGCATGGCCGACGACCAGTGGGGCCACAGCAAGGTGCACCGGGTCAACCTGCTGGTCGAACGCATCAAGCGCCTGTTCCGGCGCGGTCCCGTCACCGAGGCCGGTCTGGTCGGCGCGATGATCGATGCGGGCACGGTCGACCTGCGCGCGGAGAAGCTGTTGCCGCTGGCGCTGAAGGTCGTCGGCCACGACAAGAGAGACGCCGCAGCGGTCAAGCTGCTGAAGGGCTGGGTCGCGGCGGGCGCGCATCGGGTCGACCGCTCGCGCACCGGCCACTACGACCACCAGGCGGCGATCGCGTTGTTCGACACGTGGTGGGACGACAACGGCAAGGGCGACGGCGGACTGGCCAAGGACACGATCCGTCACGTCCTGCACGGCCTCGTCAACCAGGTGCCGGCTCGCGTCGACGACCATCCCCGGCAGGGGCTCGGCTCGTCCTGGGACTCGGTGGCGTTCTACGGCTACGTGTCCAAGACCTTGCGCCAGGTGCTCGGACGCAAGGTGGTCGGTCCCTACTCCCAGCACTACTGCGGATCGCTCCGCAAGTGCCGGCATCGCCTGCGCGTCTCCTTGCACACAGCGGTGGAGCGCGCGCTGAAGGCCCAGGACGTGAGCAACGTCAACAAGCTCACTTACGACAAGACGCTTGACGACATCGCCCCTTCGACGGCCGGCGTGGTGAGCACCCGCAACATCGACTGGCAGAACCGGCCCACGTTCCAGCAGGTGATCAACTTCAGATCACATCGGCCGTGACCGTCATCGATGCGACCATGGGCGGGTGCTGAAGCCGAGCCGCCTCCTGGCTGCGGTGCCGCTGGTCGCGGCACCGTTGGTCGTGACGGTGTGGGTCCCGGCCGCGACGGCTGACGCGTGTCGGGTCATGACCGTCCGCTACGACCTCTCGCGCAGCGGGTTCGTGGTGCTCGACCCGAACCACTACGACATCCCGTACGACGGTTGCGTGCAGTTCGTGAACCAGACCGCGGCGACCGCGACGATCACCGTGGGCAGCCACTATCGCCAGCAGCTCGGCCCCAACGAGAACACGTCCGGCGCGACCAACTTCAAAGGAGTGACCTCCGGTAGCCAGCCCGTCACGGCGACCAGTGGGGCGGCCGGATCCGCCCACGGGTCGATCACGGTCGGCCAGGCGCCGGCGAAGCCGTCGCAGCCGGCGCCTGCGCCGAAGCCGTCCCACCAGCACAGCCACACGTCTGCGCCTGCGCCGCCGCCCTCCCCGTCGGCATCGAGCGGCGACGGACCTCAGGTGGCACCCACCCCCGCCCGGAACCGGCCGCGCCACCATCGCCGCAGCGGGCTGCAGCCGCCCGTGCCGGCGCCGGGTCCGATCCAGACCCGGTCCCCGACTCCGTCTCCTTCTGCGGCGCCAACCACGGTCGTGTCCGGGCCGGTCGAGCCGGCCAGCGGCCGGGGCGCCGGCCTGCCCGCCGCGCTGGCCGCGCTGGCGCTCGTCGGCAGCGGTTCGGCCTTCCTGCGAGTGCTCGCTGCCGAGCCTGTGGACAGCCGCGAAAACGTCGGCGCCGGTACCTAGTCTCGATCCTTGCTAGCCTGGTCGGCGCTCAGCTCGAGCACCCTCCTGTCACGGATGTGCCGTGACCGCCCCTTCCGGCTCCGGCCGGCAGGGTTACCGAGTCCGAAGGAGGCATGAGTTCACTCATGCGTAAGTACGAACTGATGGTCATCCTCGACCCCGATCTCGAGGAGCGGACCATTGCTCCCTCGCTGGAGCAGTTCCTCGGTGTCATCCGCCAAGGTGGCGGCAGCGTCGACAACGTCGACATCTGGGGTCGTCGCCGACTCGCCTTCGAGATCAAGCACAAGGTCGAGGGCATCTACGCAATTCTCGACGTGACCGCCGAGCCGGCCACCGTCAAGGAGCTGGACCGCCAGCTCAACCTCAACGAAGCCGTGCTGCGCACCAAGCTCGTGCGCCCGGATGCGAAGTAGGTCCATCCATGGCTGCTGGTGACACCAACGTCACGCTCGTCGGCAATTTGACGGACGATCCCGAGCTCCGCTTCACACCGAGCGGTGCGGCGGTTGCGAACTTCACGGTCGCGTCGACGCCGCGCTTCCTCGACAAGCAGACGAATGAGTGGAAGGACGGCGACGCCCTGTTCATGCGCTGCAACGTCTGGCGACAGGCGGCAGAAAACGTCGCCGAGTCGCTGCAGCGCGGCATGCGGGTCATCGTGACCGGACGGCTCAAGCAGCGGTCCTACGAGACCAAAGAAGGCGAGAAGCGCACCGTCTACGAGGTCGAGGTCGACGAGGTCGGCCCGTCCATGCGCTACGCGACTGCCAAGGTCAACAAGGTGCAGCGCAGTGGTGGCAGCGGCGGCGGCGGATTCGGCGGCGGCGGCGGCAACAGCGCCGGCGGTGCCACCGACGATCCGTGGGCGACGCCCGCGCCCGCCGGGGACTTCAGCGACGAGCCACCCTTCTAACTCGACCATCTGACACGCACTTACTTACGGAGACCTTGAAATGCCTAAGCCACCTATTCGCAAACCCAAGAAGAAGGTCTGCGCGTTCTGCAAGGACACCGCGGCCCCCGTGGACTACAAGGACACCA
>JAICMI010000049.1 GCA_025929315.1 Frankiaceae bacterium
GTTCTTGTCGAAGGTGCTGTAGCTCAGCCCTTCGACGGCAGGCACAGCTTGGTGCCGACCGGGAGCAGCGATGGGTTCGAGCCCAGCGGCGGCGTGTTGGCTTCGTAGATGCGGTGCCACACGACGTTGATCTTGCCGGTGTCGTTGGACTTCACCATCGTGGCCGCGAGCGACCAGAGGCTGTCGCCGGCCACGACCGTGTGCACGGTGCCCGCACAGGTTGCCGAACCGGCGACAGCGGCCGGCTTCGACACAGAGGTCGGGTGCGAGGTCTTCGTGGTGACCGTCGTACCGACGCTTGCGGCAGCGCCGGCGAGGCTAGGTGCGACGAGCGCGCCGGATGCGTCGACGAGCGCGCGGAACGGGTTACGTGGCGCGTGGGTCGGAACCGGTGCGACGGCGGCTGCGGCAGCGCTCGGGGCGGGGCCTGCGACCGCTGGAGCAGTGGCGACGACAGACGGGGTCATGGCCGTGTCGTCCGCCTCCGTGCCGATGGCATGGGCGATCGGGTGTCGGGCGATGACGGCAACGCCGGTCGCCAGCAACACCGCGACGATCCAGGGCTCCGGCTGGGTCCAGTCAACCGAGGGACGCTTCGACTCGGAGTCGAACCGCACCGGCTTAGCGGTGACGGGCAACCCAAAACGCGAAGCGGCCAGAGCAGTCACCTCGTATGCATCGGCGGAATCTCGCCGCGCTGAACCCCTCAGAGGGGCTATATCTGCGTTCCTAGGGACTAGTTCGGACATAGCCCGGACGTGGCCACAGGCGCATGAGCACGCGACCGCGTAGGGATTCGGTCGGCAGCGCTCCCAGAGTGCGGCTGTCGGAGCTGCCGAAGGGGTTGTCTCCCTCGACCCAGACCCGACCGGCCCCGTCCACCCTGACCAGCCGCTTGACTGCCAGGGTGGCGTCAGGCAGGGCCACGACGACCACCGTGCCCGCCCGCGTCGGCCGGCCTCCGAACAGCACCAGCAAGTGATCGCCGTGACGCAGCGCGGGAGCCATCGACGGCCCGCGCACGAGCACCCGTCGCAACCTCATGGCACGCGGAGCGTGACGCGTGATCCCATGGGGATAGTGTCGCCGGGTAGGCCTAGATATCCGCCATGTAGGAGGACAAATGTTGCGTCGACTGCTGCAACCGCGTCTCACTGTCTCGGCGCACTGCGACCTGCCGTGCGGCGTCTACGACCCGGCCCAGGCTCGCATCGAGGCCGAGTCGGTCAAGGCGATCTGTGAGAAGTACGCCGGCAACGAGGACCCCGTTTTCCGCACCCGGGCGCTCATCATCAAGGAGCAGCGCGCCGAGCTCGTGAAGCACCACCTCTGGGTGCTGTGGACCGACTACTTCAAGCCGCCACACTTCGAGAAGTACCCGCAGCTGCACCAGCTGTTCAACGAGGCCACCAAGCTGGCCGGCGCGGCCGGTGCCAAGGGCACGGTCGACGCAGGCGAGGCTGAAAAGCTGCTGCAGAAGATCGCGGAGATCGACAAGATCTTCTGGGAGACCAAGCAGGCCTAGGCGCGCGGAGCGCGACGCAGGCATGAGCTCGGTACGGCGCGCACGTCTCGACGACGTGCCCGTCGTTCTGCAGCTCATCCACGAGCTCGCAACCTACGAACGCGAGGCCGATGCGGTCGTCGCCGGCGAAGCTCAGCTGCACGACGTCCTGTTCGGCTCGGAGCCGAAGGTCTTCTGCCATGTCGCCGAGGACGACGACGGGGCGGTCGTGGGCTTTGCGATCTGGTTCCTCAACTTCTCAACCTGGCTGGGCACGCACGGCATCTACCTCGAGGATCTCTTCGTACGCCCCGAGGCACGCGGTGCCGGCCATGGGCGCGAGCTGCTGACGGAGCTCGCACGGATCGCCGTCGAGCGCGGCTACGGACGCGTCGAGTGGGCCGTTCTCGACTGGAACGAGCCGGCGCAGGGCTTCTACACCTCGCTCGGCGCCAGACCCCAGGACGACTGGACGGTGTGGCGCCTCACCGCCGACGCCCTGCAAACCCTCGGCAACCGCCTCAACACGTGATCTTGACGTTTTGGTGTCGGAAACGTCGACGTGACGCTGTGGAACAGCAGCAAACGTCAAGATCACGAGTGGCTTAGGTCTCCGGGGCGTCCATTCGCCGGAGCAGGTGCTCGAGGGCGCTGCGGTCGCCCGGCCCGTTGCGTGCGCCGAGGTGATGGGCAACAGCTGTCCGGTGGGCGACGTCCACGTTGCCGCCGTACTTGAACTTGCCGGTCACCTCGCGCACGCGCAGCCTGATGCCGCGGATGCCGGGCAGCCGTCGCAGATGCACCTCGGGGTCGGCGTGCGCCATCTCCGGTTCCAGCGCGGCGAGCTGCGCGCGCAAAATGGCCAGCTTGCCCTCGTCGTCATCCACGACGGTCGCGTCGGCGACGAGCTGTGCGGCGGCGTAGTAGGTCGTCGGGATTCCGAGCGCCGGGTCCTCGTCGCCGACGGCCTTCCACCCGGACGGCACATACGCCCAGTCCCCCGCGATCGACAGCAGCACCATCGGCCGCTCGTCGAGTGCGGCCCACACCGGATTCGGCCGAGCCAGGTGCAGCAGCACGTCCGGACGGCCCGCGGGCGGAGCGTCGAGCACGAACTGCGTGGGTACGACGACCGGCAGCTCCCGCCGACCTGGTGCGATCAGGTGGCCGAAGCCCTGCGCCTGGACGAACGACCAGACCTCGTGCTCGTCAGTGGCCGCGTCCCACGGATGAACCAGCATCCGCGCATTGTCCCGAGTGGGATAGCGTTTCGTCGCCGCTTCCGGACGCAAGAAAGGCTCAGACACGGGTGACGCAAGACACGGGGGCAGCGGCTGCCGCCGCAAGTGGGGCCGCTCCCAACGACGTTGTCACGATCAAGCTGCCGGCTGCCGGCGCTTATCTTTCCGTCCTGCGCACGGCGACTGCTGGGCTCGCCGCTCGCCTCGACTTCACCCTCGACGAGATCGAGGACCTGCGCATCGCCGTTGACGAAGCCTGCGCCATGTTGCTCAGCCAGGCGTTGCCCGGTGCGGACCTCGAGTGCGAGTTCGCCCTCGACACCGAGAGCATGCGTGTCTCCGTCAGCGTGCTCACCCAGGACGGACAGGAGCCGTCGCGCGACACGTTCGCCTGGACCGTCCTCTCGGCCCTGGCCGGCGACGTCGACAGCTTGGCCGGCGTCGACAACCGCGTGACGATCACGCTCAACAAGCGACGGAGCGGGACGGCACAGTGACCAAGCAGGTCGAGCAGCCGGCCACCGCGGACCCGGAGGTGGTGGTCGACGAGCGCGCCGCGCGCACCTCGCATGACCGCGCGCACGCCCGCGGGCTGTTCGCGGAGCTCGCCGCTCTCGACGAAGGCGATCCACGCCGTCAGCGGGTGCGCGACGAGCTGGTCGAGATGCACCTGGCGCTCGTCGAATACCTGGCCCGTCGCTTCCGCAACCGGGGCGAGCCGCTCGACGACCTCGTCCAGGTCGCGACGATCGGGCTGATCAAGTCGGTCGACCGCTTCGACCTCGAACGCGGCGTCGAGTTCTCGACCTACGCCACACCGACCATCGTCGGCGAGATCAAGCGACACTTCCGCGACAAGGGCTGGGCGATCCGCGTCCCCCGTCGGCTGCAGGAGCTCAAGCTCGCTCTCGCCAAGGCGACGAGCGACCTGTCGCAGAAGAACGGTCGTGCACCGACCGTCGCCGAGCTCGCCCAGCACCTCGGCTTGAGCGAGGAAGACATCCTCGAGGGGCTCGAGTCGGCCAACGCCTACTCGGCCGTCTCCCTCGATGCGCCCGATGCCGGCGACGACGACTCACCCGCCGTTGCCGACTCCTTGGGTACGACGGACGACTCGCTCGAAGGCGTCGAATATCGCGAATCCCTCAAGCCCCTGCTCGAAAAGCTGCCGCCGCGCGAGAAGAAGATCCTGCTGCTGCGGTTCTTCGGCAACATGACCCAGTCACAGATCGCGGCCGAGCTCGGCATCTCCCAGATGCACGTGTCGCGGCTGCTGGCGCGCACCCTCGCTCAGCTGCGCGAAGGTCTACTCGCCGAGGACTGAGCCCCGCGTCGCGCGCACCAGCGCAACGATGGCAGCGACTGCCACAACCGCGATGACAGCCGTGACGGCCGGCAGGTTGCTGTGGTTGTACCAAACCACCACCAGCGCAAAGAACTGCGTGAGGAACGCCGGCGTGCGCGCCCAGTGGCTGCCGCGATCGATCCCTCTCGCGACGGCGACGATCGCTGCGCCGTAAAAAGCGAGCAACAGGCCGAGAAAGATCGCAGTGCCGCGATCGGTCGGATGTCCGACAAGAGCCGCAATGGTGAACACGACGCCCGCGACCACCGCACCGATGCCCTCGAGGGCAACGATGACGGCCGCGACTCGGGACCTCTGCACCCATCGATCTTGCCCGAAGACCGCTCCGCCGCCCGCTACCCTCAGGTGCCATGCGCGCCTTGCTCGTCGTCAACCCCAAGGCGACGACGGCGACAGCCCGCGGCCGCGATGTTCTCGCCCGGGCACTGGGCAGTGACCTCAAGCTCGATGTCGTCGAGACCGAGCGACGCAACCACGCCATCGCCCTCGGTGCCCAAGCAGTCGACGAGGCCTACGACGTCGTCGTCGTTCTCGGCGGCGACGGGACGGTCAACGAGGTCGTCAACGGCATCCTGCGCGACGGTCCCCGGACGGATCTGCCTGCGCTTGCCGTCGTACCCGGCGGCAGCACCAACGTCTTCCACCGCTCGTTGGAGATCCCGCGCGACCCGATCGAGGCGACCGGCTCGCTCCTCGACGCGATCCGCGAGGGCCGCAGTCGCCGTATCGGCCTCGGCAAGGCCAACGACCGCTGGTTCACCTTCACCGCCGGCATCGGGCTCGACGCCGACGCCGTTCGCGCGATCGAACGTGCGCGCGAGAAGGGCAAGGCGCCGACGCCCACCCGCTACGCGGCCTACGCGCTGAAGCAGTTCTTCTCCGGCACCGACCGGCGCCACCCCGCGCTGACGCTCGAGCGCCCCGGCGAGGAGCCGATGACCGGGCTCTACCTCGCGATCGTCGCCAACAGCTGGCCGTGGACCTACTTCGGCTCCCGGCCGGTCGTCCTCACGCAGTCCTCGTCCTTCGACGCCGGGCTGGATCTCGTCGTACGACGCAAGCTCGGCACCGTGGGCACGCTCTGGGCTGCCAGCGGCATGCTCGCAGGAGTGGGTCTGCGCGGCCGGGCCACGACCGTGCTGCCGGATCAGCGGGAGTTCCGTATCCGGGCTGACCGACCCATGCATTTGCAGGTCGACGGCGACTACCTCGGCGAGACCGATCTGGTCGACTTCCGGAGCGTGCCGGGAGCGCTCCGGGTGATCTGCTGAGCGTCATTCATGCGGGGTGTGACGAACACGACACCCATATCGGACATGGGTGCTTGCTGGGTGCTTGCACTAGGCCGAACGGCGTTCTAACGTCACCTCATCAAGTGTCTGGACGTAGCCCGACCTAGCCACTAGCGTCGGCGACGCCCCCGGAATGTGATCTTCGGATCGCAACCGGACCGGGATACTTAGTGAAAGTGTTCACAAACCGGGCATTGACCCGCCCCGACGGAAGGACGGATCGCATGGACTGGCGACACCGAGCCGCCTGCCGTGACGAGGATCCGGAGCTCTTTTTCCCGATCGGCACCACCGGTCCCGCACTGCTGCAGGTCGAAGAGGCCAAATCCGTATGCCAACGCTGCATCGTGATCGACGACTGCCGTTCGTGGTCGTTGGAGACGAGTCAGGAAGCGGGCGTCTGGGGCGGGCTGTGCGAGGACGAGCGCCGGGCTCTGCTGAGCCGGGGCGCGCGCGCCCGCGCCGGGCTGCATAGCGCCTGACGCTGGACGGCCGGCACGTGGGCCGCTCGAGCTTGGGCCGGGAAGGC
Organism: Frankiaceae bacterium; assembly: GCA_025929315.1. Classification (GTDB taxonomy): domain Bacteria; phylum Actinomycetota; class Actinomycetes; order JAFAQI01; family JAFAQI01; genus DATBDO01. Next base: position 5,933 of record JAICMI010000049.1, read on the forward strand.
TACGTCCGCCCGCCGCTGGTCGCGGTCGAGCCGCGCTCCGATCGTGGCGCCGCATGGCGCTTCCGGCTGGCCTTCGGGCTGGTCCTGATCGCGATCCTGGTCGGCGTGTTCTTCCTTTACCGCGCCCTGACCGGCAGCCCCGGCGAGGGCAGCCCGGGCCTCAACCCCCAAGGCCTCACATCGCAGGGCGTCGTCTCAGTCCGTCTCGGCTAGGCCCACGTCGACGGAGGCGACCGTGCCGCCCGCCGGTCGGGCGCCGAGGGTGAGCCTGCCGCCGAGCTCCGTCTCGACGAGCGTGCGCACGATCTGGAGTCCGAGCCGGTCCGAAGCATTGGGGTCGAACCCGGCCGGGAGCCCGCGGCCGTCGTCGCGCACCTGGACCCGAAGCGCGTGAGCGGAGCGCTCGACCGCGAGCTCCACCAGGCCGGCTCGGGCAACGTCGGTGTAGCCGTGCTCGACGGCGTTCTGCAGGAGCTCCGTGACGGCCATGGCGAGCGGCGTCGCGACCTCGGCGGTCAGCACGCCGAACGTCCCGGTCCGTGCCAGCCGCACCCCAGCGGGTGCGACGACATCGGCGATCATCGCGATGATGCGGTCGGCGATGTCGTCGAAACGCACTGACTGGTCGAGCGTGCCGGACAGCGTCTCGTGGACGACGGCGATCGACGAGACCCGACGTACCGACTCCTCGAGCGCGAACCGGGCCTCCGGGACGGCGACCCGGCGCGCCTGCAGCCGTAGCAGGGCGGCGACGGTCTGCAGGTTGTTCTTCACCCGATGGTGGATCTCGCGGATCGTGGCGTCCTTGCCCATGAGCTGGCGCTCCCGGCGGCGCAGCTCGGTCACGTCGCGGACGAGCATCACCGCTCCGATGTGCTCGCCGGCGGGCCGCAGCGGGATGGATCGCAGCTGGATCACGGCGTCGTTGGCGTCGACCTCGCCGAGGCGCGGGATCCGGCCGGCGGCGATCGTGGTCGCGGGCTCGTCGACGGGCGTCGTACTGGGGGTGGCGAGCTCAGCCGTCACCTCGGCGAGGTTCTCCGCGAGGAGATCGCCGCGGTGGCCCAGCCGGCGGTAGGCGGACAGGGCGTTGGGTGAGGCGTAGGCGACCGTGCCGTCGGCGTCGAGCCGGATCAGCCCGTCCCCGACCCGCGGGCCGCTGCCGTCATCGGACACACCGTCGCCTGGATTGGGCCACTCCCCCTCGGCGAGCATCTGGGCGAGCTCGGCAGCGCTGCGCAGATAGGCGATCTCCAGCCGGCTCGGCGTGCGAGCGGACTCGAGGTTGGTGTCGCGAGCCACGACGGCCACAACCCGCCCGGCGCGGATCACCGGGATCGCCTCCTCACGCACCGGTACGCCGTCGAGCCACACCGGGTCGCCCTCGCGGCAGATGCGCTGCTCCAGCATCGCCACGGCGAGCTGCGGGCGGTCGCCGGTCGTTGCGGTCATGCCGACGACGTCGTCGAGATAGGCGGTCGGGCCGGTGGTCGGGCGCATCTGGGCGACCGCGACGAACCGGTCCGGGGCGCTCGGGACGAACAGGATGAGGTCGGCGAAGGACAGGTCCGCGAGCAGCTGCCAGTCGCCGACGAGCCGGTGCAGGTGGTCGACGTCACCGCCGCGGACGCCGTGCTCATGCAGCAGCTCGTCCATGGTCGGCATGCCGACCATTGTCGCGTCAGAGCGAGGCGAGCAGCTGGCGGAGCATCTCGGCGCTGGTCTCGTGCATCGAGGGGCAGCACGGCGGACCGCCGGCAACCCCGACACCGATCTCGAGGTGAGGACTCGAGGAGTAGCCGACGGAGCCGCAGCCGACCTCGGCGATCTTCTGCCCGGCGTGCACCTGCTGGCCGACGTGGACGAAGACCTGGCCGGTGTGGCCGTAGTAGACGTTGCGACCGGCGAACACGCCATCGCTCATCCTGATGACAGGGGCCGTCGAGCCGAAGCCGCTGATGCCTTCCTGGATGACCACTCCGTCGCCGATGGCGACAAGGCCGGCCGCGTGGCCGCACGCGTTGCCCGCATAGGCGAGATCCACGCCCTGGTCCTGGGTCCAGGCGCTCGACGACATCGCGCGGCCCGGGTCCTGGAAGGGGAACACGAACTTGGGTGGCGCGGGCGGCTGCACCACACGCACCGTCTCGACGGCAAGGGGCGAGCGAGCCAGGCCGTCGGCACCCTCGAACCGCACGCCGACCTGGAACGAGCGGCCGAACTTCTTCTGGACGCGGGCCCAGCCCTTGCGGTTGGCCCGGCCCCAGCGTGCGGCGTGCCAGCGCTGATCCGGGTCGTGCCGGAACATGAAGTGCAGCGGCTGCGCAGCCACGCCATGCCCATCCATCATCAGCCGGCCGGCGAGTCGCGCCGGGTGCCCGCTCTTGACCTGCCTCGGCGCGCTCGCGACGACGTCGATCACGTGGACCGTCGCGACCGCCTTCGAGGAGGCGGCGACGCCGCGGATGCCCGGGTAGTAGACGCCGTAGTCAGCGGGCGACGACATCGCCGGCACATGCCAGGTCGCCATGCCGCCGAGCCCGGTCCTGGCGGTGCCGATCGTGTGCCAGTCGGCGCCCGCGGCTCCGCGGGAGACGAAGACGAGGTCGCGGCCTATCGCCGGCCGGCCGGCGATCGTCAGCTCGCCCAGCAGGTCGAGCCCATGACCCATGGCGACCGAGGACGGGGCCACGATCCGGGCCCGGGACAGCTCGATCGGCGCGGCGGATGCCGAGGCATGCAGCGGCGCGAGCAGGCCCGCGGTTGCAAGGAGTGTGAGTGCTCGCCAGAAGAAGCGAGCCGAGCGCGGCAGCTGGGAACGAACCCGCACGGCGGTGGCCTCCGACGCCTGCGGGGTTAGCTGTCGGGTTCGGGCAAGAGGTTTGCCCGGCCACCTTTCGGTGGCTTCACCCCAAGGCCGTGACTCGCGTCAGCGGCCGCCGAGAGTGGTTCCCCCAGCTCCTGCCAGATGGGTCGAGCCCTTGGGGTCGACCGGGGCAGGATTCGGCGATCCGGTCGGGGCTGGCGGTCAGTTGACCAGGGACTTTATCAGTTCGTGATCAAACTGCCAGCGCCGGCCAGGCCCAGCGCCGTCCAGGCTCAGGCGTCCAGGCTCAGGCGACCAGGCCCAGGCGACGCAGCTCGACCGTGAGGTCGTGCGGGTTGGACGACGCAGCCATCGCTGCATCGAGGGTGACGACCCCGTCGCGGATGAGCGCGACGAGGTGCTGGTCGAAGGTCTGCATCCCGTAGAAGGAGCCATCGGAGATCAGCTGGTTGATCGTCGAGGTCTTCTCCGGGTCCGCGATCGCCTCGGCGACACGGCCGGTGGCCACGCAGACCTCCATGGCGACGCAACGGCCCTCGCCGTCAGCCCGCGGCACCAGCCGCTGGCAGATGATGCCGCGCAAGGACCCGGCCAGGGCCAGCCGCACCTGCTTCTGCTCGTGCGGCGGGAAGAAGTCGATGACGCGGTTGATGGTCTCCTGCGCGTCGGTGGTGTGCAGCGTCGACATGACGAAGTGACCGGTCTCCGACGCGGCAAGTGCGGCGCGCACGGTCTCCATGTCACGCATCTCACCGACGAGGATGACGTCGGGGTCCTGCCGCATCGCGGCACGCAGCGCGACGGAGAAGTCCTCGGTGTCGACCCGAACCTCGCGCTGGTTGATCATCGCCAGCTTGTCGAAGTGCAGGACCTCGATCGGGTCCTCGATCGTGACGACGTGGGTCTCACGGTTGGAGTTTATGTGGTCGACCATGCCGGCGAGGGTGGTGGTCTTGCCGGAGCCCGTCGGACCCGTCACCAGGACGAGGCCGCGGGGCTCCAGGGCCAGGTTGGCGATCACGGGTGGCAGACCCAGCTCGTCGAGCGGAATCGCGCCGACGGAGACGCGGCGGAAGACCAGGCCGGCCGAGCCGCGGGAGCGGAAAGCGTTGACGCGGAACCGGCCGACGCCGGGCAGCGAATAGGCGAAGTCAGCCTCGTTGGAGCGCTCGAACTCCTCGACCAGGTCGGCGCGCAGCACCTCGCGGACCATCTGCTCGGTGTCGGCCGCGGTGAGGTCGCGCGTCTGCAGCTTGCGCAGACGGCCGTCGATGCGGACGCGGGGCGGCGAACCCACCTTGCAGTGCAAGTCGGAGCCGCTGCACTCCACCAACGCGCGCAGGAACGGCTCGATCGTGAGAGTCGAGGTCACGATGGATAGTTCGGCCACTCAGATGGCGACCTTGACCTATTGGGGCTAATTCCGACTCCCCAACAGGTCAACCGATCACCGCAATGACGTCGCCCTCTTGTACGACGTCGCCCTCGTTGACCCGGAGCTCCTGGACGGTGCCGGCGCTTTCCGCGAGCACCGGGATCTCCATCTTCATCGACTCGAGGATCACCAACGTGTCGCCGTCCGCGACGCTGTCGCCTTGGGCAACTACGACTTTCCAGACGTTCGCGACCATTTCCGCGCGGACTTCTTCGGCCACGCCGCCCTCCTCGGATCCGATGCTCGGTCAGTCAATCATTGTCGGCCGTCGAGCTCACGTTGCAGTCGCTCAGCGGTGGCCTTCCAGTGTGCTGCCTCTGCCTGCCACTTGCGCAGCTCCGCCATGACTCCGCTGACCATCTCGTCGGTCACATGATCGGGTTGTCCGGGCTCCCGACCGCTGGACTTGGCGCGGGCGGCGGCGTACCAGCCGAGTACGACGACGGCGAGCGTGAGCAGGACGACGAGGCCGGCGAGAACTCCGCTCAACGACGCATCCGGTCGACCAGCCCCGTGTCGTAGTCCCCGCTGACGAAGTCCGGGTTGTCGAGCAGCTCGACGAAGAAGGGCAGGTTGGTCTTGAGCCCGCTGACCTGGAAGTCGGCGACGGCTCGCCGCGCGCGCTCGAGGGCCTCGGCACGGTCGGCACCGTAAGTGCAGAGCTTGGCGAGCAGCGGGTCATAGCTAGGCGTCACCGTGTTGCCGGCGGCATAACCCGAGTCGACGCGCACGCCGTCACCCGTCGGCTCCGCCCACGTGTCGATGTGACCGGGTGACGGCAGGAAACGCTTGGGATCCTCGGCGTAGACGCGGAGCTCGATCGCGTGCCCACGGGGTGTGACGTCGGTGAACGTGGGTGCGTCACCGGCGGCGATCAGCAACTGCTGCTCGACGATGTCGATCCCGGTGCAGAGCTCGGTGACCGGGTGCTCGACCTGAAGCCGGGTGTTCATCTCGAGGAACACGTAGTCCTGCGTCACGGGGTCGACGAGGCACTCGACGGTGCCGGCGTTTCGATAGTCGACGGCCTGCGCTGCACGCACCGCACCGTCAAGCATCCGCTGCCGAAGCTCTTCACCCACTCCGGGAGAAGGCGTCTCTTCGGCGACCTTCTGGTGCCGGCGCTGCACCGAGCAGTCGCGCTCGCCGAGCGCAACGACGCGACCGTCCGCAAGACCGAGGATCTGCACCTCGACGTGACGAGCGTTCTCGATGTAGCGCTCGAGCAGGATCGCCGGGTTGCCGAAGAACCGCTCCGCCCTCGTCCGCGCGGTCTCGAAGGCGGCGGTCAGCTCCTCGCCGCTTCGGGCGACACTCATGCCGATCCCGCCACCACCGGCCGACGCTTTCACCATCACCGGGTAGCCGATGTCCGCGACAGCAGCCAACGCATCCTCGACGGTCCCGACGGGGTCCTTCGTACCCGGTGCGACCGGCACGCCCGCCGCGCTCATGCGGTTGCGCGCCTTGACCTTGTCGCCCATCGCGTCGATCGCGTCCGGTGACGGACCGACCCAGGTGATGCCGGCGTCGATCACGGCCTGGGCGAACTCGGCGTTCTCGGCCAGGAAGCCGTAGCCCGGGTGGATCGCCTCAGCACCACTTCGCGCGGCGGCTTCGAGGACCCGCTTGATGTCGAGGTAGGACTCGGCGGGAGCAGCCGGACCGATCAAGATCGCCTCATCCGCCTCGCGCACGAAGGGAAGGTCGGCGTCGACCTCGGAGTGAACGGCAACAGTGCGCACGCCGAGACGGGCGGCGCTCCGCAGCACCCGTCGGGCGATCTCACCCCGGTTGGCGACGAGCAGCGACTCGAACACGCGGAAATGGTCCCTTCCCGTCCGTTTGGCCGGCGGTTGCGCAGACTACTTGCGTGGGGTTCGCCGTTATCGCCTTGGTCGGCGCTATTGCCGTCGGCTATGCGCTCGGCGGCAGCTGGTCCCGGCTCACCTCTTTGCACTTGCGCTGGCGCCGGTTCGTGGTCGCAGCGGTTGTGGCCCAGGGCGGAGGCGCTCTGGTGGGCGTGCTCGGCTACGGCGATCCGCGGCACACCTACGTGGTCGGGCTCGCCACCTCTGCACTGTGTGCAGCCGCGTTCTGCGCTCGCAACCTGCGGGTCGCCGGAGTTCCCCTTGTCACCCTCGGGCTGATCAGCAATGCGCTCGTGGTCGCCGTCAACGGCGCGATGCCCGTGTCAGTCGTGGCAGCCGATCGCGCCGACGTACCCGTCATCGACATCGCCGCCGGTCACGACTCGCGGCACGAGATCGCCGACTCCCGAACGGCGCTTCGCTTTCTCGGCGACGTGATCCCGGTGCCGCTGCCGGCACGTTCCGAAGTCGTCAGCCCCGGCGACGTCCTGGTAGCCGCCGGCCTCGCCGAGCTCATCGTGATGGGCATGCTCCGCCGCCGCCTCGACGAGTGACGGCAGTGTTGAGTGCGACGAAATCCCGTTTTTGACGCCGTCAGCGGCGGGATTTCGTCGCACTCAACGGTTGTTCTGGCGGTGTTGCCAGCCGGCCCAGGCGCTCTCGACCATCTCGCGGAGGTCGAACCTCGCGGACCAGCCGAGGTCGTTGCGGATGCTGTCGACGTTGGCGACATAACGCGCGGGGTCGCCCGGACGACGACCCACGACGTCCGGCTCGAACGTCTTGCCGGTGACGCCAGAGACCATGTCGAGCACCTCGCGGACGCTCGCGCCCTCACCACGACCGACGTTGTAGGCGCGGAACGAACCCGGCTCGGCGCCGCCAGCGGCGAGATCCTTGAGCGCGGCCACATGTGCGTCGGCGATGTCAGCGACGTGCACGTAGTCGCGTACGCAGGTGCCGTCACGGGTGGGATAGTCCGCGCCGAAGATGCGCGGTCTCTCACCGGCCCCGATGGCTTGGAAAGCAAGAGGAATCAGGTTGAAGACACCAGGGTCGCCGAGCTCCGGCCGGGCGGCACCGGCAACGTTGAAATAGCGCAGCGAGACGACGCACAGACCCGTTGCGACGGCGAAGTCGCGGGCCGACCACTCGCCCACGAGCTTTGACGTGCCGTAGGGGCTCATCGGATGCCCGGCCATGTCTTCGGTGACAACTTCGACCTCAGGCATCCCGTAGGTCGCCGCACTGGACGAGAAGACGAACGACGGCACGTTCTCCGCAACCGTGGCCGAGAGCAACCGCAACGTACCGATGACGTTCTGCTCGTAGTACTTCTGCGGGTCGGCGACAGACTCACCGACCTGTTTCTTGGCCGCGATGTGAATCACGCCTTGTACGTCGTTGTCGCGCAGAGCCCGTCGTACGACGTCCTCGTCGAGGATCGAACCCTCGACGAAAACGCAGTCATTGGCCCGACTGCGCTCCCCCGTCGACAGGTCGTCGACGACGACAGCTTGCTCACCCTGCTCGGAAAGCGCAGCCACAACATGCGCACCGATATAACCGGCGCCCCCGGTCACCAGCCAGTTGGCCATCGGATAAGGCTATTCGGCGCGGTACTCGATCGTGTTGAGCTCGATTCGCACCTCTTGCAGTCGGATCATCAGTCGTTGCTTCAACGCGTCGGGAGCGGTGTCGCCGCCACAGCAGCGCGCAACCAGTGCCTTGACGTCCTGCTCGAGACCGAACTGCCGCAGGCACGGCGCGCATTCGTCAAGGTGCTCACGCACCTTGGAGCGACCTTCGTCGTCGATCTCGCCATCGAGGTAGAGGTAGACGGCTTCGATGACTTCGGTACACGGCACGTCGTGAGGGTTTCCGCAGCTCATCGTCAGTCGGCCTCTCCATCTACCGTTGCATGCTCGGGACGGATGTAGCCACGGTCAAGGGCGTACTGCTCCAGAGCCTTGCGCAACGCTCGCCGTCCGCGGTGCAAGCGCGACATCACGGTGCCGATCGGAGTCCCCATGATGTCGGCGATCTCCTTGTAGGCGAAGCCCTCGACATCAGCGAGGTAGACCGCCATCCGGAACTCGTCCGGCAGCGACTGCAGGGCTTCTTTGACGTCGGAGTCCGGCAGGTGATCGAGCGCCTCGACCTCGGCCGACTTGAGCCCGCTCGACGTGTGTGACTCGGCCGCCGCCAGCTGCCAGTCGGCGACGTCCTCCGAGCCGGACTGCTGCGGTTCGCGTTGCTTCTTGCGATAGCTGTTGATGAACGTGTTGGTGAGGATGCGGTAGAGCCAGGCTTTGAGGTTGGTGCCTTCCTCGAACTGATGGAAGGCGGCGAAGGCCTTGACGAACGTCTCCTGGACGAGGTCCTCGGCGTCGGCCGGGTTGCGGGTCATGCGCAACGCCGCCGAGTAGAGCTGGTCGAGGAACGGCAGCGCCTGCTGTTCGAAGCGCGCGCTGCGCTGCTCCAGCGTTTCCTCGGCCATGACCGCGGATGCTATTGCACGCTGCGGCGCAGAACCTTGGCGTTCCAACACAGCCGTCGCGCTCACGTCGGTTTCAACAGGTCGAAGACGCATACGATTCCCCTGTGCTGCAACAGTCCCCGGCGGTGGAGGACTACCTCGAGACGATCTACGAGCTCGAGGAGTCCGGTATCCCGCCGATGCGCGCACGCCTGGTCGAGCGGCTGGGGGTATCGGCGCCGACCGTGTCGGAGACGGTGGCACGCCTGGAGCGCGAGGGTTATCTCACGCTGGACGACCAGCGGGTGCTGCGCCTGACCGGCCAAGGCCTCACGGCGGCGACGGCGGTCATGCGGCGGCACCGCCTCGCTGAGCGCCTGCTCGTCGATGTGCTCAAGGTGCCGTGGCACCAGGTGCACGAGGAGGCGCACCGGCTCGAGCACGCGATCAGCGAGACGCTGGAGCCTTACCTGGTCAACGTTCTCGGCGACCCGGGCACGTGCCCACACGGGAACCCGATCCCGGGATCGGCCAACCACGTGACCACGGCCGGCCAGGTGCCGCTTGCCGCGCTCGCCCAGGGCGTACCGGCCACGGTCCGCCGCATCGATGAGGAGCTCGAGGCGAGGCCCGACGCGATGCGCGACCTCGAGCGCCTGATGCTGATGCCGGGTTGCTCGGTCCGGGTGGACAGCCAGGACGCGAAGTCAGTGCAGCTGACGACAGATGCCGGCTCGACGTCCCTGGACGTCGACGTGGCAACGAAGGTCTACGTCAGCGCCTGAGCCGCGAGCCAGCCGCTGACCGCCTCGACGACGGGCTGCGTACGACGCAGTGAATGGTCGCCGGGCACGGCGACCACGTTGGTTCCGCGCGGGAACTCTGCTGCCGTTCCGAACGCGTCCTTGTCGCCCTGGACGACGAGAAGCGGTCGGTCCCCGACGAGACCGATCTCGTCGGCGCGTGAGGAGTCGGGCCGGCCGGGCGGGTGCAGCGGAAAGGCGAGACACAAGACGGCAGTGGCGCCTGTCGCCGCAGCCGTTCGACAGGCCACCCGCGCGCCGCTGCTGCGCCCGCCGACCAGCACCGGTCCGGTCCGGCCGTCCACGAGTGCGGCCAGGACCGCGGTCCAGGCCGCGTCGAGCTTGGGCGCCCGGTCCGGCGCTCGACGGCCCTGCACCCGGTAGGGCTGCTCGACCCGGGCGACGGTCCAGCCGGCCGCGACCAGCGCTTCGGTGACAGCGACGAGATCGGCCGCCGTGACACCCCCGCCGGCTCCGTGACCGAGCACGGCGAGCGCATCCGCCGCACCCGTCACAAGCGCACGAGCCTCGCCGGCCGGGGTCTCGATCGTGAGCGCTCGGTCGATGTCAGCCCGCATTGCGCCCCCTGAGTGCTTTCGCCCGAGATGGGTAGCCTCGGTCCGTGCCGTCTTCCGTCCCCGCGCTTCCTCTGGGCGGTGGCACGACGACTGACGACCAGCTGATCGATCGGTTCGTGGCCGAGGTACGCGCCAGACACCTCAGTGAGTGGCTGCCTGTCGAGCCGTCCCTCATCCTCGACCTGTCCCAGGGATGCCCGGGCCTGTTGGCACTGATGATCGACGACGGGCACACGGTCCTGCACGCGGATCTGCAACCCCGGCGGCCCGACATTGCTCGTAACAGCTCGGGCAACGGACGGCTGCTCCAAGTGCATGCCGATCCACTCGCGCCCGACTGGCTCGCCGACAAGAGCCTCGACGCGATCGTCGCCGAAGGTTGCACGCTGTCGAGCGCGTTGGCCGCCGAGCTCACCCTCGAGCGGCTTTGCGCCGCGCTGCGCCCGGGCGGCCGTTTGCTGCTCTGCGTCGACAGCCTCGTCGCCGGACTGGCCCATCTCGCCGAGACCGGTCGCTGGGCTGAGCTCGCCGACGTTCCCGCAGCCGACGTGGTGCTGATCCCCGGCGACGCCGGGCAGGTCACCCGATGCTTCTGGCCCGAGGAGCTGTCCGGGATCCTCACCGGCGCCGGGTTCGAGGTCGAGTGGATCCGGCCACGCGCCGTGCTGACCGACGAGACGCTCGTCCGCGCGCTCCGCCAGGACGCGCAACAGCTCGAGTCGCTCGTGGCCACTGAGCTCGCGCTGGAAGTACGACGACAGAGTGAGTCGATCGGCACCCAGCTGCTCGTCAGCGCCCGCCGGCCTCAGCCCGCTGCTGGCAGTTGACGCACCGGGCCGCATCGGGCCGGGCGTCGAGGCGCTCATCGGGAAGCGCGGCGCCACAGTCCACGCACTGCCCGTAGGTCCCGGCGTCGACCCGGGCCAGCGCTTCGCGCACCCGCTCCTGTTGGGCCTGCAGGATCTCGAGTGAGGCCTCCTCGCGGTCGGCGTCGGCGAGGTTGGTGCCACTGTCCGCCGGGTGCTGGTCAACCGTCGTCAACTCTCCGGTGTCGCCGTCGCCGTGTTGCAGAACGCGAGCCGACTCCTCTAGGTCGGCCAGCATCTCCTCGAGCCGGGCACGTGCTGTTGCGGCCTCCACCGGGCACCTCCTATTCGGACAAGTGGTTGGGTTCGTACCCCGTTAGTCTCGCGTCATCGTGCGAGTTGCCATCATCGCCCTGATCGTCTGCGCGCCGATCGGCGCCCTCGCGACCACGTCGGCAGCCGCACCCGGCGTCGATCGCCATCGGCTGACCCTGCCTGCACCGGTGCACGAGGTCGACCCGCTCGCCACGCCTGAGCTGCAGCTCCGCCCGGACCGGCTGCTCAAGTCGCAAGTGCCGGGGCAAGCGGCGGACCGTGAGTCCGTGCGCGTTGCGCTAGGGCCGACCGGAGCGCCGGCGACCGTCACTGACACCCAGCAGCTGGTGATCAAGGGCGCGGGCAACTACATCATCCGCGAGCTCGGACCGGCCCGCGCCGCGGTCGGGCTCGGCGACACCGTCCCACCGGTGCTGGAGCTGGGCACAGTCGTTTGGCAGGGCTTCTCCCCTGGCCGGCGTGCGCTGTCCGCCCGGCTCACCCTCGACCCGAGCATCGAAGCGGCGCGTCTGCCGATGTCAGTGCGTTTTGCGTTCGCTGACAAGGCGGGCAGGAGCGCGCGGCTGCAGCCGGGTGGCCGGGCTCCGGCCGCGGGGAGTGTGACGATCACGCTTGCCAACAACACGACCAGCAACCGCACCATCCGGACAGGCGTCGCTTCCCGCAAGCCACTTGCCGTGGCGCTCGACCGGCTCCGGCTCGCCGGTCTGCATCCGCGGCCGGCGGTGCCTCCGGCCGGTGGCCAGGGACTACCGGCGAGCCTGCCCGGAGTCACGACCGGCTCACTCGCCGTCGACGTGGTGGCGCCCCTGCGCGTGACCGGGACGATCACCGCGCCGGGCGGCAGTGCTGCGATTGCGGGCCCGGCGGCGACGCCGGCTGCCGGCGGCGTGTCGATCGCAGGGACGCTGACGTCGCCGGCGACGTTCACCGTCCGCGTCGCGGCCGGGGACCGCATCGGACTGGATCTCGACGTCCGGCCCTGGGTGGACCCGCGCACCGTGACGCCGCCGGCGCCGGCTCGGACATGGGCGCAGTGGCGCAGAGGAGGACCGAGTCCATCCGCCGTCGCCGACGCGACCCAGACCCTCGTGCTCGCGGCCGCTGCATCGGCGCGGTCCGCGGAGTACAGCCCGTACTTGCAAGCTGATGCACCCGGGCCTGATCTGTCGACCTTCACCTACGTCGTAGCGCCCGCGCCGAAGGCGCTGCGTGCAGTTGCGAACGTGGGGGGGCGGCCGCGGGCCGAGGACCCCGGCCGCGGCGCCGGGCGGGACACGCCCCGGCACACCCGGGTGGAGGGAGGCCGCCCACGGACAA
>JAICMI010000173.1 GCA_025929315.1 Frankiaceae bacterium
CGTCCATCTGGCCGAAGACGAGAGCGGTGTCCTTGAGGACGTCGGCTTCTTCCATCTCGAGGAAGAGGTCGTTGCCCTCACGGGTGCGCTCGCCGACGCCGGCGAACACCGAACGGCCACCGAACTCCTGCGCGACCCGTCGGATCATCTCCTGGATGACGACGGTCTTGCCGACACCGGCACCGCCGAACATGCCGATCTTGCCGCCGCGCACGTAGGGCGCGAGCAGGTCGATGACCTTGATGCCGGTCTCGAACATCTCGGTCCGCGGTTCGAGCTCGTCCAACGGCGGTGCGGGCCGGTGGATCGGCCAGCGCTCTTTGACGTCGATCTTGTCGAGCGGAGTGTCGAGCGGGATGCCCAGCGTGTTCCAGACGTGACCCAGGGTCGCGTCTCCGACCGGCACGCTGATCGGCGCGCCGGTGTCCTGCACGGCCGCACCACGCACGAGACCGTCGGTCGGCTGCATCGAGATCGCGCGGATCATGTTGTCGCCGATGTGCTGAGCCACTTCGAGTGTCAGCGTCCGGGTCTCCTCGCCGAGCGTCCGCTCGACGTGAAGTGCATGGTGGATCTCCGGCATGTCGTCCGGGCCGAACTCGACGTCGACGACGGGACCGATCACGCGTACGACGCGGCCGGTGCCTCCCTGCGCGGTCGACGACTGCTCTGTCGCCGTTGGGGTCGCGGTCATCCTTCACTTCCAGTCGTTGTTGTCATTTTTGGGCCAGGGCTTCGGCGCCGCCGACGATCTCCATGATTTCTTGAGTGATCTCCGCCTGGCGGGCAGAGTTTGAGTCACGTGTCAGCTGCTTGATGAGCTCTTCCGCGTTGTCCGTCGCGGACTTCATGGCGCGCTGGCGCGCCGCTTGCTCGCTGGCCGCGGCTTCGAGCATCGCGGCGAAGATCCTGGCTTCGATGTAGCGCGGCAGCAGTGCGTCGAGCACACCCTCCGCACTGGGTTCGAAGTCGAACTGCGTGCTGTCTTCTGGCGCGTCGTCTTCGTACTCGATGACCAGCGGCAGCATCCGTTTGGCAACCGCCTTCTGCGACGCCATCGACAGGAACTCGGTGTAGACGATGTGGATCTCGTCGACGCCGGGCTTGCCGTCCTCGGTCTCGCTGTCGCCACCGGCGCGGAATGCGGCGATGAGCGCGTCAGCGACTGCTTTTGCGTCGTCGTAGGACGGCTGCTCACTGAAGCCGGTCCACTGGTTGGTGACGTCGCGGCCGCGGAACCGGTAAAAGCTCACCGACTTGCGGCCGACGAGGAACGGCACCGGTTCTTTGCCCTCGTCGCGCAGCAGCGAGTTGAGCTCTTCGCCGGTGCGGATCACGTTGGCGCTGTAACCGCCGGCCAGGCCGCGGTCGCTGGTGATCAGCAACACTGCTGCGCGCGACACGCTGTCGCGCGGAGTCGTCAACGGATGGTCGACGCTGCCGCCTTGACCGGCAACCGTGCCGACAACACCGGTGATTGCTTCGGCGTAGGGACGCGACTGCTGGATGCGCTGCTGTGCCTTGACGATCCGGGACGCGGCAATGAGCTCCATCGCGCGCGTGATCTTCTTGGTCGACTGCACCGACTTGATGCGTCGCCGGTATTCGCGGACCTTGGCACCCATGCGTCAGCCTTGCTTCTTCTCGGGGGCCTTGCGGTGCGCCGTGACCTTCTCCTGGCCGCGCTCGCCCTCGTCCATGGCGTCAGCGGCCGAGTCGATCGGCTTGCCCTCATGGGTCTCGAAGGTCTTCTTGAAGTCTGCGACCGCCTTCTCGAGCTCCTCGATTGCGGCCTCGGACAGCTGACCGGTGCCGATGATGCCCTCGTAGACACTGGCGTGGCGGTGAGCGACGTAGTCGAGGAACTCGCGCTCGAACTTCCGGATGTCCTGCACCGGCACGTCGTCGAGCTGGCCCGTGGTGCCGGCCCACACCGACACGACCTGGCGCTCGACCGGGAACGGCGCGTACTGCGGCTGCTTGAGCAGCTCGACCAGCCGGGCGCCGCGCTCGAGCTGGGCCTTGGACGCCTTGTCGAGGTCAGAGCCGAAGGCCGCGAACGACTCGAGCTCACGGAACTGCGCCAGGTCGAGGCGCAGACGTCCCGCAACCGACTTCATCGCCTTGACCTGCGCGTTGCCGCCGACTCGGGAGACCGAGATGCCGACGTTGATCGCCGGACGCACACCCGAGTTGAACAGGTCGGTCTCGAGGAAGATCTGGCCGTCGGTGATGGAGATGACGTTGGTAGGGATATAGGCCGACACGTCACCGGCCTGCGTCTCGATTACCGGCAGCGCGGTGAGCGAACCAAGCCCATACTCCTC